>SVLX01000002.1 GCA_015067725.1 Oscillospiraceae bacterium | reverse complement strand
TCCACCGATGCGGCATTTCTGAAAATCCAGAGCAATGTATATGGCATATTCCGGACGATTCTTCCGGTGTGCATCAAATTGGCCGGTGGAGATCTGACTCAGGCAAAGGCAGTCTTTCTGGAAAAGTATGGAGAAATCACTGGCAACTGGGTGCAGGCGTTGACTTTGGCAGACGAGCACCGGGATTTGAAACGCAGTGCCATTGAGCAGACCAAGATGCGCACGGCAGAGGAAATTCAGGCGCAGTTTTTACGGATTTGGGAGGGTGAAGCATGAACGAAACAGAAGCCATTCGGTTATTTAAGTGCCTGGCAGATAAGTCCAGATTGCAGATTCTTAAGTCCCTGATTATTGAGGATATGGATGTGGAGCGACTGGCGGAGCGGTTGGGACTTACCCCGCCCACCATTTCCTTCCACTTGAAGAAGCTAGCCGATGCAGGGGCTGTAACGTCTTACAAGGATCAGTATTACACCAAATATACCCTGTGCAAGTCGGTATTTGAAACCAGTATCCTGTCTATCCTTCAGGAGAAGTCTGATGAAGCCCTTCTTCAGGCGCAACGGGACGAGGACTATCGGCAGAGGGTAATTGGCAGTTTCTTTCAGTATGGCAAGCTGAAGTCAATCCCAGCCCAGCGGAAGAAAGAGCGGATTATTCTGGAAGTCATTGCGGAATCCTTTGCCTTTGACCGGGTTTATACGGAACGTGAGGTGAATATCATCATTGCTGACTTCCACGATGACTTCTGCACCATCCGCCGGGATATGATTGGAGAAGGGCTGATGGTGCGTGAAAATGGACTCTATTGGCGGGTAAAGCCGCAGAAAGGGGAATGACTATGGTCATTGGTATCTTTGGAGAGAGTTGCACCGGAAAATCCACACTTGCTGACTATCTCAAGACAAAGTTACAGGCAAAGCTGTTCACCGGAAAGGATTATCTCCGTCTGGCAAAAAGTGAGAATGAAGCCCGGGAGGCCTTCCGTCAGCTTTTGGCGGGCGCAACCGGTGAGGAGCATATCCTCTATGTGATGGCGGAAAAACATCTTCTGTCCCTGCTTCCAGACCATGCCACCCGCATTTTGGTGACTGCTGAGCTGGAAACCATCAAATCCCGGTTTGCCGGGCGCATGGGTGGGAAACTGCCTGCTCCCGTGGCGGCGATGTTGGTGCGGAATCACGGCTGTTTTGATGCCGAGCCCCACCACATTCACTACCGGGCTGGGGAAATGGACCCAGAGAGCGTATACAATACACTCAGAACCTATCTGAGTTAAAATACATCGGCGGTCAGCACAAGGAAGACCGCCGATGTTTGCTTATTTGGTTGGGTACAGGAGAATGGTAGGGATATCCAGATGCACCAGTGCCCGGTAAAGAACACTCTCAAAGTCACCATACACCAAGTCCTGTGGCAATACTTCTAATGCTGTACAGAGGGTATTCTTGTCTGGCAGGGAGTCGAGGCGGTAAAATGCGCCATAGTCCCGGTTACCGGAAAGATGCATCAGAATGTCGGCAGTTTTGCCTATGTCCAGATGCCGCAGGTCACCAAGACAGCGGGTTTCTGCACCGGTATTGCCGTAATAGAGGGTGCAGTCTGGATGAATGGTCAGATACATCTCATTTTGCGGTTCGTTAAACCTGCTTGCAAGGTCGCCTTGTTCCCGGAAATGCCGCAGGACGGCGCTGGGCGTGTTCTGAAGGGTGGATTCCAGCAGTGCGGGAGCATCCAGCCCCCATTGACTTAAATGGCCGCTGAGGGAGGCTATGTCTTGCTGATTCGCCCGGTAGGGTTCAAAATCCAGCATATTCCGGTGCGGGGTAAAAATCGGGATCGCCCCAAAGACATAATCCGGCCTGAGCTGATCCAGCAGACGGGAAATCTCCTCCCGGTCAACAGAGAAAAACCGATTCAGCATCAGGGAGAGTTCAATCTGCGCACCCTGTTCCTTCAAAAACCGGGCTGTTTCCACCAAAGTCTCAAATGCGCCGGATCTGCGCACAATTTCGTCATGGTGCGCGCCAATCCCATGGAGCGTCAGTCCAAATTGGGTATAGCCGTGTTCCCGGTAGGCGCGGATGATGTTCTCTTTGTCGTCCCGCCGCATGAGCCCAATACCGGTGGTCATGCCGTGGTGGTGGTTTTGAATGTGGGATGTGTTGGCGGCGGCGTGGAGAATCCGTGCCAAATGGGGGTGGTTCATGGGCTCGTTGTCTAAGGTGAAGGAGACTGTACCAGGAAGGTGGGAAGCCAGCTCGTCCAGCTTTTGGATGCACATCAGCGCATCCGTTGTGGTCATCATGGGGCCGGGGCCGCCGTTGACATAGCAGTGCTTGCAACGGGTGTTACAGCCGGCGAGAAGCAGGTCAAAGTTGAATTCCATGGTGTTATTTTTCTCCATTTCAGTTGTGAATGCAATTGTTACTAATGGTGCCCGGGAGCAAGTGTCCATCCAGCAGAGCCTTGAGTCCGTCAATCAAGGGCCTGAAATACAGCTCGCCCCTGATATCGACCCGGTCAAAATGCTCCAGCAGGTCAAAGCGAATCATCCGGTCCACAATATGCCCCGCAATGAGCCGGCGGTATTCCGGACTTTGATTGTACCGGTACACCATCAGTCTGCCTGCGGATTCTTCCGTCAGGAGACAGGCGTAGAGGTCGGGTATGGTGACTTCTCTCACAACATTAACCTCAGTTTCGCAGACCAGCTCCGGTGCCCAGCCGGTGAGATTCCGAAGGAAGCCATCGCCCTCCACTTCGTATACAGCGCAACCTTTACCCTGATATATCTTCCGGAAGGCATCGGGATAGCACTCATAGAGGACAGGTCGGTTTTGGCTGTCTGTATCCAGCAGGAAATCAAAGTCATCCTTCTTTGCGCCAAAGAGCAGAGCAGTGGTCAGGTTGTCAACGGCGTAAACATAGGGCTTGTGGTGGCTGGAAATGCGGGGCGTAAGGGTGCGGAGATTTGGGGTGGGGGAGACGTGGTACAGCATGGGTGGAGCTCCTTGTGGTTTTGGACTGATTATAGCGAATCGTTCAGCATTTTGCAAGAAGAAATCTACCGCAGAGAATCAACTCAGAAGTTTCTGCTTGACTTCTTGCAATCTGCATTGTAAAGGGAATAAAAACAGCCTCCTTTGCTCATTAGTTGATCAAAAGTTCCGCTTTCCTCAATGTGTCCGTAACGGAGGACAAGTATGCAGTCGTACTGGCGCAGAAGCCGTTCTTCTAATGCGTGGGTTACAACAATTCGCGTCAGACCGTTCAGGTGCAGTATGGTCTCGGATATCCGATGCGCGGACTCCTGATCAAGTGAAGATGTTGCTTCGTCAGCCAGAAGTACAGGCGTTTTTCGTAGAAGACATCTGGCAATTGAGATTCGCTGTTTTTCTCCGCCAGATAAGTGGCACCCATTTTCTCCACAAAGATAATCTTCGCCCCGTAGTGCAATGAGTTCGCTTAGTCCGGAGAGATGGATAACCTGATCTACTTCTGCTTGGGGGAAATCCCGGAACATGGTTATATTCTCCCGGATCGTTGTATCGAAAACGAATACCTGTTGCTGTACGATGGAAACCAAGTCGTACAAACTCTCGCTGTTGATACCCTTTAGCTCTGCTTCATCGTACCGAATGAAGCCGGTATAGTCTCTATATGCACCAAGGAGCAGATTGAGCAGTGTGCTTTTTCCGCTTCCTGATGCACCAACAATAGCATAGCACTTATTTAGCTCAAATTTGAAGCTGATTTTCTGGAGGACGGGCGTGGTTTCATTGTAGCCAAATGATACCTGCTCCATGGAGATTCCGTTGCGAAGGACACATGGGACATCATCGCCTTCCTCTGGAAGATTGCTTTCCAACTGGGATGCAAGACGATGGATTAGGCTGATAGCAGCTTTGCGACTGGCAAGAAGTTCTGGCAATTCACGCAATGGATTGATGACATCGGCTGTCAAGTCAATGAAAATCAACAACACACCTGCAGTGAGTTCTACACCGGACAAAACCAGAAAACCACCAGCCAGAAAAGTTCCAAATTGTGCCGTTATACCAGCAATACCTCCCAAAGTACCCAATACAGTATTGAGTTTGCGTCTCTGGCATTTTGCTGACTCAACACCGTTTGTTCTGTCCTTAAGCAGCTTCAGCATGCTGTTCTCAGCACGAAAGCTTTTGATTACCGGAAAACCGTTAAGGCAATCTTTCAACATGGCGACGAACTGTACATTTTGTTCGGAAATGCGGTTTTCCGCTTTTTCTATACGGTTTCCGGTGGCCAAAGCAGCAAGGACTGGCAGGGTGAAAAAACCCATGGCAATTAAAGTCAACAAGGGACTATACGACAACATCATAACAACGGCACCAAAAAAACGGACTGCATTATGAATTAACGTAAAGCATTTTTCTAAGTAATCTGTCTCGATGCGGTGGGCATCATTGGACAGACCAGAAAGATATGCGGCGGTATTTTCCTGCTGGAAGGTTGATATAGACTTAGATGCCAACCGAGCCAAGGCAAAGGCTTTATACTGCGCCATTGCCCTCTGCATAAATCGAGGCAGGGAGAGATAACTAACGGATTTAAAGCAGACAATCAGAAGAATGCAACCAATTGTAAATCCGATGAGTTGGTACAGAGAATAGGCCCCTGAAACTTGTGATATGGTATCAATCATTTGTTGTAGCAGCCAGGAGAGAATCAGGTTCATTCCTCCAATCAGGATTGTGGAGAGAATGGATAGAGCAAAAGGGAACGCATTATGATGGTAGAATTGCCGCGTATAGTTTCTAATCAATTTTCGCTCAGTTTTATTGTTTTTCACGGCAAACCTCCCGCCAAAGCTCAACCAACCCCTGAACTTCTGCCTCCGCAATCAGATTCTCAATCCCCTCCATAGCAGTTGAGCCAAAGTTATCGTGGGCCGACATGGGCGAGATACCGGAGACGTAACGGACGGCTGTTCCCCTATAATCCGGGGCATCATCAAATTCTTTGGCCAGTGCAAAGGCTCTCTGCAAACTGTCCCTTGCGTCATCTTCCTGCTTCAGCATTAGATACAGCTCTGCCTGAAAGGTCAGGAATGCGGCGGCTGTCTTATCCAAGAAAGAGGGCTTTCCGGGAATGCGCAGGCCGGACAAATACCGGTCATACCACTGGATCATCTCCAGAGCGGACGGATAATTCCCTTTTTTCATAAAAACATTGACATAACCCATGACAATGCTGTGGTGGTTGACTACGGCATTCAACAGAGCTTCAGACAGCCAGGGAAGTGCCTCGTCGGGTTTGTTGCAGGAAGATGCCAGGGTATAGCCAATCTGTCCGTGGTTGATGTTCATGGGGTTGTACTTTTTCAGCAGTTCCAGCGCAATTTCTTCTTCTCCCAGCAGGATGTGGAGTTCGGCCATGTTGATGCGCAGGGAGAGGATGCTGATATTGCTGTCCGTGTTCTGGTCAATCAGGGTGCAGGCGTGGCGCAAGAGGGATAATGCCCGCCGGGATAAACCGGTGTCTTTTCCGGTGATGGCACGGACATAGTAAAGCTGAGCGCTCTGGTATACGATGTCAAAGTGATTGGGGTAACGCCGGAGTGCCTGCTCCGCTTCCTCCAATGCACCGTCGGCCTTGTGGCTGTGACGGGCATCTTTCAGTTGGTTAACGATGGCGGCTTTGTCTTTGTCCTGCATGGTATAGCCCAGAAGGACATCGGTGGATACGCTGAATACCTCAGCCAGAGACAAAAGCAGTTCCAGATTGGGAACAGAGCGGCCAGTCTCCCACTTGTGTACCGCACCTACGGACACACCCAGGGCCTCAGCCAGTTGCTCCTGAGTCATGGGGTGCTGTTTCCGGAGACAGCGGATGTTTTCTGCCAGTGTTTTGGTCATAATAGAACCTCCTTTTTGGTTGTGCCCACAGGATACCACAAAACTGTCAATACCGGAACAGACAGACTGTACACTTTGGTGATTTTGATTTTAACCATCGGTATGGGTGAAAGCAAAACCAGCTCCCCGGGTAGTCCGGAGAGCTGGAGATGGGGGTGATTACAGTTCGCAGTTGTTGACGGTTCTGGGGAAGGGGAGGACATCGCGGATATTGCCCATACCCGTGAGGTACATGATGCAGCGCTCAAAGCCCAGCCCGAAACCGGCATGACGGGCAGAGCCATACTTCCGCAAATCCAGATAGAAGCCATAGTCCTCAGCCTTAAGACCCAGCTCCTGAATCCGGTTCATCAGTACCTCATAGTTGTCTTCACGCTGACTTCCGCCGATAATCTCGCCGATACCGGGCACCAGACAGTCCATAGCGGCGACGGTCTTTCCGTCGGGGTTCAGCTTCATGTAGAAAGCCTTGATTTCCTTGGGATAGTCGGTGACAAAGACAGGGCGCTTGAAGACAACCTCGGTCAGATAGCGCTCATGCTCGGTCTGCAGGTCGCTGCCCCAGTGGACGGGATACTCAAACTCGGCGTTGTGCTTCTCCAGAATTTCCACAGCCTCGGTGTAGGTGACATGACCAAAGTCGGAGTGCAGAACATGGTTCAGCCGCTCCAGCAGACCCTTATCCACAAACTGGTTGAAGAACTCCATTTCCTCAGGTGCCCGCTCCAGAACGAAGGCAATGATATACTTAATCATGTCTTCGGCCAGGCGCATATCGTCCCCCAGATCGGCAAAGGCGATTTCCGGCTCGATCATCCAGAATTCGGCGGCGTGACGGGTGGTATTGGAGTTCTCTGCCCGGAAGGTAGGGCCGAAGGTATAGATGTTCTTGAACGCCATGGCATAGGTCTCGCCATTGAGCTGGCCGGAGACAGTCAGGTTGGTGGGCTTGGCGAAGAAGTCCTTGCTGTAGTCGATCTTGCCATCTTCGGTGCGGGGCAGATTCTGCAGGTCCATGGTGGTCACCTGGAACATCTCGCCTGCGCCTTCGCAGTCAGAGCCGGTGATGATGGGGGTGTGGACATAGACGAAGTCCCGCTCCTGGAAGAACTGGTGAATGGCATAAGCCACCAGAGAGCGGATGCGGAAGACGGCCTGGAAAGTGTTGGTCCGGGGGCGCAGATGGGTCATGGTGCGCAGGAATTCCAGCGAGTGCCGCTTCTTCTGCAGGGGATAGTCAGGCGCGGAGGGACCCTCCACCAGCACGGACTCAGCTTGCATCTCAAAGGGCTGCTTGGCATCAGGGGTTTCCACGATGGTACCGGTGATGACCAGAGCGGCACCAACATTGGTCTTGGAAATTTCCTGGAAATTCTCCAGCGTATCGTGATATACCACCTGCAGGGGGGAGAAGAAAGTGCCGTCATGAAGGACGATGAAGCCAAAAGCTTTACTGGCACGCACAGAACGTACCCAGCCGCCGACGGTCACAGACTTGCCCACATAGGAAGCGGTGTTATGAAACAGTTCCCGAATGCTTACGGTTTCCATAAATAAACTTACCTCTCTTTGCAAAAAGTCAATTGGGCTCATGCTAAGAGTATACGCCAAAATGTGCCAATTTACAAGTAGGGATTGAGTTTTTTTCTGAATTTTTTGGAAAATACAGGGTTCCCGCCTGCCACAACCCCGGCTTACAATGGAATTTGCTACGCTGAGACCTTTCCCGCCATTATGACCTTGACAAAGCACCCTGCGATGGATTAAAATAAAATGAACAATTATAGGTAGAACCATATCTGCACCCCGGCATAAGATAGGTCGGGGGTGTGCTGAATGTGGCAAGTGTTATCCATCTTTTTACAGGCTTCGGGAATTTTGCTGGTTCTGTGGATTACTCTGGGCGCCTTGGTTTTGGGGGCAGAGCGGGGCGGCGTATGCGTTCGCTTCTGTCGCAAGGGAGATACAGACCGCACTGAGGCATTTGTCAGGAGCTGTTCCTGGCTGAGAGAAATGGGAATTCTGCGGATGCCGGTATTGCTTGTGGACCGGGAATTGCCCTATGGTGAGCGGCTTTGGCTGGAGAAGTATATTTCTTACCGGACGAATGTATTCCTGTGTAGCGAAGCTGAGCTGATGCAGATATTGGAGAAAGAGGCAGAAGTACATGGAAGAACTGGATCTGCTGCAGGGGACTGTAGCGGCGATTGTTTATGAGAATCAGGACAATGGTTATACCGTACTCCGGATGAACTGCGCCGGGCAAACCGTGACCGTGGTGGGGACAATTCCGCTGGCGGTTGCCGGTGAGCGATTGATGGTCACCGGACGGTGGATCAATAATCCCAACTATGGAAAGCAGTTTGAGGCGGAGTTTTTGGAACGGCTGATGCCGGAGACTACGCCGGAGATTCTCAGTTATCTGTCCTCCCGCACCGTCAAGGGTATTGGTCCAAAACTGGCCGCCCGGATTGTGGACCGGTTTGGTGCGGAAACCCTGAACATTATGGAGCGTGATCCGGAGAGGTTGGCAGAAGTTCCCGGTATTACGCTGGAAAAAGCCAAACACATCGGCTCCGCATTCCGACAGCAAACCGGAATGCGGCGGCTGATTGAATTTCTCAGCCTGCACCACCTTCCTACAGAGCTGGCGGTGCGGCTTTACCGGCTCTGGGGCGATGAGGCGATGGATATTTTGTATTCTGACCCATATTGCCTGACTGAGCCCGGACTGGATGCCGGTTTCAATCTGGTTGACCATTTTGCCATTGATCTGGGGGTATCCGCTGACGATGAGCGGCGGGTGGAAGCTGGGTTGATTTTTGAACTGCGGCATAATATGACTGTCGGGCATGTCTTTTTGCCGGAGGATAAGCTGGTGGGCGCAACGTCGCTGCTGTTGACTGTACCTACCGATGTGATTCGGCAGGGTGTCAAGAGACTGGTTGAGGCTGGTAAAATTGTCCGTGATGGGCTGGCGGGAATTGAAATCGTCTATTTGCCGGAGCTTCATGAGGATGAGCTTTATGTAGAATCCCGCCTGAAGGATATGGCAAGGGCAGAATTGAAAGCCCCCAGGAATCTGGATGTGCTGGTTTCCGGCGCGGAGAAGGCGGGAGAAATTCAGTACTCCCAACAGCAGCGCCTGGCTGTCCGGTTGGCGGGGACATCCAAATTGCTGGTCATTACCGGTGGGCCGGGTACTGGCAAAACCACCATTCTCCGGGGAATTCTGGAGATATATGGGCAAATGGGTGTACGCACCCTGTTGGCGGCACCTACCGGGCGGGCGGCAAAGCGGTTGCAGGAAGTGACCGGGGAAGATGCTTCCACCATTCACCGCCTGCTGGAGTGCCAGCTTGACCCGGGGAGTGGACTTCTGGTTTTTACCCGGGACGAAGATAACCCCTTAAAAGCCGGGGCGGTCATTGTGGATGAGACATCCATGGTGGATATCAACCTGATGGCTAGCTTGCTCCGGGCGATGGACAAAGAATGTCGGCTGATTCTGGTGGGCGACCCGGATCAGTTGCCACCGGTGGGCCCAGGCTCACCACTGTCGGATATGATTCGCAGTGGGGTTATACCCGCAGTGTGCCTGACGGAAATCTTCCGTCAAGCGCAAAAGAGCCAAATCGTTATGAATGCCCACCGGGTCAATACCGGTGTCATGCCGGATTTACACAGTGTGGACAGTGACTTTTTCTTCATGCGCCGCCGGTCGGATGAGGCAGTGGCGGAGACCATATGTGCCCTGTGCAAGACCAGATTGCCCCAGAATATGGGGATTCGCCCTGAAGATATTCAGGTGCTTTCTCCCACCCGGAAGGGTGCTACCGGTACCGGTAATCTGAATGCGCTGCTACAAGCCCAATTGAATCCGCCGTCTGCGGACAAACAAGAGAAAAAATGGGGCGAAGTTACCTTCCGGGAGGGTGACCGTGTCATGCAAATCCGGAACAATTATGACCTTCTCTGGAAGAAAACCGATGGCACTCAGGCGGGCATGGGTGTGTTTAACGGAGACATTGGCATCATTCAGGAGATTGACCTGAACGCAGAGACCATGACCGTCCTCTTTGATGATCGGGAGACAGAGTATGACTTCGATATGCTCAGGGAACTGGAACTGGCCTACGCCATGACCGTACACAAAAGTCAGGGCAGTGAATACCCGGTAGTGATTCTCTCCGCCTGGAACTGCTCGCCTAATCTAAAAACCAGAAGCATTCTCTATACCGCCATAACACGGGCCAGAAAAATGCTCATTATCGTAGGTCAGGAGGAAATGGTCTGCGAGATGACCGGGAATCAGCGTAAAAGCCGCCGGTATACCGGGCTGAAGCTGAGACTGCAGAAGGAGAACTGATACCATGGGCTTTCCGGATTTACTGGGGTGGATATTTCCCCGGAAGTGTATTTTCTGCGGACGGATTCTGGAAGGTGATGCGCGTGACCACTGCGATGACTGTCTGGGGGATTTGTCCGTCTTTCGGTTGCCGGACAAAGAGATTGCCGGTGTTTCTTCGTGGACTGCGGTCTGGCACTATGACGACTTGGTCAGGCGGGCCATTTTGGACTATAAATTTAATGGCAGACAGCATTATTGCCATATCTTCGGACGGTTTCTGGCGGAGAAGATTGCGGCGACCTATTTGGGATGCTATGACCTTCTGACCTATGTTCCCGTCAGTTTCCGGAGGAAGATGAGCCGCGGTTATGATCAGGTCCGGCTGTTGGCTGAATCTGCCGGTAAGGTATTGGGTACATCTCCGGTTTGTACCCTGAAAAAGATTCGCCATAACCGGGCCCAATCCTCTATGGAGGAGGGGAAACTCCGGGCGACAAATGTCCGGGGCGTATATGCGGTAAAAGACCCCGGCCTTGTCGCCGGGAAACGGATACTATTGATTGACGACATCATTACTACCGGCTCAACGGTATCGGAATGTGCCAGAACTCTCCTTGCCGCAGGGGCAAAAGAAGTTCGGTGCGTCTGCGTTGCAGCCGGTCGGGGAAGAAACGGGTGATTCAATGAAACTATTATCTAGAGATTTGGGCGTGGATTTGGGAACGGCCAATGTGCTGGTCTATGCTGACGGCAAGGGCATTGTCCTGCGTGAACCCTCTGTGGTGGCGGTGGACAAGAATACGGGTAAAATCATTCAGGTAGGTGCAGCTGCCCAGAATATGATGGGAAGAACACCTGGCAACGTGGTAGCCATTCGTCCGCTGCGCAACGGCGTAATTTCGGACTATGAAATGACGGAGCGGATGCTGGCGCTGTTCTTCCGTAAGGCAATTCGCCACGCCTTTTTGAAGCCCAGAGTGATCGTCAGTGTGCCCAGCAGTATCACAGAGGTGGAGGAGCGCGCAGTCATCAATGCTGCCATGGAAGCAGGAGCCCGGAGAGTATATCTGATTGAAGAACCTTTGGCGGCAGCTTTGGGTGCCAATCTGGATGTTTCTGCCCCGGATGGTCATCTGATTGTGGATGTTGGCGGCGGTACAACTGACGTTGCGGTCATTACCATGGATGCCGTTGCGGTGTCCACCTCTGCGGCTGTGGCCGGTGATGCTTTTGACGATGCCATTATTCGCTATGTCCGGAGAAAGCACAATATCCTTATTGGACCGGTGACTGCGGAAGAAATCAAGATGACCATTGGCTGTGTCTACCCCCGCCCTGAGGATATTGGGATGCTGGCCAAGGGCAGAGATTTGAAGACCGGACTGGCCAAGGAATTCACCATTCAGTCCTCTGAGACTATGGAGGCTCTGCGCCGCCCCATGAAGCAGATTATTGACGAGATTTTCAGTGTTCTGGAGCAGACAAGTCCGGAATTGGTTGCTGATATTTCCCGCAATGGCATCGTCCTGACCGGTGGCGGCAGTCAGATTTACGGTATGGATTTGCTGATTCAGGAGCGGACGGAGATTAGCTGTATTGTAGCAGACGATGCGGATTCCTGTGTGGCATATGGTTGCGGCAAGAGTCTTTCCTGGATGAACCATATGCAGGATGGTACCATTAACTTAGCCCGCCGCCGCTTAATGCGGGATTAAAGATCCTAACCTAAAGAGATATAGGAGCGAGAAGATGAGAATCATTCATGTCATCTCCGGCGGTGATGTCGGCGGCGCAAAGACCCATGTTTTGTCCTTGGTTAAAGGCTTAGGCGCAGAGCATGAGGTTTTGCTGACTTGTTTTGTTTCCGGTGCGTTTTCGGAAGAAGCGATTGAACTTGGGATTCCTACTGAGGTTTTCTCCGGGATGAGTTTCCCGGCGGTACGCAGAAGACTGCTTGCCCTGATTAAAACGCGGAAATTCGATTTGATACACTGTCATGGTTCAAGAGCCAATCTGATGGGCAGATGGCTGAAGCTCTCTGTGGATATCCCGGTGATTACCACGGTGCACAGCGACCCTAAGCTGGATTATATGGGCAGACCTGGCAAGGATTTGCTCTACGGTACAGCTAACCGGGTGGCTCTGCGGGGTCTGGATGGATGGGTGTGCGTTTCTGACCAGCTTAAGCGTCTTTTTGATGGCGCCGGCTTTGACCCCCACTATACCTTTACCATCGCCAATGGTATCGACTTTTCGACACCGTATACCGGCCCCAGTCGGGAGGAATTCTGGCAGGAAGCCGGATTTAAGACAGCACCGGAGGATGTTGTTTTTGGTATTGCAGCCCGGCTGACACCGGTGAAGGATATTCCTACCCTGATTCGTGCCTTTGCCAAGGTAAGAGAGTCCTGCCCCTATGTCCGTCTGGCGATTGCCGGTGATGGGGAGCAGAAAGCTGAGCTCGTTGCGCTGGCGGAGTCTCTCTGCCCTCGGGGAAGTGTAGCTTTTCTCGGCTGGGTGTCGGACATGCAGGGATTCTTCAATGCCATTGATGTTAATATGCTCACCTCCGTTTCTGAGGGATTGCCCTATGCCATTCCGGAAGGGGCGCGGATGCGCTGCGCCACCATTTCCACGGCAGTGGGTGCCATCCCCAAAATCGTGCACGATGGGAAGACCGGCTTTCTGGTTGAGCCGGGAGACGTGGAAAAACTGGCGCAGCGGATGCTTCAGGTTGCTGAAAATCCAGACTTACGGAAGACACTTGGCGATGCCATCTATGCGCTGACTGAGGAACGCTACTCCGCCGAGGCAACAGTCAGACAGCAGACAGAGATTTACCGGGATATTCTGGAGCGGAAACGCCGGGAGAAAGAGGGACGTGACGGCGTCCTGATTTGCGGTGCTTACGGCAAGGGCAATGTGGGCGATGAGACTATCCTTGAGGCGATTTTGCAACAGCTTCGTCAACATGACCGGAATATGCCCATTTGTGTCATGTCCCGCCGTCCCCGACAGACGTCTGCTCATAACGGGGTCAGGTCCTTGTTTATCTTTAACCCCTTTGATTCCAGAAAGACCATGAAGCGCACCAAACTCTTCATCAGTGGTGGCGGAAGCTTGATTCAGGATGCCACCAGTACCCGGTCGCTACTGTTCTACCTGCACTCCATCAAGTATGCTCATCGATTTGGTTGTAAAGTGATGATGTATGGTTGTGGCATTGGTCCGGTACGGAGAGAGATAAACCGCCGAAGGGCTTCAAGAATCATCAACGCTTGCGTAGATGTCATTTCTCTCCGCGACCCTGAGTCCCGGCAGGAGCTGCAGCGCATGGGGGTGGACAGACCTTATACTCGGGTAACTGCAGACCCGGCGCTCTTGCAGCGTATCCCTGAGGAAAAAATGCCTGAGTATGAGCGTTTTTTGGCAGAGTCCGGAATGAGTAGACAAGGACAGTATGCGCTGTTCTGCCTCCGCCCCTGGGGGTCTGCCAGGCAGAAGGTGGAGCTGTTTGCTTCGGCGGCAGAGTATGTGTACGAGCATCATGGTCTGACTCCGGTATTCTTCCAGTTTGAACCGGGCAGAGACCAGGAGATTACCCAGAGCGTAGCAGATGCGGTGAAGTGCCCCAAGGTTGTCCTTCCCGAGGTCAAGGATCATGCTGTGATCGGGGCACTGGTCCGGGATATGAAACTGGTCTTCTCTATGCGCCTCCATGCCTTGATTTTTGCGGCAGGGCAGGGTACTCCGATTGTTGGGGTTTCCTATGACCCCAAGGTCGAAGGCTTTATGAACTATATGAATCAGCCCAATTGTCAGAATCTTGAGGACATCACCGGTGAATCCCTGTGTGATATGATCAGCAACGCCATATCTTCCGCAGGAGAAGGCGAAGAGAGCCTCCGCACGCTGCGTAGTTTGGCAACACAAAACGATGCGCTGGCCTGGAAACTCATTTGTGGAGAGTCGGCAGAATAACCAAATCAATGGAAATGGGAGTGCCGGAAGCACTCCCATTTTGAATCGATGACTTAAGTTGAGTGGCGGACGGGTTCTGTTTAGCTTACCCCCCAGTAGTGGTATAGCTACTCTCGGATTGGACGTGACAGTCGTCTGTACCCGGTTGACAGCCCTTGGGGAAGAACTCATGCACAGGGAAGGCAATCCGGGAGAACATATCGCAGGGATCCTCGGTATAACCCACATGGTCACAGCAGGACTTTGTTGGGACAGCAGAGGCCAGCGTAGGGATGACCACCTGAATATCCCGCTCCAGCCGGATAATAGAGAATTGCCCCAGAGTCACATACAATCGCCTGCGCTCACCGGAGAGCACCAGCTCATTGTCGAAGTAACTGCAAATCTCCCCGGGCAGGTCGGAGATACCGGGCTCTCCGGTGGGGCAGTCGCAGACCTCTCTGACCCGGGAGGACAGCACCATTGGGTCCAGTACCTCCACAACTGCGGTTGGGTGGTTGAAGCCCCGGCGGCTGAGTCCGTCGGTGCCACCAAGCAGAGTCCGGCTGGTGAATATTTTGGCATTGCTGTCTTCACCGCAGAGAACAGCCCGCTTGGAGAAGACTGCCAGACCGCAGAGTGTGTTGGGCCGGCTCATCCCACTGACAGTATCTGCCAAAATCCGGTAGTAGAAAGTGATATCAATGCAGTAGTGACTCCGCTGGAATGCCACGGGTTCCACGTCGATGTAGGCATAAAGCAGCTCTGCACTTCTTGCCCGGACACTGGCTGCACCATCGAGAATGGTCTGGGAGTCCTGACACAGGTATACCCGCAGGTCCTCAATGCAATCCTTGTCCGTACAACTGTCGGTGACTTTTCGTGTATGGATGCTGATGGCCTCCCTCAGGTCATCCGGTCGGCAACGTGATGTTTCGGACATAAGAAAACCTCCTTACCCTTGGAAAGCAAGTTGCTTTCGAGATATCTTATGCGGCACAGAGGGGTCTGTGCAGTAAAAATCTGGTTTTCTGTGGACAAAATGAAAAAAATATGGTAATCTATACAAAGAATCGTTTGGCGACGCCAGAGAAAGGACGGGTGTACCCCATGAAGACGGATGTGATGGGTGTTGGCTTCCATAATGTGACCATGGATGAGGCAATTGACCATGCGGAGCAGTTGATTGCAAAGCGGGCGGGTGCTTACTGCGTGACCCCCAATGCGGAGATTGTATGGGAGGCGATGCACGATGAAGCCTTCCGGGATATTGTCAATGGAGCGTCTCTGGTTTTACCCGATGGTGCAGGCGTTGTCCTTGGGGCAAAGATTTTGGGCAGACCGCTGAAGGGCAAGGTCGCCGGAATCGACTTCGCAGACCGTCTGGCAGCGCATTTGGCGACCACTGGTGGCAGCCTCTATCTTCTGGGCAGCAAGCCCGGTATTGCCGAGACGGCGGCAGAAAATCTCCAAAAAAAGCATCCCGGATTGAAGATTGTCGGCACCGCCGACGGCTATTTTAAGGACGAAGCTCCGGTGGTGGAGAAGATTCAGATGGCAAATCCGGATGTGCTGTTTGTCTGTCTGGGCGCACCCAAGCAGGAGAAGTTTATGGCAAAGTATGCGCCCCGGCTTTCTGTGGGTCTGATGATTGGTCTGGGTGGCAGTCTGGATGGTTTTGCCGGTGCGGTGAAGCGGGCGCCCAAGTGGATGATCCGCTGCAATTTAGAATGGTTCTATCGTTTGCTGAAAGAACCTCGCAGACTGGGACGAATGATACGCCTGCCCAAATTTGTGCTGGCTTGCAAGAAGCAGCACCGCAGAGAAATGAGGGAGGCTAAGGGTAATGGGTAAGCTGATTGTTTTGGAGGGCACGGATGGCTCCGGCAAATCCACCCAGTTTGCCCGGCTGACAGAGCGGCTGACTTTAGAAGGAAAAGCCTTTCACCGGTTGGTGTTTCCGCAGTATCAGGAAGAATCCTCTGCCCTGATCCGGATGTACCTTAAGGGCGAGTTTGGGCGCAAGCCTGAGGATGTCAACGCCTATGCCGCCTCGACATTCTATGCCGTTGACCGTTATGCCTCTTACCAGAAGACTTGGCGGCAGGATTATGCCTCCGGTGGCCTGATGATGGCTGACCGCTACACTACCTCTAACATGGTCCATCAGGGTGCAAAGGTCTGCCCGGAGGAGCGAGTGGCGTTTTTTAACTGGCTGGAGGAGCTGGAGTTTAAGCACCTGGGTCTGCCTAAGCCGGACCTGGTGATTTATCTTGATGTGTCCACAGCAGCATCTGAGACCATGATGCGCAGGCGGGAGCAGGATACCAACACCCATGCGGACATCCATGAGCAGGATTTGGAGTACCTTCGCACCTGTCGGGCGGCCGGAAGACAGGCGGCAGAGCAATACGGCTGGAGAGTTATCTGCTGTGAGAGAGACGGGGTAATGCGGAGCGTTGAAGACATCCATGAGGAGATTTATGCGCTGGTGCGGTCCTGTCTGGAGGAGTAATTATGGTTTATATTCTGCTTTGCGACGGGTTTGAGGATATGGAGGCCGTGATTCCCTATGACTTGCTGACCCGGGCGGGGATTCAGGTGGAATATCTAGGTGTATTTGAAGCGGTTGTAACCGGCGCCCATGGTACAAAACTGCTGACCCATGGGCTTGCATCGGAAGCAGATTTTGCGAATTGTGAAATGCTGATCCTGCCCGGCGGTCGCCGGGGTGTTGAAAACCTGCTGACTGCGGATGAAGCACACCGGGCAATCCAGACGGTTTGGAATCACGGCGGCTATGTTGCGGCAGTCTGCGCCGCTCCGGTGGTGCTGGCAAAGCTGGGATTGACAAAGGGCAGGCGGGCAACCTGCTACCCGGATTCACACTGGACAGAGCAAATGGATGGTGCTGTTTTGGAAGAAGGTTCTGTTGTTGTAGCTGACGGCAAGCTGATTACCGGCCTGTCCGCAGGGCAGTGCGTTCCCCTTGGCCTGAAGTTGGTCGAAGTCCTCAGGGGAAGAGAGACTGCCCAACAGGTGAAAGAAGCAATTGTCTGGATGTAACAACCTGTTTCAATGGCGATTTTGGAGGATTGATGTATGAAAGATCGGAAATATGCAGATGGCGAGGATTTTGGTCAGGAGATGTACGACACCTCTGAACCCGAGATTGGT
Source organism: Oscillospiraceae bacterium (assembly GCA_015067725.1). Lineage (GTDB taxonomy): Bacteria > Bacillota > Clostridia > Oscillospirales > Oscillospiraceae > Faecousia. The sequence continues at coordinate 83,100 of SVLX01000002.1, read as the reverse complement.
CCGGATGAGCCTGCAATCGAAGGTTATGACCTTTCTGACCCTGCTGACCGGGAGCTGGATTCGATTTTACGAGAATTTACCAGCGCACCGGAAGGAGAGGATATACCCGTTACGGAAGAAATATCGGCCGGCGATGATGAGTATCGTGACGATTACGACGAAAACGGCGATGAAATCCCGGAAGGCGGGGATGAACTGGTGTATGGCACATCCAGAGCCAGAAAGTCCCGGAGAAAACGCCCCAGAAGAAAGAAAATCAAGAAGAAGGGCACCGGTTTGCTGGGCATTCCCCACTTTGTCAGCAGTTTGATTGTGGTTGCTCTGGTGATTTTTCTTGGGGTAACATTGGCCAGGATTCTCTGGCTGTGGGCAGACGATGTTCTGGCACTGACCAAGGATGACCGCCCGGTAACCGTGACCATTTCTGACTCGGACACCATGGATGATATCACCAATAAGCTCGCTGAGGCAGACCTGGTGCGCTATCCCTTCCTGTTTAACTTCTATTGTGACATTACCGGAGCGAGAGAGAAAATCAGTGCCGGCGAATTCCAGCTCAATGAGATGCTGGACTATATGGCATTGGTTAACTCTATGACCAGCTATTCCGCTACCCGTGCGGAAGTCTCCGTCATGATTCCTGAGGGCTATGAATGCCGCCAGATTTTTGAGTTATTGCAGAAAAATGGAGTCTGTACCGTAGAGGAATTGGAGACTGCCGCCAAAACCATTGACCTGAGTGATTACTGGTTCCTGGAGGATCTCAGCGAAGAAGCCCGGGAGAATCCCTACTGTCTGGAGGGATTTATGTTCCCGGACACCTATAACTTCTATATGGCCGACGACCCCGAGCGGGTACTGCGGAAGTTCCTTCGCAACTTTGACAACCGATTTGACGAGGATATGGTGGAGTCCATCACGCTTATCAATGAGATGATGCGCCAAAAGCTGACCGCTTTTGGCTATGGTGAGGACTATATCCAGGAGCATACGCTGGATGTAATGGACGTGGTGAATATTGCCGCCATGATTGAGCGTGAGACTGCAGGCTCCGGAGAGAGTGCCACAATCGCATCGGTCATTTATAACCGTTTGTGCAATCCCAATTATCCCTTCCTGAACATTGATGCCACCATTCAGTATGCACTGGGCGAGCGGAAAGCCACGCTGACTTACGAGGACCTGGAAATCGACAGCCCCTATAATACCTACCTCTATCCGGGTTTGCCTGTGGGTCCCATTTCCAATCCCGGCCTCAACAGCTTGAAGGCTGCTTTGAATCCGGAAGATACGGGCTACTACTACTATGCGCTGGATGTGGATGGTATGCACCATTTCTCCAGAAATCAGGAAGAACATGAGGCGTTCCTGGCCAGCCTGAGGGAGGATGATTGAAATGAATAAGCTGGAACTCCTTGCTCCTGCGGGGGATATGGAGCGACTGCATATGGCAGTTGCCTATGGTGCGGATGCGGTATATCTGGCGGGGACTTCCTTCGGTATGCGCTCCTTTGCCGGAAACTTTACGCCGGAAGAAATGCCCATTGCTGTGAAGTATGCCCATGACCGGGGGGTTAAAGTTCACGTTACGGTGAACACTATGCCCAGAGAAGATGAGGTGCTCTGCTTGCCTGAGCATTTGGAGCGATTGGATGCATCTGGTGTGGATGCCCTGATTTTGGCAGACTTGGGTGCGTTTACCTTAGCGGGGAAGTATGCTCCCCACTGCCAGCGGCACATCTCTACCCAGCAATCTGTGGCCAATAGTGTCTGCGCTTCTGCATGGTATGACTTGGGGGCAAGCCGGGTGGTTTTGGCCCGGGAGGTGGGGCTGGAGGAAATCCGCAAAATTCGCCGAAATACCCCCAGTACGCTGGAAATTGAAACCTTTGGCCATGGTGCCATGTGTGTCTCTTATTCCGGGCGCTGTCTGCTGTCCAACTATATGACCGGCAGAGACTCCAATCGTGGCGCCTGCGCCCAGCCCTGCCGCTACCAATATGCGCTGATGGAAGAAAAGCGACCCGGGGAATACTTTCCGGTATTTGAAGACGAGCAGGGGACGTATATCCTCAATTCCCGGGATATGTGCATGATTGACCATCTGGGCGATCTGATGGATGCCGGGGTGGACTGCATCAAGATTGAAGGCCGGGCAAAATCTGCCTATTATGCCGCCATCATCACCGGCGCGTACCGTCACGTCATTGACGATGTGGCCGCCGGGAGAAACATTGACCCGGTGTGGCGGGATGAAGTGGACCATGTTTCCCACCGGGTGTACTCCACCGGTTTCTACTATGGATTCCCGGGACAGTACACCGAGAGTTCCCGGTATCTGCGGCAGTGGCAGGTCTGTGCCATTGTTACACACTGTGATGCTGACGGTATGGCTACCCTGAGTTTGCGCAATAAGTTCCGTGCCGGGGATACGCTGGAACTGGTGGGTCCCGATGTGCGTCCGGTCGCCTTTGAAGCACCATCCATGACCGATGAATCCGGTGTGCGGCTGGATGAGCCCAGAACCCCTCAGATGGTCTTCCGGATGCAGCTTCCGCAGGTTGTTCCGGCATACTCCATTCTCCGCCATCCGGTGGATTTGTCTGCGAAATAAAAGGGAGTCGCCCTTGCCGTGTTCTTGGCAGGGGCGACTTTGCGGATAATTTGGGTTTACTCGATATGGGCATGGTCATTGATGTGGTCGATGCAGTAGCAGTGATAACCCTTACACCGGGAGCAGTAGCGGAACTCCAGACCTGGGTTAGAAACATCCGTCCGCCCACAGACGGTGCATTTGTGGTGATATGGGGCTTTAGGCGAGGTGAAGGATGCTTCATAGGAGCCGGCTTTAGGATAGGGGATGGTGTGAGGCCCGCGCTTCTTCTTGCGGAACAGCCGGCGGAAATTGACCTGCCAGACATCAGGGAAGACTCGGATGAAGTCTTTGCCCAGATAAAGGAAGTAATTCATCAAGGTGAAGATGGGCAGGAAGTCGCCGTTAAAAATCAGGAGCAGATCCAGCACCAAAGTGATCAGCGCCAGCCAACGTGCCTTGATGGGGATAATATAATAGATTCTGAAGACACTATCCGGATACAAGGTGGCGTAAATCAGGAGCAGGGTATAGTGCATACTGCTGGCACTGGCATAACCCAGAAGCATACCGCCCAGCGCGGAGAACAAAATGCCGGTCAGATAGAAGCAGTTAAACTTGAGAATTCCCCAATAGTTTTCCAAGGCTCTGCCCAATTGGGGGTATAAAAGGGCCAGAATGAAGGCGGAAATCATCCCCTGAGAAGAGACATCCAGGAGAGCAAAGGAAAACAGTCTCCATACCTCACCCTGGAGAATCAAGCGCCGGTCAAACCGGAGCGCCTGGTAGAGCATACCGCTGGGGTCGGAACGCATGACGACATAGACCAGCACATTGGCAATCACAATCCATAACATTAAGTTGGGAATGCCCTTTTTCCGGTTTCGGAAGAAAAATTGGTTAATTTTATTGTTGAGTTTACCCAACGGACTCACTCCTTCCTGTTTTGCCTGATTATTTTAACAGATATTCATGAAAAAGTCTATGGATAATTCGTAAATTTTCTAAATGATTGCCAAGCAGTCCATGGTTTTAGTCCAAACTGAGGCAAAAATGGAAAAAAACTCTTGTGCAATCTGCTTGAATCTGCTATAGTAACCACATATGAGGCTATAAGTATATAATGGGTGTAGAATATAAAGAATGACTCTGTCGTTGAGACAGACTTTGTGCCATGGAGGTTTTTTATGTCCTATCGGGGTAATTTGCGAAAAATTCTCAGACGCTCCAGTGCCAACAGGCTGCCCAATACCCGGATTATTGCCGTGGCTTTTGCGGCCATTATTCTGCTTGGTGCAGCTCTACTGATGTTGCCTGCGGCCTCCCGGGATGGGATGAGTTGCGGGCCGATGAAGGCGTTGTTTACGGCGACCTCGGCTACTTGTGTCACAGGCTTGGTTTTGGAAGACACCTATGTGCAGTGGAGCGGATTTGGGCAGGCAGTCATTATCTGCCTGATTCAGATTGGCGGGCTGGGCTTTATGTCCATAGTTTCTGTTTTTGTCTTTACCCTGCGCAAGCGGGTGGGCATGAAGCAGAGATTGCTTCTGGCGCAAGCCTTCAGTTTGAACGACACCGCCGATGTGGTCAGATTGCAAAAGCATGTTCTGGTGGGCGCATTTTCTCTGGAGGGAATCGGTGCACTGGTATTGCTCCTGCGTTTTTTGCCGGAGTACGGATTTTGGACTTCCCTGAAGTGGGCACTGTTTCATTCAATTTCAGCATTCTGTAATGCCGGGTTTGATATATTTGGTGTGCTTGAGCCGGGCAGCAGTCTTGCGCTGTTCCAAACAGACTATGTGGTCTGCGTTACGCTTATGCTCTTGATTCAGCTCGGCGGTTTGGGCTTCTTTGTTTGGGAAGAGGTCTTTCAGTGGTTGGTCAGCCGAGGCAAAAAACACTTGTCCGTCTACTCCAAGCTGGTTCTTATCAGCTCGGTGGCACTGTTTTTGGTGGGTACGGTGCTCGTTGGATGTTTTGAGTGGAACAATCCGGATACCCTGGGCACGATGAGTTGGCACGAAAAAATTCTGGCATCCGCTTTTCAGTCCACGACTTTCCGGACTGCTGGATTTGCCGCACTGAATCAGGGCGCACTTTTTGAATCCACTAAGGCGACCGGCGTGGTGCTGATGCTCATCGGAGGGTCCAGCGGATCTACTGCCGGTGGCCTTAAAACGGTAACGGTACTGGTGCTGATGATGGCTGCCATTTCCAGTGCCCGTGGCCACAGCCAGGTCAGACTGATGAAGCGCACCGTCAACCGAAACCAGGTTTCCGATGCCATGTCCCTGACGGTAACGGTCATTTCGCTCTGCTTTGCCGGAGCTGTTTTCCTAACGGCTAACAGCGGTGTTCCCTTTATCGATGCCATATATGAAACGGCGTCAGCCTTGGCAACTGTTGGCCTTACGGCAAATATAACCCCGATGTTACACACTGCATCCAAGATACTTCTGATTGTTTTTATGTATTTTGGGCGGGTGGGTGTTTTAACCCTCAGCCTGGGCTTCCTCATGGGAAATCAGGCTGAAGAACGATTCCGCTATGCGGAAACAAAGCTATTGATTGGATAGGAGGCAGGGTTGTGAAAACGTATGCTGTAATTGGTATGGGACAATTTGGACTGCAACTGGCCAAACGGCTCAGTGAGCTGGGCAACGAAGTGTTGGCTATGGATGCTTCGCCGGAGCGAATTCAACATATCGCAGACCATGTCACCCAGGCGGTGGTTGGTGATGCGCAAGACTCCGGTGTTCTCCGGGCGCTGGGGGTGCACAATATGGACTGCGCCATTGTTGCCATTGGAGAAGATATGGCGGCAAGCGTATTGACTGCGCTGAACCTGAAGGAACTGGGTGTGCCACAGGTGATTTGCAAAGCCAAGGATGCCAACCACCGGAAAATTCTGGAGAAGATTGGCGTTGATCGGGTGGTCATTCCGGAGTGGGAGTTTGCCAACAAGCTGGCACAGGGGATGTGCAGTTCCAATGTGATGGAGTATATTGAACTCTCCCGGGATTATGGTATTCTGGAGTTTGGCGCTCCTGCAGAATGGGTGGGTAAAACACTCCGGCAACTCAATGTCCGGGCGAAGATGGGTGTCAACATTTTGGCAATTCGTCAGGGGGATGAGATCGAAGTGTCTTTTACCGCAGACCGGGTTATTGATGCGGAGGATATCATTGTGGCACTGGGTGAATACCGGGCATTGTCGGTGGTGCAGAAAAAATGAGAATCGAAACGATTACCAGTAGAAAGAACCCCCTGATCCAGCATATCCGCAAACTTCTGAATTCCCGGAAGGCTCGGCAGGAGTCGGGACTGTATGTCAGCGATGGGACAAAACTCTTGCAGGAAGCTGTCCGGTGGTGTAATGGGCTGGATACTGTTGTGGTTACAGACAGCGTGGATGTGGAGAATATCCCTGACCATGTCCGGATATACCGTGTGCCGGAGGATGTAATGGAGTCTGTTTCTCCCATGAAAGCCCCACAGGGCGCGGTATTTCTTTGCAGAATCCCGGAGGAAAGGCCATCTGTCATCACACCAGGAACATTGATTTTGGACGGCATTCAGGACCCGGGCAATTTAGGGACGATTCTGCGCACTGCCGATGCTCTGGAGATTCCCGTTGTGCTTACCGGCGGTTGTGCTGACCCCTACAACTGGAAGACGGTGCGAGCTTCCATGGGGGCTGTATTCCGCACGCAACCTGTGTGCATCGAACCCGAGGAAATCCTGAACCAGTGTCGCATCAGCGGGATTGATTTGGCAACAACTGTCCTCTCGCCTGCCTCCCGGGACATCCGTGAGGTGCGTCTCGGCAGTTTTGCGACTGTTATCGGCAGTGAGGGGCAAGGGGTAAGCGATCTGTTCCTGCGTAACTGCAATCAGGAATTGATTATTCCCATGAATCCCCGCTGCGAATCCCTGAATGCGGCAATAGCGGCAACGATTGTTATGTGGCAGATAAAACTAGGAAGTTAAATTATAGACAGAGAGTGGTGTTGGATATGTTGGTACATTGGGTCTGGTTGGCCACCCGGCAAGGTCTTCGGGAAAAGATTGCGGCAGAGCTGGTCAGGACATTTTTGGATATCGAGGCCATTTATATCGCCACTGAGGAGGACTATCGTCGTTTGCCGGAAATCCGGAATAAGGAGATTGAGGTACTTTGCGACAAGTCCACGGATCATGCAGAGCAAATCATTACCACCTGCCGGATGTATGGTATTCATATTGTTTCCTTCAATGATGCGGCGTACCCGGAGCGATTACGAAATATTGTTGATCCGCCTATGGTGCTGTATTATAAGGGCTGCCTGCCTGCCTTTGATCATGAAGCCGCCATTGGCGTTGTCGGCACCAGAAAACCATCGATCTATGGTTGCAAGATGTCTCAGACTCTGGGTTTCCAGATTTCGCGGTGTGGCGGTCTGGTGGTATCCGGTATGGCAATTGGTGTTGACTCCATGGCCACCAACGGCGCATTGATGTCCGGCAATTCTGCTGTAGGCGTTTTGGCTTGCGGCGTAGATATTGAATACCCGGCAGGTTCCCGGGATATTCGACGGGAATTGGAGTCCAGAGGATGTGTTCTTTCGGAGTATCCCCCGGGAAGCAAACCCACTCCGCAGGTATTCCACAAGCGCAATCGACTCATCAGCGGCCTGTCCTGTGGCGTCCTGGTGGTTGAAGCTCCTGCGCGCTGGCGCACTGATTACAGCGCACCATGCCATTGAGCAGGGGAGAGATGTTTTTGCTGTGCCCGGTAATGTGGACTCTTATTCCAGTGCCGGTTGTAATGAATTGATTGCCGGGGGAGCTAAATCTGTCCGCTTCGCTTGGGATGTCATGCAGGAATATGAGACCATGTTCCCCAATAAGGTTCATCATTGGAATGGTGGCATCGATTTGGACGAAGCACTGAAAGGCAATTTTGTTCCCTTGTGGATGGTCGGAAAAATCTATGTCCCACCGGAGCATCGCCGCACTTGTGCTCCCCAAGCAGAAACTTTTGCTACTGATAAAGATAAAATCATTGACAAGTCCGGGAAAAATGCGTATATTGAAGATAAAGCGCCTCGAGAGTTGCCTGCTGACCTGTCTGAAGATGAACGGGTAGTTGCCGAGCGCATAACCGCAGAGCGGAAGCAGGTGGATCAGATTATTGCGGAATCCGGTCTCCCGGCGAACCGTGTTCTGGCGACGCTTACCTTGCTGGAGATGAAGGGGTTGCTTCGCCGTCATCCCGGTAAATACTATTCTCTGCCTGACTAAGTGTTGGGCAAAACAGTATGGAGGATTTCATGTCAAAAGAATCAACAAGTCTTGTCATCGTGGAGTCGCCATCCAAAGCGAAGACGATAGGTAGATATTTGGGCCCGGGCTATACCGTTAAAGCCTGCATGGGTCATTTGCGGGATCTGCCCAAGAGTAAAATGAGTGTGGATTTGGAGCATGATTTTGCCCCGGATTACCGCCCTGTACCCGGCAAAGAGGACATTATCGCAGACCTTCGCAGAGAGGCGGATCGGTCGGATATTGTCTATCTGGCAACTGACCCGGACCGTGAAGGGGAGGCCATTTCCTGGCATCTGCAGGAGTTGCTGGAAGTTCCTGCGACAAAAGCCAGACGGATCACCTTTAATGAGATCACCAAGAAGGTGGTTGCAGAGTCCATCCGCAACCCCAGACAGATTAACTATAATCTGGTGGATGCCCAGCAGGCTCGCCGGATTCTGGATCGGATTGTTGGTTATCAGCTTAGCCCCTTTTTGTGGAAGAAGGTCCGCAGAGGACTCTCTGCCGGACGGGTACAATCTGTAGCAACCCGTCTGGTGGTCGACCGGGAAAATGAGATTCGTGCCTTCCAACCCAGAGAGTACTGGACGCTGGATGTGTCTCTTGACCGGATCGGCAAGCCCGGCTCGTTTGTTGCCCACTACTATGGGCAGACCAAGAAGCGGGAACTGGCCAACGAAGAAGAAACCAATGCCGTCATCCGGGACATCACCGGACAGGTCTTCACCGTCACCAATGTGAAAAAGGCCAAGAAGCGACGCACGGCTTCTCCCCCCTTCACTACCTCCACCTTACAGCAGGAGGCGTCCCGGAAACTGAATATGTCCCCCAGATTTGCCATGTCTATCGCCCAACAGCTCTATGAAGGTGTAGACGTGGCAGGGGAGGGCGCAATCGGTCTGATTACCTATATGCGTACAGACTCTCTGCGTCTGTCTGACGAGGCTTGCCATGCGGCCAGAGATTTTATCCGCTACCGCTATGGCGATGCCTACTATTACGGTCAACCCCACCAGTTTAAAACGAAATCCGGAGCACAGGATGCCCACGAAGCCATCCGCCCCACCCGGGTGGAGCTCGACCCGGAAGCTATCCGATCCTCTCTGACCAGAGACCAGTACCGGCTGTACAAGCTGATTTGGAGTCGCTTCCTGGCCTCACAGATGGCGGATGCGGTCTATGACACTGTCTCTATTGATACCGAATGCGCCGGTCACACCTTTAAGTCCTCTCACCAGAGTCTGGCGTTCCCTGGCTTCATCGCTGTCTACGAGGAAGGCAAAGACGAGGAAACCGAAGCGGTGGGTTCGCCTCTGCCGGATTTGTGTGAGGGTGACACCGCCTCTATCCGGGAGATTAAAAAACTCCAACATTTCACTCAGCCTCCTGCCCGGTATACCGAGGCTACGCTGGTCAAGGCGATGGAGGAAAAGGGTGTTGGAAGGCCCTCAACCTATGCAGCCACCGTCTCTACCATTCAGGACAGAGACTATGTCATTAAAATTGACAAGCGACTGACACCCACCCCGCTGGGTGAAGTGGTCACCGGGCTTATGATTGACCGGTTTAATGATATCATCGATGTGGAGTTTACTGCCAACATGGAGGCACAGCTCGACGATGTGGAAGCGGGATGCCGTCAGTGGAAGGAACTTCTCAGGGACTTCTATGCCGGATTCAGTAAGGAACTCCTGGATGCAGAAAAGGCATTGGAAGGTACGCGGTTGAAAGTTCCTGACGAACCCACCAACGAAGTCTGCGAGATTTGCGGACGGAATATGGTGATTAAGATTGGCCGGTTTGGCCGATTTATGGCTTGCCCCGGCTTCCCGGAGTGTACCAACACCAAGCCTTTGGTAGAGCGGATGCCCGGCAGATGCCCCAAGTGCGGTCACGGTATGCTGAAGTTAAAATCCCGGAAGGGATTCACTTTCTATGGCTGCGAGACCGGCACGGACTGCGGCTTTATGAGCTGGGATGTTCCCACTGAGTTCGACTGCCCCACCTGTGGTCAGACACTCTTTAAGAAGTCCGGCAGGGGCAGAAAGAAGCCCTTCTGTATCAATGAGCAGTGCGCCAACTTCCTGCCGGAAGACCAGCGGGGGTATTACAAGAAAAAGCCTGCACAAGAAGATGGGCAGACGGCAACGCCTGCACCCGAAGCCGAAGGCGAGTCTGCCCCCAAAACCACCAAACGGTCAGCAACAAAGACCGACAATACCACCAAAGAGAAGAAGACGACCACGAAGAAATCCGCCACCAGGACAGCCGCCGCAAAGGAGACGGCCACGGATGGCGAGAAGAAGGGTCGTACCTCCAAAAAGAAGAAGGAGGAATAATCCATGACCGAAGTACAAGTGATTGGTGCCGGGCTTGCCGGTTGCGAGGCGGCATGGCAGTTGGCCAAGCGGGGCATCCCCGTCAGACTGCATGAAATGAAACCGGTGAAGATGAGTCCTGCGCACCACAGCAATACCTATGCCGAGTTGGTATGCTCCAATTCTCTGAGAGGCGATAGACTGGAGAATGCAGTGGGCCTGTTGAAGGAAGAACTGCGCCGTCTCGATAGCCTGATTATGGCTGCCGCAGATGCTACCAGAGTTGAAGCCGGTGGCTGTCTGGCGGTGGACCGGCAGGGGTTCTCCCAGTGGATTACCGACAAGATTAACGCACATCCTCTGATTACCGTGGTTTCCGGCGAGGTGACGGAAGTCCCCGCAGGCCCGGTAATTGTGGCCACCGGTCCGCTGACCAGTGATGCCATGTCTGATGCCATTGGTGCCTATTTTGGACAGGAAGACTATCTCCACTTTTTTGACGCCGCCGCCCCCCTCGTGACCTTTGAGTCTGTCGATATGGACTCTGCCTGGTTTGCCTCCCGGTACGACCGGGGTACTGCGGACTATATTAACTGCCCCATGGATAAAGAGGAATATGACGCCTTCTATCATGCGCTGATTACGGCGCAGGAGGCTGAAGTCCACGGCTTTGAGGACAAGAATGTCTTTGAAGGTTGTATGCCTGTGGAGGTTATGGCTCGCCGTGGGTATGACACCCTCCGCTATGGCCCCATGAAACCGGTGGGACTCAAAGACCCCAGAACCGGGAAAGAGCCCTATGCCGTAGTACAACTCCGGAAGGACAATGCAGACGGCACGGTTTATAATATCGTTGGCTTCCAGACCCACCTGAAGTTCCCGGAACAGAAGCGGGTATTCTCCATGATTCCTGCCCTGAGGAATGCGGAGTTCACCCGGTATGGTGTCATGCACCGCAATACTTTCCTCCAGTCACCCAAGCTGCTGGATCGGTTCTATGCTGACCGGAGAAATCCGCTGGTGGCTTTCGCCGGGCAGATGACCGGCGTTGAGGGTTATGTAGAGTCTACTGCCTCCGGATGTTTGGCGGCAATTGCCATGGCTGCGAAAGTTCAGGGGAAAGAGCCACCCCAGTTCCCCAAGGAGACGGCAATTGGTGCGCTGGCGCTGTATGTCTGCGACGAGTCCATTCGGGACTTCCAGCCGATGAATGTGAACTTTGGCATTATTGCTCCCCTGAACCAGCGGATCAAGGGTAAGGCACAGAAGAATCTGGTGATTGCACAGCGGGCGCTTGAGGCTCTGGATGCAGTCATTACAACAGGAATTTAACAAACATAGAAAGGTGTGACACCATGAAGATTATTCTCGATGCCATGGGCGGCGATCATGCGCCGGAGGCAACTGTTTTGGGTGCATTGGAAGCCCATCGGGAATTTGGTGTAGAAATTACACTGGTTGGCCGTGGCGAAGAAATCCTCAGTGTTATGGGTAAACACAGCATCACTGACCTGCCTAAGGGTGTGGAAATCGCCAACGCCGACGATGTGGTGGATATGCACGACGACCCCACCTCGGTGATTCATAAGCGGAAGAATTCTTCCATGATTGTCGGTCTCAAAATGCTCGCAGACGGGCAGGCGGACGCGTTTGTTTCTGCAGGCAATACCGGTGCTCTGCTGACCGGCGCAACCCTGCTGGTCAAGCGGGTCAAGGGTGTACGCCGTGCGGCATTTGGTCCCGTTTTGCCCAACAAAGCCGGTGGACAGACTCTGCTGATCGACAGCGGTGCCAACGCGGAATGCACCCCTGAGTTTTTGCTTCAGTTCGGTGTGATTGGTTCGCTTTATATGGGAAAAGCTACCGGCAATCCTTCCCCCCGCGTAGGCCTTCTGAACAATGGCGCAGAGGATTCCAAGGGTACTCCTCTGCATAAAGAAGCCCACGCCCTTCTGACAGAGGCTTCTCAGGCTGGCATCATCAACTTCATCGGCAATGTTGAGGGGCGGGATGTGCTTCTGGGTGGTGTGGATGTGGTGGTCTGTGACGGTTTCTCCGGCAATGTCCTGCTGAAGTCTATTGAAGGAACTGCCATGTTCATGGGCTCTCTGGTGAAGCGGGTGTTTAAGAAGAACCTGCTGACCATGATTGGTGGACTGCTTTGCAAGAAGGAAATGAAGAAGCTGATGGCCATGATGGACTATCGGGAAGTGGGCGGCACGGAGCTCTTTGGTATCCGCAGGCCGGTGATCAAAGCCCATGGATCCTCCGATGCCAGAGCTTTCCGCAGTGCCATCCGGCAGGCGATGGAGGCTGCTCAGCGCCCCATTGCTGAAGACCTGGAGAACGCATTGCGTCAACTGTCAGCAATAAAGGAGCATAGCGAGGTATGATTAAAGACTTGGAAACAGCTCTGGGCTATCAATTCCATAACATTACCCTGCTCCAAAATGCGCTGACCCACAGTTCTTATGCCAACGAGAGATGGAGAGACCCCTTGGCCAGCAATGAGCGGCTGGAATTCCTGGGCGATTCCATTCTGGGTATGGTGACGGCAGAATACCTTTATCGAACTTTTCCTAATCGGCCTGAGGGCGAACTGACCAAAATCCGTGCGGATATGGTCTGCGAGAATTCTTTGGCCAGAGTTGCCAACCGGCTCTCTCTGGGGCGGCATTTGTTGCTCGGTCATGGTGAAGAACAGGGGGGAGGTCGCGAGCGCGCCAGTATTCTTGCCGACGCAGTGGAGTCCATTTTGGCAGCGACCTATCTGGATGGCGGCTTTGGCGCGGCGGCAGATATGATTCAGCGGCTGATTCTTACGGATGTCCCTGCGGAGCGTCCCCGCAACGTGGACTATAAGACCAGATTTCAAGAGTTGGTTCAACAACAGAAAAACCAGCAGATTCACTACAGGCTGACCGGTGAGACCGGACCTGACCATGCCAAGGTCTTCACCGTTGAGGTTCTGCTTAATGGTGCTGTTGTGGGCGAAGGGGAAGGCAGCAGCAAAAAGCGGGCCGAGCAGGAAGCCGCCTGTGCCGCTATCGGGAAAATCTTCCCGGACTACCACTTTTGATGGTCTTTTTGGTTGTATGAGGTAGAATATGAACCTGTCTTCCTTCGTTCATTTTGCAGCGTTTGGTTTGAAAACCATTTTATTCCGGAAGAACTCACCCATTTTGGGAACGATTATTCTCACGGACAAGTGCAATCTGTCCTGTAAACACTGCTCTGTCAATAACATTACGGCTGTAGTTCATCCTTACCGGCAAATCAGGGGTGAGATGGAGCAACTATACCGGATGGGCGTGCGGATTTTGTTCTTTTGTGGCGGTGAGACCTTTCTTTGGCGCAGTCAGGATAAAACCCTCCGGGATTTGGTGATTGAGGCCAAAGAAATGGGATTCTTAATTGTGAACGTGGTGACCAACGGTACATTTTCACTGGATTTGCCGGAAGCTGATTTGATTCTCTTATCCCTTGATGGCGACAAAGAGAGACATAATGCCGTCCGTGGGGATACCTTTGATACCATTATGCACAACATCGCCCATGCAACCTCGGACAACATCTGTCTGTATATGGCCATTAACCAAATCAACAAAGATGCTGTGCGGCAGGTTTGTCAGATTGCCCGGGACACCAGAAATATCCGGGCGGTGTCCTTTAACTTCCACACACCTTATCCGGATACCCAGGATTTGGCGCTGTCCGTGGAGGACAAGACCCGGTGCTGTCAGGTTATCTCCCAAATGATGAAAGAGGGCGCACCGGTCTTCAATCTGAAAAGCGCCTTCCCGTATCTGATTCATAATCGGTTCCCCACACCATGCCACCAGTGTGTGGTCATGGAGAATGGTGAACTCAGCACCTGCGGGCGGTGTATCCATGTCCCCGGACTGTGCGAAAAGTGTGGCTATTTCTTTGTGGCGGAGTATACCCTGTTGTTCCGGGGGAATCTGAAGGTTATTTTTGAGATGATGAGAACCTATTTGAAGTACATTTGACCCATGAGTATCATAACAACGTTGACCAGAATGTGGCTTACCCGTGGGGTTAAGCCCTTCACCTTTAAGAACGAATATGATCAGGAACTGCCCTACATAGACTGTGATGGTCTGGGGCTGTATGTCCATATTCCCTTCTGCCGGAGAATCTGCCATTTTTGCCCCTATTGCAAGGAGCTTTATGATGCCCAGCGGTGCAACCGGTATGTGGATACTCTCTTGCGGGAGATTGACTTGGTTTCCGCCAATCAGGCAGAGAAAAAGACCGTCACCAGCCTTTACTTTGGCGGCGGTACACCTGCTCTGGTGGCTGAACGTCTGGGGGAGATTATCCACGCTCTGGAGAAGCATTTTGTCATCACGGAGGGTATTGGCGTCGAACTGCACCCGGACAATGTGACGGTGGAGGTGCTGACCACCCTGAAAGAAGCCGGAGTTACCAAAATCAGCATTGGTATCCAGTCTTTTGGGGAAAAATACCAGCATATTCTGGGGCGAAATATGGTGGATTTGTCATCCATGGCCACTGCACTGCAGACGGTACCCTTTGAGACCGTCTCTATGGACTTGATTTTTGCCCTGCCCGGCCAGACTTTTGAGGACTTGCGGCAGGATGTGGATATGGCGTTTGCTACCGGTGTAAATCACGTGGCGATCTACCCCTTTATTGACTTCACCTTTACCCCGGGCAATGTCCCGGCGATGGGGAAGAAGGAGAAGCGGAAACTGCTGGACGACATCACCAATTACTGCATCTCCAAAGGATATGGGCGCAATTCCATCTGGACTTTCCATTCCGGTCAGGAGTCCTGCTATTCCTCCGTGACCCGGGATAACTTTCTGGGCTTTGGGTGTTCGGCAACCACGCTCCTGCGTGATCAGTTCAAAATCAATACCTTCTCTGTAGATGCGTACATTAATCGTATTGATGCCGGAAAACTGCCCACTTCACTGACTCTGAGATTCACCCGACACCAAAGAATGGTTTACTATCTGTTTTGGATGGCATACAGCACCAAGGTATCCGGTGAGGACTTTCAGCAGTTTTTCGGTGTGCCTCTGCGCAGGGCTTATGGCTTTGAACTGTGGCTGGCAAAAATGCTTGGCTTTGTGACGGAGCAAGATGGGGTATACGCCATGACGCTGAAGGGTGCGTTCTATTACCATTATTATGAAAACTTCTATACGCTGGCCTACATTGACAAGATGTGGGGCATTATGCGCAAAGAAGCCTTCCCGGAGGAAATCCGGTTATAAGCAAAATCAAGCCCCGGACTTGCCGACTTTTGGCGTTGTCCGGGGCTTTTTCGGTTGCAGTATGGCTTAGTTGCGCTTCAGAATCTTGGCGGCATTTTCCTCGGCAAACTGCTTGCTGTACAGGTCATGGTAGTAGCCGCCCCGCTTCAGCAGTTCCAGATGTTGACCCTGCTCCACGATCTTGCCATCCCGCACCACCAAAATCAAATCAGCCTTGCGGATGGTGGACAGGCGGTGGGCAATGAGGAAGGAGGTACGATCTTTCAGCAGGTGGTCGATGGCATTTTGGATGAGCTGTTCCGTCTGGGTGTCGATGGAAGAAGTGGCTTCATCCAGCACAAAGATTCTGGGGTCGGCCAGAACCGCTCTGGCAAAGGAAATGAGCTGTTTCTCACCGGTGGAGAGACGGTCGCCGCCTTCACCCACGTCGCTGTCCCAGCCCTTCTCCAGCTTGCTGACCACCGTGTCGGCAGACACAATCCGGGCTGCCGCCTCAACTTCGGCGTCCGTGGCTTCCAGACGGCCATAGCGGATATTCTCCCGGACACTGCCGGAGAACAAATGGGGATTCTGCAGGACATAGCCAATGTTGGAGTGGAGCCAAAGCTGACTGCGCTCACGGTAGTCCACACCGTCGATGAGAATTTGTCCGGAGGTAGGCTCAAAGAACCGGCAAGCCAGATTCACCAGTGTACTCTTGCCCGCGCCGGTCTCGCCCACAATGGCTACTGTTGTGCCGGCAGGAATCTTCAGGGAGAAATGTTCCAGTACGTTCTCGCCTCCGTCAGGATAGCGGAAGGTTACGTCCCGGAATTCAATCTCACCTTTGAGTGGCTCCCAGTTTTCGGTTTTTGGGGTAAAAACATCACCGTATTTCTCTGTGACCTCCGGACTATCGCAGACCTGAGGCTCCTGACTCATCAAGTCGGTTACCCGCTCGATGGAAGCCTGCAGAGAGATGAACTCGGCAATGTTGGAGGCGGTCATCTGGATGGGTTCAAAGATACCCACTGCATAGGCGGTAAAGGTGGAGAGTGTGGCAATTTCCAGCACACTGTCCATGGCCATGTAGCCACCACGCAGCAGGACAATGGCCACCGCCACCGTGGAGCAGAACAGCACCAGAGGGATATAGACCGCATTGAGCCGGGCGGCACGAATGCCGGAATCGTGCATGGATTTGGTTAACTCCCGGAAGCTCTCATTGTTCTGTTCTTCGATGACCAGGGTTTTGGAGGTTTTTGCGCCGGTTATGCCCTCATTGAACGCGCCGGTAATTCTGGAGTTCATCTTCCGGATTTTCCGGTTCCAGTGGAGAATCTTGCCCTGGAAGTAGCCAGTCAGCACTGCAATAGCCGGGACAATCAGGATGATCACCAGCGCCAGCCGCCAATTCAGCAACAGCATGGACACGAACGTGCCGCCCACATAGAACAGCGCCCAGAGAATGTCCGTCACGTTCCAGGCGATCATGGCGGCAATCCGGTTGGTGTCGCTCATGACCCGGGACAACAGATAGCCCACCGGGGTCACATTGTAGAAGGAGAAAGACAGAGTTTGCAAATGGGTAAAGAGAGACTGACGCATATCCCGGCCAAAGTTCATCTCGATCACCATGGAGTTCTGCCCAAAGGCCACGACAGACAAAGACTGAAGGACAATGGCCAGGATATAAGCAAGAACAAAGGGGATAAGTCCCTCTAAGGTGCCGGGTTCAATAAAGTTATTGATGGCATATCGCTGGAACAGGGGCAGGACAACATCAATTGCCGCCGTCAGGAGGTTAAAGAGAATCATCCAGAAGAATGCCCAGCGGTAAGATTTGAGGAAGGGCAAGAGTCGCTTCCAAATGCTCAGATCAAAGGATTTGGTGTATTCTTTCTCGTCAAAAGCGGCCATCAGTGCATTACTCCTTCCTGAATGAGCTTGCGGTCATCGCTGCTCATCTGAATTTCATAGATGTCCTTGTAGATGCCGGGGCGGGCAATCAGCTCCTGGTGGGTGCCGATATCCGACACCTTGCCGTCGTCCAGTACAAGAATCTGATCAGCCTGCATCAAGGTGGTGATGCGGTGCGAGATGAGGATAACGGTGGCCGTGTCCAGCTTCTCTCTGAGCGCATGACGGATCTTGGTGTCGGTCTCCGCATCCACAGCGGACAGAGAGTCGTCAAAAATCATCACCGGCGCGCCCTGAAGCAACATCCGGGCGATGGCAACCCGCTGTTTTTGACCGCCGGAGAGGGTCACACCTCGCTCGCCCACCACCGTATCATACCCGTCAGGGAATTCGGTGATGGCCTCATCTACGCAGGCGATACCGGCAACAGTACGAATTTCTTCGGTGGTTGCTTCCGGTCTGGTGGCGGCGATGTTCTCTTTGATGGTTTGAGAGAACAAGAAAGGCTCTTGCAGCACCAGACCCACATTCCTGCGCAGGTGTTTCCGGTCGATCTTCCGGATATCTGTGCCGCCGATGGTAATCCGTCCCTGCTCAGGATTCAGGTCATAGAGCCGGTCCAGCAGGTGAATCAGGGTACTCTTGCCGCTGCCAGTGCCACCCAAAATGGCATAGGTTGAGCCCTGAGGGATGGTGAAGGAAACATCTTTCAGCACATCCTTCTCCTCATAGCGGAAGGTTACGTTTTCAAAGATGATGTCGCCCTGAATCTCCGTGGCGGTGGCATCGGCATCGTCGGTTTCTTCCGGGGCGTTGAGAATATAGCCTACCCGGTCTATGGAGACACCGGCCTTGCTCATCTCCGACAGAACACGCCCCAGAGAGCGCACCGGCCAGGTCAGAGCTTCGTTGTATGAGACGAAAGCAATCAGTGAGCCAAGAGACAGCCGACCCTCAACGGCTTCAATAACACCGGCAACGAGAATCACCATGACCTGTGTACAGGTCAGGAGTGTACCGGAGGCCCAATAGACCGACAACAAACGTCCAAGGCGAATCCAGAGCATGGAAAATTTGTTGTTCTTCTCCCGAAAACGATCCACCTCGTACCGCTCCCGCCCAAAAGCGCGGACGACCCGGACACCGGTGAGATTCTCCTGTGCGCAGGTTGTCAGCTCACCTTCTGCTTCATCGGCAACTTTGAAGCGCGAGGAAATCTTTTTGTGGAAGACACCGGAAGAGATACCCACAATGGGAATAAAGATAGCGGCGATGATTGAGAGGCGCAGATTCATGGTGAACATGATACAAAGATAGAAGACAATCAGAAAGACGATCCGGACAACCTCCACCAACTGATTGCAGACAAAGCCACGAATCACATCCACATCGGAAGTACACCGCTGAATCATATCACCGGTGGAGTGAGCCGTGTGCCAGGCATAACTCAGGTGCTGGATGTGGCCAAAGAGGTCGTCACGGATGCGCTTGACAAAGCGCTCAGAGCCTTTGGACAGATTGACTCGCTGACCATATCCACTGAGTCCCCGCAGGGCGGCGGCCAGCAGGACGGCGCCGGCAGCCCACCAGAGGGAGTCGAGGGGATTGGCCCGGAGCTGTTCAGCCGGAATCAGCCCCTGCAGGAAGCCCGGAAGCTCCAATGGTTCACTGCCCAAAATGGAGTCCACAGTGATGCGGATAATCTGGGGTGTCAAGGCATTGAACACCATACCCAGACAGGCGAATGCGATGGCCAGGACGAAATAATGAACAGACCCACGGAGGAATCTCCGAATGAGCCGGAATTTTTCGCCACCAGCCAGTTTCGTTTGGGGTTCCACAGTAACCACCCTTTCTTTTATGATGAAATAGATAGCAAAAAACGCCACTCCCCATGTCGGAGGAGTGGCGCAATACCCGTAATCAGCCGCAAAGGTGGTCAAACCCGGGGGACATCAGGCGCGCAAACAAACTCAGACAGGGAGAATTGGGTCATGGTCATCATCTTAGTCATTTTGCGCACCACCTTTCATAAAATATGGTATTTGCTACCATGCACAAGTATAGCGGGGTCGACTGGCTTTGTCAAGTGTTTTTTCCGGAAAAATCAGAAAATGGAACTTAAAGAGGAGAATCCCGCCCTTGCGCTTTGGGCAAGAATATGCTATGATATGTCCATGAATCGACGGTCGATGATTTCTTTCGGCAAAAGTACCATTCTTTCTGGAGGGTTCAATATGACATTAAAGCCTGTGGGCAGCTTCTTCCGGTCTGCCGGTCAGTTTATTTTTTGGTTTCGCAAGTTCTTTCTGGCTGTACCTGTGATTGTTGTGGCCGTTATTCTGGCAAAACAAAATTTGGCGGAATTACCGGATTATGTGGGAATCATTTTGGCGAAAACCGGGAGTTACTCCATTATGGTGCCCAGAATTCAGGCGGTGCAATGGCCACTATATATTACCGGTGGAAGCCTGCTCCTGATGTGCTTCTCCCGGAAGGTGTTTTATCCCTGGCTGATTTCCGTGGTGACGCTGGTGATTCCTGTTCTTATCCGGTTGCTCAATGTCTATTTCTAAAAACAGTCCCGACCTCCTGTGGTTTTGGTTCCGGAGGTCGGGATTTTCGCTATAGCTGAACGATTCCTGCATCACAGAGCTGCTGCAGACTCATGAGAATGCCCAGTTTGGCATGATACCAGGTAAGACCGCCCTGGAAATAAACGGCATAGGGCGGACGGATCGGCCCATCGGCAGACAGTTCAATGGACGAGCCCTGAACAAACGCACCTGCGGCCATAATCACCTTGCTGTCATAGCCGGGCATATCCCAGGGCAGGGGAGTGGCAAAGCTGTCCACCGGCGCGGCGGCCTGAATGCCCCGGCAGAAGGCGACCATAGCGGCCTCACTGCCCAGCTCCACCGCCTGAATGATGTCGTGGCGGGTCTCGCTTGCTCCGGGGATACAGCGGAAGCCCAGAGGCTCATAGAGGTTTGCCGCAAAGACTGCGCCCTTCTCCGCACCGGCTACCACCGTGGGTGCCATAAAGAAGCCCTGATAGAGCTGGGGCATCAGACCCAGGTTTGCGCCCACTTCCTGTCCCAAACCGGGGGCAGACAGGCGGAAAGCGCAACGGGAAACGCAAGCCTTTGTACCACAGATATAACCGCCAATGGGAGCCAGGCCGCCACCGGGATTCTTAATCAGGGAGCCAACCACCATATCTGCCCCCACATCCGAGGGCTCAATGGTCTCCACAAACTCACCATAGCAGTTGTCCACCATGCAGATGAGGTCGGGCTTAATGGACTTGACAAAGGCAATCAGTTCGCCAATTTGCTTTACCGAGAAGGTGGGGCGGGTGGCATAGCCTTTAGAGCGCTGGATGGTAACCAGTTTGGTCTTCTCATTGATGGCTTTGCGGATGTTCTCATAGTCGAAACTGCCATCGGGGAGCAGGTCAACCTGACGGTAAGAGACACCGTACTCCTTCAGGGAGCAGGGACTCTCCCGGATGCCGATGACTTCCTCTAAGGTATCATAAGGACCGTCTGCCGGAGACAGCAGCTCGTCACCGGGTAGGAGATTGGCAGACAGGGCGACCGCCAGAGCATGAGTGCCGCAGGTAATCTGGGGACGCACCAGAGCCGCCTCCGTGTGGAAGACATCGGCATAGACCCGCTCTAAGTTGTCCCGCCCCACATCGTCATAGCCATAGCCGGTAGTGGCGGCAAAACAGGCGGCAGAGACACGGTGCTTCTGCATGGCTCTCAGGACTTTGGCCTGATTGTACTCCGCAATCCGGTCGATTTCCTCGAATCTGTCCCGGAGACGGGCAATGGCTTCTTCACCGTATTGATATACCGCGGGGGAGACCCCCATGGTGGTGTAAAGTTCAGTCAGTTGTTCCATTTCTGTTTCCTCGCTTGTTTGGGAATTGTACCTGCATAGGATAGCAGATTTGGAAGGGAATGTCAAATGGTCGTTGGGAAATGATATCAACCGGGTATAGCTTTGCCGTTGGTGTGCGTCTGAAACGAAAACGGCAGTGCAGTTTGGTATGGGCTGTTCCTGCGGATGACTGTACTTGACAAATCACTTATTATCGGTTATGCTATTTTACAGATGATTATCCAACAGTACATTGACCCACACACCGAAACAGCCCATGCAAACAGATATCGTGAACCATAAGGAGGTACCTGCAATGAAGATCCGTTTTTTCTTCCGAATCCTTGCTTTGCTTCTCGCATCTGCATTCATCTTCTCTGGATGTAAACAGGTGGCATCATCCCCGGAAACCACCGAAGTCACGCAGACCACAACGCAACCGGTACAGTTGGACACAGAACCTACGCAAATGCATACCATCCCCGCCACCGAAGAACCCGGTATCCCCCAGGAACTTGTTCAGGCATTTTCTCTGATGCAACAGCGTTTGCAGGAAGGTACACTGCGGATGCGGATCTATAAACCTGCGGATATGGATGGCGAGGCGCAGAAACTTGACCTTTTAATCGGGCGGAACATGGGCGGTTCTCAGGGAACAACCGTTACCGTGGTTGAACCTGATGACTTACTGAACCATCAGGAATCTCTGGTTCGGTTACAGCCGGAGCTGTTGATTCCTGATAACGCACAAAATGAATGGACGCATCTGGCGTATCTGTTTGAGACACCGGAAGATGGGATAATCCTGAAGATTGGCTTCAACCATAGTTTCCTCTATGCCGGATGGACAGCGGAGAACGAGTACAATGAAGTATGGGAATACACACTCAACATCAATGGTCATTACTTCCGGTACGATGCCGCATTTTATGAAGCTGTCCGCAGTTTCCTGACCGGTTTAGTTCTGGAGGATTATGACCAGCGATTGGCGTATAATCAATTGGAACCCACCCCATAGAATGCCTCACCGTTAAACACCGTTGCGGTTTATGGTCATTCTGAAAAATTTCCGTTGACACAGCCAAAATTATCCGCTATAATACCCTAAAAGCTAGGATGAGGAGTTTCCGTTCGTTGTGGTCTTTGCAGAGAGGGTGCGGTTGGTGTGAGTGCCTGACCCGGAATCGGATTGTCGCCTCGGAGCAGCCGTGCTGAAATCAGTAAGCCGGACGGTTAACTCCCGTTACAGAGTCTTTAAGTGCCCGGGTTTCCGGGAATTCAGGTGGTACCGCGGAACAGTAATGTTGCGTCCTGATTGTGTCAGGACGCAATTTTTTTGATTTCGTCCTGTGATCGATTTCTAAAAAGGAGATTGCAAATGGAAAGAGAACTGCCCAAGATTTATGAACCCAAGGAAGTAGAAAACCGCATTTACCGGATGTGGGAAGACGGTCGCTACTTCCAGACTACCCGCCGGGAGGGGCATAAGCCCTTTACCATCGTCATGCCGCCCCCCAATGTCACCGGTCAGCTTCACATGGGTCATGCCATGGATGCCACCTTGCAGGACATTCTCATTCGCTTCAAGCGGATGCAGGGCTATGATGCGCTGTGGGTACCCGGTGTAGACCATGCCGGTATTGCCACCCAGATTAAGGTGGAAGAAGAACTGCGCAAGGAAGGTCTGACCCGCTATGATTTGGGTCGTGAGCGCTTCCTTGAGCGTGTCTGGGATTGGAAGCGGAAGTATGGCAACCGCATTGTGGAGCAGCAGAAGACTCTGGGTGCCTCCTGTGACTGGGAGAGAGCCCGGTTTACCATGGATGAGGGTTGCTCCAAGGCTGTTCGTGAGGTCTTTGTGTCCCTGTATGAGAAGGGGCTGATTTATAAGGGTAGCAGAATCATCAACTGGTGTCCCAACTGTGTCACCGCCCTGTCTGACGCAGAGGTAGAATATGTGGACAAGCCCGGTCACCTGTGGCACATCCGCTATCCCTTCGCTGACGGCTCCGGTGAGGTCGTTGTGGCCACCACCCGCCCGGAGACCATGCTGGGCGATACCGGCGTCTGCGTCAACCCCAACGATGAGCGGTATAAGCATATTGTGGGTAAGACTGTTATTCTGCCTCTGGTCAATAAGGAGATTCCCGTTGTTGCCGATGATTATGCCGAGATGGAATTCGGTACGGGCTGTGTGAAGATGACTCCTGCCCATGACCCCAACGACTTTGAAGTCGGTCTGCGGCACAATCTGGAGGTCATCCGGGTGCTGGACGACAATGGTGTGGTCAATGCTTACGGTGGCAAGTATGAGGGAATGGATCGCTATGAAGCCAGAAAGGCCATTGTTGCCGATTTGGAGGCGCAGGGTTATCTGGTGAAGATTGAGGACCATGGTCACAATGTGGGCACCTGCTATCGTTGCCACAATGACGTTGAGCCCATCATCTCCGCCCAGTGGTTTGTGAAGATGAAGCCTCTGGCTGAAGAGGCCATCCGGGTTGTCCGGGATGGGGAAACCAAGTTTGTCCCCGAGCGGTTCACCAAGACTTACCTGAACTGGATGGAGAATGTCCGTGACTGGTGTATCTCCCGTCAGCTCTGGTGGGGGCATCAGATTCCTGCATGGACCTGCGCTGAGTGTGGACACATCACCGTCAGCCGGGAGGATGCCCATGTTTGTGAGAAGTGTGGCTGCAGCAATATTGAGCGGGATCCCGATGTGCTGGATACCTGGTTTTCCTCTGCACTGTGGCCCTTCGAGATTCTGGGCTGGCCCGACAAGACGGAAGACCTGAATTATTTCTATCCCACCGATGTGCTGGTTACCGGCTATGACATCATCTTCTTCTGGGTGGCGAGAATGGTCTTCTCCGCTTGTGAGCACACCAAGATGCCGCCTTTCCATACCGTCCTGATTCATGGCCTTGTCCGTGATGATAAGGGCCGGAAAATGAGCAAGTCTCTGGGGAACGGCATTGACCCGCTGGAAATGATTGACAAATATGGCTGTGACGCCCTGAGAATGAACATGATTACCGGTAACTCTCCCGGTAACGATATGCGCTTCTATGTGGAACGTTGCGAGGCTATGCGCAATTTTGCCAACAAACTCTGGAACGCAAGCCGCTATGTGTTGATGAACGTCCCTGAGGGCATGAAGAATCAGCTCCCTGAGGTCGCCAAGCTGGAAATTGCAGACAAGTGGGTGCTGTCCAAGCTGAACACCCTGATTTCTGAAGTGACCGACAACATGGAGCGTTATGAGCTGGGTATTGCCGTCCAGAAGATTTACGACTTTATCTGGGACACCTACTGTGACTGGTATATCGAACTGACCAAGGCCCGTCTTTATGGTGAGAATGCGGAGAGCAAGCGGACCGCAACTCAGGTTCTGGTCTATGTGCTGGATCAGATCCTCAGGCTTTTGCATCCCTTTATGCCCTTCATCACCGAAGAAATCTGGCAGACGATTCCCCACGAGGGTACTGCTCTGATTATTGCCCATTGGCCCGAGACAAGAGAGGAACTGGTCTTCAATCAGGAAGAAGGCTATATGGAATCCGTCATGGAGGCCATTCGTGCTGTCCGTAACCGCAGAGCGGAGATGAATGTGCCGCCCTCCAAGAAGGCTACCCTCTATGTGGTGACTCAGAAACAGGCCGCTTTCCGGGAAGGTATTCCTTTCATCCTCCGTCTGGCTTCTGCCGATGAAGTGATTGTTCTGGAACAGGATCCTGTTGGCCATGAGGATATGGCCGGTGCCATCACTGCCGATGCCAAGTTGTATATGCCCATGCAGCAGCTTGTGGACGTGGCAAAGGAACTGGAACGGGTGAACAAGGAGCTGGAGAAGGCACAGAAGAACCTGTCTGGTATTGAAGGCAAACTCGCCAACGAGAAATTCACCGCAAGAGCCCCCGAAGCCGTGGTGAACGCAGAGCGGGAGAAGGCGGAGAAACTCCGCACCCTGATCGCCCAACTTCAGGAGAGCAAAGAACGGCTGGAAGCCTTGAAGTAATTGGATACCCCCTGATTTTACAGGAGCTACTGTGTTTTACGGTAGCTCCTGTTTTCCTCCCCGCCAATTGGTGGGGATTTTTTCCTGCCCGTCCGGTTTCGACTGTATCCGCATGGGGAAAAATCTATACTAGTGACCAGAACACCAAAGAAACGAGGGAAGACAAATGCATTTTACCAGCTACTTGCAGGATGGTCAGCTCACGGTAGCCCTGACCGGTGAAATAGACCACCACAGGGCAAGAGACTATATGACCAGGATTGGAGAAAAGATTGACGGCTATGTTCCGGGGGTCTGTATTCTGGACTTTCAGGAGGTCAGCTTTATGGATTCTTCCGGCATTGCCATCGTCATTAACGCACTGCGGAGAATGGAGCAACTGGGCGGCAGACTCCGGTTACAGGGACTGAAGGAGCAACCCCGTAAAGTGCTCAGAGCCGCCGGGATCGAAAAGATTGTAGAGATTCGGGAGGTGATTCGGTGACACCGGAAAATTACATGAATCTGGAGTTTCCCAGCAAATCCTGCAATGAAGCCTTTGCCCGGGCTGCGGTCTCCTGTTTTGCCGCTCAGCTTGACCCCACACTGGATGAACTGGGTGACATCAAAACCGCAGTCTCTGAGGCGGTGACCAATGCCATTGTCCATGCGTACCCCGATACTATTGGCACGATAACGCTGAGATGCCGGATTTTGCCGGAGAATGTGCTGGATATTGTGGTCAGAGACAAAGGCATTGGGATTGCAGATATCCAGCAAGCCAGAAAGCCTATGTTCACTACCGGAGGTATAGACCGCTCGGGCATGGGCTTCACCATTATGGAAAGTTTCATGACCTCTCTAACCATCACCTCAAAACCGGGGAAGGGGACAACGGTACATATGCGCAGAAGAATTCAGCTTAGGGGCGCAAGATGAGCGGATACACAACAGAAGAACTGATCCGGCTGAGCCAGTCCGGTGACCGTAAAGCCACAGAAACCCTGCTCAACGGCAATATGGGGCTGATTTGGTCGGTTGCACGGCGATTTTTCGGCAGGGGTGTGGACGGAGATGATCTGTATCAATTGGGCTGTCTGGGCTTTCTAAAGGCGATTGAAGGATTCGACACGGCGTATGGGACTCAGTTTTCTACCTATGCTGTTCCTAAGATCGCCGGAGAAATCCGCCGGTTTCTTCGGGATGACGGAACTGTCAAGGTCAGTCGGGGCCTAAAGGAACAGTCTGTTGCCATCAAAGCCACAAGAAGTCGTCTTGCTGCTGAACTGAATCGGGAACCCACAATCAACGAAATCTCCGCAGAAGTGGGACTGACCCCGGAAGAAATCGCTTTGGCAGAGACTGCCACCGCCGCAACCGAGTCGATTCAGCGTGAGTGTGGAGAAGACGGCTTTACTTTGGAGGATATTTTGGCAGACTCCGGCACTGAGGAGTCCATGCTTGAGCGACTGGCTTTGCGGCAGGCCATCGAAAAACTGCCTGAGCGGGAGGCAATGGTCATACGGCTGCGGTATTACCACGACTTGACACAGGAGAAAGTGGCTAAGATTCTTACCGTCTCACAAGTACAGGTCTCCAGAATTGAGAAAAAGGCCATATCCCATCTCCGGGAGCTGATGTAAATGGGCGCGCTTCTGAGCGATTTCTTCTGATTGGCGTCAGAAGATTGGGTTCAGGAGCGCTTTTTTTCGATTTCCTCTTTACGGATGGAGGAAAATGTAATAAAATAGGGGCATCAACAGAGGATGGTTTACAAGTTATGACAGAACAACTGGAAAAACGATTTTGCGATGCCCGCAGGAGATACATTGCCTCCTGCTTTTCCCATCTGAACGATATGCAGTTACAGGCAACCCTGACTACAGAAGGGCCACTCCTTTTGCTGGCCGGTGCCGGCAGTGGAAAGACAACGGTTCTCATCCAGCGGATCGCTAACCTTATTCGCTTTGGCTCCGGTAGTGACAGCGACGAAGTTCCCTATGGGATTACCGAGGAGGATGTGCTGTTTCTGGAGAATCTGCCCAAAAACCTGACCGCTGAGGAAGAACAGCAGGCAGATCTGCTCTGTGCTCTGCGGCCCGCCGACCCGTGGAGCATCATTGCCATTACTTTTACCAACAAGGCTGCCCGGGAACTGAAAGAGCGGCTGGAGCTGGCGGTAGGGGACAAGGCTCTGGATGTCTGGGCAATGACCTTTCACTCTGCCTGTTGCCGGATCTTACGAAGGGAAATTCATCGGCTGGGATTCGACAATCATTTTACCATTTACGATACCGCCGATACAGAGCGAGTAATGAAGGATGTCATCAAAGCCCGTGGCCTGGATGACAAGACTTTCCCGGCAAGAACGGTCCTCACTGCCATCAGCAGGGCGAAAGACCAGCTCATGGATTGGGAGACTTACGCCCGGTCTGTGGCAGATTCAGGCGACTACAGGTTGAAAATAATTGCCCAGCTCTATGAAGAATACCAAAACCGGCTGATATCCAATAATGCCGTGGATTTTGACGACATTATTCTGCTCACTGTTCGGCTTCTGGAACAATTTGAGGATGTGCGGGAGTATTACCAGCGGAAGTTTCGGTATGTACTGATTGATGAGTATCAGGACACCAACGTTATGCAGTACCGTCTGGCGGCGCTTTTGGCGGGACGGTATGAGAACATCTGTGTGGTCGGAGACGATGACCAGAGTATCTATCGTTTCCGTGGAGCCACCATCGAAAATATTCTGAATTTTGAGCAGGAATTCAGCGGGGCAAGGACTATTCGCCTGGAACAGAATTACCGCTCCACCAAGTCTATTCTGAACGCCGCCAATGCCGTGATTTCCCACAATCGCAGACGGAAAGGGAAGACTTTGTGGACCGATAATGAACCTGGTGAGCCTGTGGTAATTTACGAAGCCTACAGCGAAAGTGAAGAGGCTAATTTTGTATCTGCCCAGATTCTCTCCCGGGCAAGAACCACCGGTTACCGCTCCTGTGCCGTACTCTACCGGACAAATGCCCAATCCAATGCACTGGAATACGCTTTTAAGCGCAACGGCATTCCGTACCGTATTATCGGCGGCACACGATTCTTTGACCGGGCAGAAATCAAGGATATGCTGGCCTACCTCTGCACCATCAATAACCCGGATGATGACCTGCGGCTGATGCGTATCATCAACCAGCCTGCCAGAGGTCTGGGTGGAAAGACCACGGAAATGGTGGAGCGGCTGTCTGCGGCAGAGGGAAAGAGTGCCTATGCCGTGATTAAAGACTGTAAGATTTATAATCCCCTCGACCGGTCGGCGGCAAAACTGACGGCATTCCATGATCTGATTGAAGGATGCAGAGCACTGCTGGACAGCGGTATGCCTCTGGATGAATTCTATGACGAGCTTCTCATCCGCTCTGGCTATGTGGCCATGCTTCAGAGTAAACCCACAGAGGAAAACCAAACCAGACTGGAAAACGTTCGGGAATTGCGATCCAGCATTCTGAACTACATGGAAAATGACGATACCCCCACGTTGGCCGGATTCCTGGAGGAAGTCGCCCTGTACACCGATATTGAGCAGTATGATGCCGATGCGGACGCCGCCGTGATGATGACCATGCACAGTGCCAAAGGTCTGGAATTCCCTAATGTCTTCCTTGTGGGCGTGGAAGAAGGTTTGTTCCCCGGTGTACGGGCAATCGGTGACCCGCAGGAGATGGAGGAGGAGCGCAGACTGTGCTATGTGGCGATTACCCGGGCAAAACGGCAGCTCTATATCACCCACGCCAACCAGCGCACACTCTATGGTCGCACCAATCCTGCCATGCCCTCCCGCTTCCTGAAGGAAATCCCGGAGGAATGTATCCTGCGCAAAGGGGAATGGCAGAGCCGGCGGGAAACTCCCAGCAACCGTCAGAGTATGGATAACCGGCAGGCAAGAAGCCGGAGTACCTTCTTCGACACCGGAAAGCGTGCACCAACACCCGTGGTGGAGTATGCCCCCGGTGAGACGGTGGAGCATACCGCATTCGGAAAGGGGTTTGTTCTGTCTGTATTGAAAATGGGCGGCGATGCTCTGCTGGAAATTGCCTTTGACGAAATTGGCACCAAAAAACTAATGGCAAAAACCGCCTCTGCACACATGAAGAAGTTATAAACCCCCGCTCCATCCCATAGGCTATGCCGAAGGGGGTTGGTCTATGGTAAGGCGGAGGAAAATCCGGAGAAAACTGGTCTCGGTATTACTTCTGGTGCTGGTGGTGTTTCTTGGCGTGTCCTTTCGAAACAAATTCCGGACAATTACAACAGATTTGGCCATCACACAGGCCAAAAACCAAACCTCAGACCTGATTAACGACTCCATCTCCCGGCAGATTGCCGAGGGGGAGATTCAATACAGCCGACTGGTCTATTTCGAGAAAGATTTGGACGGGCGCATCACCGCTCTGAAAACCAATATGCCGGAAATGAACCGGCTGAAAACGGAAATCCTGAATCTGATCAATAATGAGATTCTGGCACTGGACACCCAGGATATTGGTATCCCACTGGGCAGCATCCTCCTTCCGGAAGTCTTCTCTGGAAAAGGGCCGGTGTTGCCGGTGCAGGTGATTTCCATCAGTAACTCAGATGGTAGCTTTTACAGCGATTTTTCCGAGGCTGGAATCAACCAGACCCTGCATCAACTGGTGATGTCCATCAGCGTGGATGTGACGGTACTGGTGCTGAATAAGACGGAATCTTTTACGATCACCAGTCAGGTTGTGGTGGCGGAGACGGTCATTGTAGGGATCGTACCGGACACATTCCTGTCCACTACCGGCCAAATTTTACCCTAAGGAGAGAAGATATGGAACCCAAAGAACGGATTGCGCAGTTAATGCAACTGCTGGATGAAGCAAATCATCAATATTATGTCCTGGATGACCCCAGAATGCCCGACTATGAATATGACCGGTTGCTCCGGGAACTGGAGGAATTGGAGAGACAATACCCCCAGTACGCCTCGCCCCTGTCTCCCACACAGCGGGTAGGCGGTAAGGCTCTTGAACAATTTGAAGAAGTGACCCATGCCGTGCCACTGGAGAGTTTGCAGGACGTATTCTCCCCTGAGGAACTGCGGGAGTTTGTGCTGAAGACCGAAGAAGGGGTAACAGAGGCGGTCTTCTGCGTAGAGCCCAAGGTGGATGGGCTGTCCGTGGCACTGGAATACATCGACGGCAAGTTTTTCCGGGGAGCGACCCGGGGAGATGGTCGGGTTGGTGAGGATGTGACGGAGAACCTCAAGACCATCCGCTCCATTCCTATGGTTCTGGAGGGTGCGCCCCGGCGGTTGATTGTCCGGGGTGAGGTCTATATGTCCAAGAAGACCTTTGAAAAGCTCAATGCCCAGCGGGAAGAACAGGGCAAGCCCCTCTTTGCCAACCCCAGAAATGCCGCCGCAGGCTCTCTGAGACAACTTGACCCCAAAATTGCCGCGCAGAGACAATTGGACATTCTGGTATTTAACCTTCAGCTTGCGGAAGGGAAGTCCTTTTCCACCCATGGAGAGACACTGGACTATCTGCGCAGTTTGCGCTTCCCGGTTATTCCCCATGTGCTGTGCCGGGATGCCGGTCAGGTTTGGGATGCGGTGGTGCAGATTGATGCTGACCGCTATGCACTGCCTTATGACATTGACGGTGCGGTCATCAAACTCGACAGCTTGGCTGACCGAACAATTTTGGGCAGTACCGCCAAATTTCCCCGGTGGGCGGCGGCCTATAAGTATCCACCGGAGATTAAATCCACCGTTGTCCGGGATATTGTGGTGCAGGTGGGGCGTACCGGCGTTTTGACTCCAAAGGCCGTGGTTGAGCCGGTGCGACTGGCCGGAACAACCGTCACCAATGCCACCCTCCACAATCAGGACTTTATTGTACAGAAGGATATTCGCATTGGCGATACGGTGAGAATCCGGAAAGCCGGAGAGATCATCCCGGAGATTCTGGAAGTGGAGTTTGACAAGCGCCCGGAGGGTGCGGTTGCCTACCACCTGCCGGACAAATGCCCCATGTGCGGTGCGGATGTGGTTCGGGATGATGATGGAGCATTCCTCCGGTGTACCGGTGCATCGTGTCCGGCGCAGCTCGCCCGGAATATTGCTCATTTTGTCTCCCGGGATGCTATGGATATTGAAGGTCTGGGCAGTTCCATTGTGGAGGGACTGATTAAATTGGGCCATCTGTCTTCGCCTGCGGATATCTACTATCTGACTCAGGAGGATATTCAGGGCCTGTGGAAAAGCGGAACCACGGCGGCGAAGAAACTGCTCTCTGCCATTGAAGCCAGTAAGGGGCAGGATTTGGGCAGACTGATTTATGGCTTGGGTATCCGTCAGGTGGGTGCAAAAGCCGGTAAAGCCTTAGCCTCCGCCTTTGGCACCATGGATGCGCTGATGTCCGCATCGCTGGAGGATTTGACTGCCCTGCCGGATATCGGTGAGATTACTGCACGAAACATATTGGAATGGTTCAGTCAGAGTCAGTCCCAGACACTAATTGGTCGGTTGCGGGAAGCGGGAGTCAACTTTACTTCCACCCAGGAGATTACGGATACCCGCTTCGCCGGGAAGACTTTTGTCCTGACCGGTGCGCTGACCCGATTCACCCGGGATGAAGCCACCGCCCAGATTGAGCGCTTCGGCGGCAAGGCGGCAGGCTCGGTCTCCAAAAAGACCAGTTTTGTGGTGGCTGGCGAAAACGCAGGCTCCAAGCTGAAGAAAGCCAACGAGCTGGGTATTCCGGTGCTGACAGAAGAAGAATTCCTCCAAATGATTCAGGAGTAAAAAACATCCCGCCGGTGACCATTTGGCTGCCGGCGGGATAGAAGCAGAAAGGGGATTACTGGGCAAGCTCATCTCTCCGCATTTGACGCAGAAGATGAATCTGCATGGGAATAATCATCAGAAGGGTGATGTAGTCTGCCAGAGGCTGCGCCATCTGAATGCCCAGAAGGTCCGCAAAGTGGGGGAGAATCAGCACCACCGGAATCAGGAACAATCCCTGTCGGGCAATGCTGGCCAAGGAAGCGGAAACAACCTTCCCGGTGGTCTGCATCATCATATTGCTGATACAAATCCAGCCGAAAGTGGGCAGAGACAGGCACTGTAACCGGAGAGCCAGTGCGCCGATTTCAATGACTTTTGGATCGCCCTTGCGGAACAGCTCCACAAACTGGGGCGCAAGACTGAATTCGACTGCGGCAATCACCACCATAGCAACCGTACACAGTTTTACACAGAACCAGAAGCCCCGCCGCACCCGGGAGAAAAGCTTTGCGCCGTAGTTGTATCCGCAGACCGGCTGGAACCCTTGCCCAAAGCCAATAATGGCGGAATTGCTGAAGGCGGTGATCCGGGAGACAATGGCCATTGCGGCAATGGCAGCATCTCCGTATGGTTTTGCCGCCGTGTTCAGGCATATGGTGGCAATACTGGCAATGCTCTGCCGCAGGAGAGAGGGGAGTCCGCCAGTGGCAATGACTCCGTAATTCTTCAGTGAAGGACGGAAACTCCGGGGATGAATGTGGATGATTCCGGCGTGGTTGCACTGGTACAGGAGAATCAGACAACTGACCGCCTGACTGATGATGGTCGCCAGCGCCGCACCGGAAATTCCCATATCCAGACCAAAGATAAATACAGGGTCAAGAATAATGTTGAGAATGCCACCACTGGCCAGACCAATCATGCCATAAAAAGCATTGCCTTGAAACCGCAGAAGGTTATTTAGCACCAGAGATGCAGTCATCACCGGCGCGCCAATGAGAATGATGCGGATATAATCCATGGCATAGGGGAGAATGGTTTCCGTTGAGCCCAGTGCAATGGTCAAAGGTCGCAAAAATACTTCGCCCATCACCAGAATCAGCACACCTGTTCCCAGTGCGGTAAAGAATCCTGTGGCGGCCAGTTGCTTGGCGTAGTCCAAATTGTGGTTACCCAAAGCTCTGGAGGCGTTGTTGCCCACACCCTGACCAAAGAAGAAGCCTACTGCCTGAATGACCGCCATCAGAGAAAAGGCTATGCCAACTGCACCAGAGGCACTGGTAGAATCCAGTTTGCCAATGAAGAAGGTATCGGCCATGTTGTAAATGGTGGTGATGAGCATACTGATGATGGTGGGGATTGCCAGCTTACAAATCAGCTTCTCCACCGGGGTCTGGGTCATTTGCCGGTATTTTTCTTCTGCACTAAGCTGTTTCAAATTATCAGATCCTATCGTTTTTTTCTTCCATTATAAGCCAAATATCCGAAAAAGTCCAGTACAACCCAAAAAATAGCCATAGATCACCCGAATTCAGCCGATACACACCCGAAAGGAGCGTAGTACCATGGAAACTGACCACATTCAACATCGTCTCCTGTCCATGGCAGATCCAATCTATCAGACCTTCCAGTGCAGGTTAATGCCCGGTATTGCCCCGGAAAGGGTACTGGGTGTCCGTATGCCTGCATTGCGGAAGCTGTCCCGGGAATTGCGGGACAAACCGGAGGCAGAGCTGTTTTTGCAACGCCTGCCCCACCGGTATTACGATGAGGATAACCTTCATGGACTGCTGATTTCTGCCGGAAGTGACTATTCCCGGGTGGTCAGTCAACTGGAAACATTTCTGCCCCATGTGGACAATTGGGCGACCTGTGATTTGATTCGCCCGAAGGTATTCTCCCGGCATAAGGACCTGCTTCTGCCCCAAATTCGGCAGTGGCTACAGTCCTACCATGTTTTTACCGTCCGTTTTGGCTTGGAAATGCTGATGGTTCACTATTTGCATCAACCGGTTATCAGCGAGTACCTGCAAATGGCAGCAGCAATTCACCGGGAGGAATACTATATCCGGATGATGGTTGCCTGGTTCTTTGCCACAGCTCTGACCTGCCGGTATCAGGAGACACTACCTGTTTTGGAAGATCGCATCTTACCCCAGTGGATTCACAACAAAACCATTCAAAAAGCCACGGAAAGCCTGCAAATCTCCACCGAGCGAAAAGAATATCTGAAGACCCTCCGAATAAAAACGATCAGTTCGACCGGTTCAACCAATCCATAGCAAACCCAGCCAGAATGGCACTGCCAATGGGAAGCACCGACTCGTCGAAGCGAACTTTAGGGTGGTGTAGTGGCATGGAGTACCCTTTTGCCGGCTCTCCTGCGGCTAAACCCACCACAATAGTGGGAATCTGCTGACTGACCCAGGCGAAGTCTTCGGATTCTCCACCGGCACCCGTCGGGAGATTTCTTCCGGATAAAAGCGGGGAGAGGTAATTCTTCATGCCGTCACACAATTCTTCCGCGTTACAAAAGGGAGGGCAGCCTCCGGTAAAAGACACCTGAACCTCTGTGCGGTAGGCTCTGCCGATTTGGGTGGCAATATCAACAATACGGACTCTCAGTCTTTCCTGTACCTGCTGACTATAGGTTCTGACTGTTCCGGAAAGCTCTGCTTTGTCCGGTATCACGTTCCCTGCCGCCCCTGCGTGTACGGCACCAACGGTCAGGGCCACCTGCTCTCCGCAAGCCATTTCCCGGGCAATAATTTCCTGAAGCCCCAGAATGATATGGGCGGCAGGGGTGATTGGGTCAATGCCTTTGTGGGGCGTTGCCCCGTGACAACCTTTTCCCTCAATGGTGACGGTGAAATAGTCCGCACTGGGTGCGCCGATTCCCGGCTGAGGAATCAGCGGTGTGCCGACAGGAAAGGGGAGCGCCGGAATCACGTGGAGCATCATGGCTCCGTTAACCCCGTCCAAAACGCCACTGTCCACCATATCCTTAGCACCCTGTAAAGTTTCCTCTGCAGGCTGAAACATGAGCCGCACTGTCCCGGAAAAGTCGGCTTTGTGTTGGAGCAGCAGTTTGGCCGCACCAAGAAGCATGGCGGTGTGCAAATCGTGCCCGCAGGCATGCATGGCATCGGTGGGACAGGAGAATGCTTCTCCCGACTCTTCACAGATGGGCAGAGCATCCATATCCGCCCGCAGGAGGAATGTTTTCCCCGGGCTTCTGCCGGTAATTTCGGCGCAGATTCCCATGTTCCCCTTTTTCTCCGGTTCTAAACCCAGACGTCTCAGGACACCCGAAACGTAAGTGTTGGTAAGCGTCAGGGAGAATCCGGTTTCGGCGTGTTGGTGTAGCCACCGGCGATGTTCAATCAGTTCTCCAGTCAAGGTTTTTGCTTCATCAATCATGGTCTGGATTTCCATGGCTTCAACTCCTTTGTTTTTTCTCAGTATGTCCACTTATCAATATTTTACCAAAAGCCGCCGCACTCCGGGCCATGGAGATACGGCGGCTTTTTACAGTTAGCGGTCAAAGGCAGGATTCATGGTGTAAACGTTTT
Organism: Oscillospiraceae bacterium; assembly: GCA_015067725.1. GTDB lineage: Bacteria > Bacillota > Clostridia > Oscillospirales > Oscillospiraceae > Faecousia. The sequence continues at coordinate 47,442 of SVLX01000002.1, read as the reverse complement.
TCTGAGAAAGTCGCTCCCGGAGAAGCTGGATGGCCTCGCCAAAGCGCTGGAAGTGCACGATTTCCCGTTCACGGAGGAACTTAATCACGTCGTTAACATCCGGGTCATCGCTAAGCCGAAGGATGTTGTCATAGGTGGTTCTGGCCTTCTGCTCTGCGGCCAAATCCTCGGTTAAGTCGGTCAAGGGGTCGCCTTTGACCGCAATGGAGGCTGCAGTCCACGGGAATCCGGAGGCGGCAGTGGGGTAGACGCCAACGGTGTGGTCAACAAAGTAGGGCTCAAGGCTGGTGCCCACAATGTCCTTGGTTTTCAAATTTCTGGTGAGCTGGTGAATAATGGCTGCTACCATTTCGAGGTGGCTCAGTTCTTCTGTACCGATATCAGTCAGCAATCCCTTCAACTCATCAAAGGGCATGGAATATCGCTGAGACAGATACCGCATGGAAGCTCCCAATTCTCCATCCGGCCCACCATACTGGCTGATGATGACGGAGGCAAGGCGGGGGTTGGGGCGTTCAATTTTCACGGGGTATTGCAGTTTTTTCTCATAACTGAACATGATTACGCCTCCTTCATCTCGCACTTACCGGTCATTTTTGGGTCTTGACAGCGACGTTTGCCTGGGCAGGGGGTATATTCCCAGGGCCAGGGGTCATCCAGCCAGGCGTAACGGTCGGAGCCGGCGGTACTTTGGTGGCTCAGAGGGCCATAGGTCTTCTCGTATTCCTTAAGTCCATTTCGGTGAAGCTCCTGATAGGCCCGGTACAGCTCCAGCGCATCGGTATCCTCCCGATGGGTGTCCAGATACAGTGCCAGTTCCTGAATGGCAAAGCCCAGCGCCTGCAATTCATGGAGCGGTGTATCCGGGAGTTCCCCGGTATTGACCATATCCATAAAAGGCAAATCCAGACCGGGGAACAAAGTTCCTCTGACCAGACCCTTACGGGCTTCGTACTTCTGCGGTTGTTCCTGCTGAAAGGGGACAAAGGGGACAGCCAGAGGCGCACAGGCGGGGAGTCGACCTTCCCCAGTCTGAAGCGTACAGTTTCTGGCGTTGTTACTACCATGCAAAGCAATCCCTCCTTTTGGTCGGAACGATTGGTGTTTGGTCGTTCCGGGTCATCTTATGCGGAAAGAGCGCAGGTTGTGCGTAAATCGCCGGCATAGTCTGTCGCTTCTGACATAGAGTGAAGGGGAGGTGCATGATATTGACATTATTGCGAGCTTATTTTCGGCGGTATTACTGGGTTTATCTGGCGGTTGCGGCGTTTTTCATTGGCTCTGCGCTTCTGACTACCCGAACAGTGGATGCCATGGCTGTGACCGACAGACTGGAACAGACCACCTGTGTTGTCATTGACCCCGGACATGGTGGCGAAGATGGAGGGGCGACTTCCTGCACCGGCTTGACAGAGAGCCGGTTTAATCTGGAAATCTCCCTGAGACTAAATGACCTGTTTCATCTGATGGGCTACCGGACGGCAATGATTCGCAGCACGGATACTGCGGTCCATACAGAAGGGGAGACCATCGCGCAAAGAAAGATGTCCGACTTAAAGAATCGGGTAACGACTGTCAATCAAACGCAAAATCCTCTGCTGGTCAGTATACACCAGAATATGTTCTCAGAGAGTCAATACCACGGTCCGCAGGTTTTTTACGCCCCAACAGACGGGAGCAAAGAACTGGCCAAAGCTCTGCAACAAGCATTGATTTCTTCCCTGGACCGGGACAGCAAGCGGGAGATCAAGCCGGCGGATGGGGTCTATCTGATGCAGAACATTCAATGTACCGGGGTGCTGGTGGAGTGTGGCTTTCTGTCTAATCCGGAGGAAGAAGCCAGACTTCGGACACCGGAATACCAGAAAGAAGTGTGCTGTGTCATAGTATCGGCAGTGTCGGTCTATCTCAATCCTTGACGGAGCTTAAGTCTGCTGGTATAATAAAGAAAAAACATGAGGTGTTTACCATGGATCTTTCAATAGCCCAAATGATGACCATGCAACAGGATCTTTATGCCCGCCATGCGGGGCAGTGGTCGCCGCCCGAGCCGGAATATGGGAAAGAATTTATGCTCTATTTGGTGGAGGAACTGGGGGAAACCATTGGTATTCTGAAGAAAAAAGGCGCAAAAGCCATTGTGGATGACCCGCTAACCCGACAGGCGTTTCTGGAAGAAATGGCAGATGTTCTGATGTACTACCACGAGATTTTGATTCGGTTTCATGTCTCGCCGGAGGAAATCTCTGCGGCTTACATCAAAAAGCACAACCGGAATATGGGCAGAGATTATTCCGGTGAGTACGCAAAACTATACACAGGAGGTGACAATATCCATGGCTAAAGCAAAGACCGTATATTTTTGCACTGCCTGCGGAAACGAAACCCCCAAATGGCAGGGGCGATGTCCATCCTGCGGCGCATGGAATACCCTGGAAGAATTTGTGGAGAAGCCTGCCGCTCCCGGCCGTGCCCGTACTTCACCTGGCACAGGCGCAAGAGCCAAGCAACTGGATGAAGTGGACATTGCCAACGAAATCCGCTACTCCACCGGTATGAATGAGCTGGACCGTGTTTTGGGTGGCGGTGCTGTGGAGGGTTCACTGGTTCTGGTGGGTGGTGCTCCTGGTATCGGTAAATCCACCCTGCTTTTACAAATCTGCTCATGCCTGTGCGCAGAGCGTAGGGTGCTGTATGTTTCCGGTGAGGAGAGCGAGAAACAGCTCAAGCTCCGGGCGCAACGCCTGGGGGTTAATTCGCCTAATCTGCTGGTGCTGTCTGAAACCCGGTTGTCTGACATAACCGAAGTGGTAGACGCCGTCAAGCCGGATATCCTGATTGCCGACTCCATCCAGACGCTGTACCACGAAGAAAATGACTCTGCTCCCGGCAGCGTGTCTCAGGTCAAAGACTGTACCATGACCATGATGCAGATTTCCAAGAGCAAAGGCATTACCGTCTTTGTGGTGGGACACATCAACAAAGAGGGCGCTATTGCCGGCCCCAAGGTATTGGAGCATATGGTGGATTGCGTGTTATACTTTGAGGGTGACCCGAATTCCTCTTATCGGCTTCTGCGGGCGGTGAAAAATCGTTTTGGGTCTACCAATGAGATTGGCGTTTTTGAAATGGGCGATAAGGGACTGATCGAGGTTCCCAATCCCTCACAGATGCTTTTGGAAGGCAGACCGGAGGGTGCATCGGGAACTTGTGTTTGCTGTATTATGGAGGGTACCAGACCCATTTTGGCTGAGGTTCAAGCGCTTGCGGCAAGGACTACGCTGAATGTCCCCCGCCGCACTGCCGATGGTTTTGACTTCAACCGGGCGAATCTGCTGATTGCTGTGGGCGAGAAGCGGGGCGGGATGAAGCTGGGAATGTTTGATGTCTACATCAATGTCATTGGTGGTCTGCGGTTGGATGAACCGGCGGCAGATTTGGCGGTTGTTCTGGCGCTGGCCTCATCCTACCGGGACAAGCCACTCCCCGATGATTTGGTGGCTATTGGAGAGGTTGGTCTGACCGGAGAAATCCGCTCTGTAACAAATCTGCCACAGCGTCTGGCAGAAATTGCCAGATTGGGTTTCAAGCAGTGCATTATCCCCAGAATGGGGACCGATAAATTGGACATTCCCGCCGGTCTGACGGTCTATCGGGTCAGAAACCTGCGGGAGGCCATGGAAACAGCAGTTTAGAAAGGAGAAACATCATGTTGGATGAACGTGTACAACAGGAGCTGATTGCTAAGGGAAGAGCCTTTATGCGGGGCTATGGTGAGATGGATCAATACATGGAGGACTTTGAGTCGGATCAGGATTTGAGGAAGCCTCAGCCGCCTCTGGTAAAAGCACCCATCGTCGGGGAGGAGCATCAGATTCCGCTTCCCAGAGATTTTTCGGCCCTGCCGCTAAACTGGGACCTGAGCAAGCTGTTCTTTTTGCGGAAAAGCTCCCGACTGTTTACGGAGGAGCATATGAGCCTTTTGCAGTTGTCTTTCCTGCTCTGGTCAACGCAGGGGGTCAAAAAACTGCGGGGCAAAGCATATGCAACCCTTCGTACGGTGCCCTGCGGTGGCGCAAGACATGAATTTGAGACGTACCTGCTGGTTCGTCGGGTTGATGGACTGAACCCCGGGGTTTACCACTATCTGCCAATGACGCATACACTGGAATACCTGGGTGAACGGGAGAAACTGGATGAAACCATCTCTGACACGCTCTGTGGTCAAGCCTGGGCAGCAAAAGCCAACGTTGTCTTCTACTGGTCAATGGTGGCCTACCGGGCAGAATGGCGCTATGGGATTTATGCCCATCGGACGGCACTGATTGATACCGGTCATGTGGGACAGAATCTGTATCTCGCCTGTACCGGGCTGGGTTTGGGGACTTGCGGAATTGCGGCATTCTCCCATGACCTGTGTACGCAGGTTTTCGGGCTGGACGGAGAAGAAGAATACATGGTCTATACCGCTCCGGTTGGTACCATCAAACCGGACAACGACGAAACAGAGGAAATGGCAACTTACAGCTTCGTGTACGAGTCCGGCATCTGATGTTGAACGCAGAAAAAGGGGGGAGGTTATGAATCCTCCCCTTCTGCAAAATCCAACCGGGAAATGGGATTCGCACTTGCTGCCAGCTTCAGCTCTGTACTTTCAATATGGGTATAAATCTGGGTGGTATTCAGGTTTTCGTGACCGAGTACCTCCTGAACTGTCTTTACGTCTACGCCACCAGAGAGCATCATGGTTGCGGCGGTGTGGCGCAGTTTATGAGCAGAGTACTGGGTCGCATCCAGACCGGCCGCCAAAAGATGCTTTTTAACCAGCCGGTGAACGGCGGTTACGGTCAGCCGATTGCCGTTTCGTGAGCCAAAAAGCGCCCGGTCATCGGTCAATACCTTTTCTTTTCGCTCCACCAAATAGGCGTCAATGGCCTTCCTGCAGGGTGTGCCAAAGTAGACAAAGCGCTCCTTATTGCCCTTACCCAAAACCCGGATGCGGTCTTCGTAAACATCAGTCAGGTTCAGTCCCACCAGCTCACTGCGTCGAATGCCGCAGTTAAGAAACAGCATCAAAATGGCATAGTCCCGGCGCTGATTTGGACCGGAGACTGCCTTCAACAGCGCGGCAGATTGCTCGTAGGTCAGGTATTTTGGAAGGCTGGAGCGAAGCCGGGGGTACTCCATCTCCGCCACCGGGTTTTCGTCCAGCTTTTTGGTTCGGACTGTGAGGTATTTATAGAACGATTTGATGGCGGAGAGTTTTCTGGCTCGGGCGGAAGGGGAGATGCCATGCTCTGCGGCGGGATTGTCGGGGTCCTGTGTGCGCTCATTGGCGAGATAGGAAAGGAATTCAAAAATGTCCGATGCGGTGATCCCGGCAATAAAAGCCAGATCTATGGATTTGATGTCTATTTCATCAAGGCGAGCATTGATGGGCATATCGCGCCGCATCAGCAGCATAAAACGCAGAAACATCCGCAAATCCAAATGGTATTCACTTATGGTGCGGGGAGATTGACCTTTAATATTTTCGTGATATGCCAAAAAATCCCGAAGTATGGTCGGACAGTCAGAATAAGTGCGCATAAGAATCCTCCTAAATCAATCGCATGTGGTGAGTGATAACGAGCTGAGATCGCTGCTTATCGCTTTTAGTCGAATTGCAAGTGTGAGCAGTTCCAAAAACAAACAGAGTAATACCGGGCAGAGCGAAGGCAGAAAAAGGCCAAGTGGACGATTCTGACAAAATGCCAGACGGTTCAGCAGTGACTCGATCCCGGAGTGTAAAGTAGAATTCTGACCCAGCCGTTTGGATTATCTGCTTTTTGAAATCTTTAACTGGAACGGGCAGTTTTGAACCATTAGGGCCAGCAAGCAGAGACCGCTGCAGGCTCAGTGCAAAGATATTGTGAGTTCGTTCGGATAATTCTGTTTCTGAACGTTGAGAAAATAGCCCAAGAACCCCATACTGACGGTATTATAACATATCCTTGTTCTGAACGCAACAAAATTTTTATTTTGTTGCGTTCGTTATACAGATACACGCAAAAGCATTCTCGTTGTAAATCCTCAGGCAACCGGCTATCGTTCTCCTCCCCTGTCCTGTCTGTCATCAAAGAAAAGCCGGAGCAACGATCGGCTCCGGCTATTATCGCTTTGCAATCTGATTTGTCAATTCCCGCTTCCGGAAAAAGTGTAGGTATAAGCACCGGGCTTCAACTCCGGCTCAAAATAAATCGTTCGTTCTTCGCCATCTCCAGGATTGAGCCGCAGACAAAGGGTGGACAAAGAATGTGCTCCATCCAACTCAATGACCAGCATATTCTCCGCAGTCAGATAATTGGCACAATACAGCGTGCCGATATCAACGCTTTGTTCCCCAATCCAGGATACCCGGGTCAGCGATATATCGTAAATGGGTTCGACACCCATGACGATCAACCGGTCAGCCCCGGCAGCCAAGCGTACCGTCTCCTGATTGCCAATCCTAACTTCGGGGTCGGTATTATAATAAACCGCAAAAGAACCCAAAGGCCGCTCATCGACCGAGACCGGAACATACAGGGAATCCAAAGCCCCGGCAAGTTTGTTGTAGCTCAGCTCGATTTTGATGATCCCCGAGGAATGCGGAGAAATCTCATAGGGATTAAAGAATACTGTGAGCCCATCATCCGTCAAATGCCAGTCGTCATACTGATTGCCCATATTCTGTGGACTGAACTTGCTTTCCACCACCGGAAGACAGTCTTTCATGGGGAACAGATTATATACTTCTGTCTTGGATTCCAGCCAACGCACAATCATCTCATAAACGGTTTCCTGCGCATCATCGTGAAGAATATCTCCCAGCGCAAGCCGCTCACCGGTGGTCAAATCAAAGTTAGTCGCAGACTGCGAATTGGTGGGATAAGCCTCTCCGCTATAACCGCTGGAATAGGAAACCACGGAGAATACCACGGAGTCCAACCGGGTGATGGTCTGGGTAGTGGAATAGCTAAAGGTATAGAAGTCAATCTCCTCTTTGCTGTCTTTCGTTGCCTCAGACTGGGAGAAAGCAACTTCAGCGGCATCTTCAACGGCCTCGGCTTCTGAAGAATTTTGCTGCGCAACCTGTTGGAGGGCACTGTTAACCTGTTGTTCAACTGCAGACTGGCCGGAAATCTGCACCTGTGTTGACTGTAATTGGGCGGTAAACACCCGAACATCGGTCTTTTTGTCCACTTGATTCCGCGTCTGCTCTGTCGTGATGGCAGAGACCCGAACACCATCTTCCTGCATGGGAGGGGTTGCTTTGTCATTTGAACGCACACCCGGAGTTACCACTACATCCCTGGAAGACGACAGCTCCCCCTGAGCTCTGGGGCCAACATCACTCAGGTTAATGGTGGTAAATGCCGGGCGGGATGAGCAAGCACCCATAAGGAGGACAAATATGATGACCAGAAGAATCAGCTTTTTCATCATTGAACACTCCATAGATTTATTCAAGCCTATCATACCATATCTTTCGGCCGATTGCAATGCAACAAATTCTAAAATTTTCTTAAGAATTTTCGATTTGCTCATCAATGCGTGAACTTGTAAAAAATAAACCTTTACTTTTTGATGACTTTCCGCTAAAATGTCGGCAGAAATACTTCTCCGAAAGGACGATCAGCAACAGGAGGTCTTTTGTATGACAATTAAGCGAATTGGCGTTCTCACCAGCGGTGGCGATGCCCCGGGGATGAATGCCTGTGTTCGGGCTGTGGTCCGGACAGCCCGATATCGGGGGATCGAGTGCTTTGGTATCCGGCGGGGCTGGAATGGGCTGATTTCCGGCGATGTGGTCAAACTGGACGAACACAGTGTGGCGCATATCATTAACCGGGGCGGCACAATTCTTTATACTGCCCGCAGTCAGGAGTTTATGACCGAGGAGGGTCAACGTAAAGCCGTCAGCACATGCAAATTTCTGGGTTTGGACGCCATCATTGCCATTGGTGGTGACGGTACATTCCGGGGTGCGCAGGCGCTTTCGAGATATGGGATTGCAGTAGTTGGTGTACCCGGCACCATCGACAACGACATCGCCTGCACCAATTACTGCATTGGCTTTGACACTGCCGCCAATACTGCGATCGAGTGCATTGACAAACTCCGGGATACCATGCAGTCCCATGAGCGTTGCTCAGTGGTTGAGGTCATGGGCAGAAATGCGGGCTATCTGGCTATGTATGTGGGTTTGGCGGCCGGTGCAACAGCAGTACTTGTACCGGAAGAACAAATTGATTTCCAACGTGATGTGATAGAGAAAATCAGACAGGCCCGATTCAATGGATTCACCCACTATATGATCGTGGTTGCTGAGGGCGCAGGCAGTGCCGCAGATATCGCCTCCAGAATCAAGGCGGAAATTGACTTGGATCCCAGAGTTACCGTACTGGGTCATATCCAGCGTGGGGGTACACCCACTGCAAGAGACCGGGTAAACGCTACCAAGATGGGGCATCGGGCAGTGGAATTGTTGCTTGCAGGAAAGACTTGCCGAATTGTCTGCACCGTTCATGGTGAACTGACAGATGTGGACATTGACGAAGGACTGAGCCGGAAGAAGAGCATCCTGAAAAACGAGGTGGATGTCCTGAGAGCCATGACCGGAATTTGACCGCTCCCCTTTTAACCTGTGCGCATACTTTATGCGACAGCCCAACAGAACCAAATCTCCCAAAAAATGAGACCCGAATCCGGTGCTGACTTACCGGCTTCGGGTCTTATGCTTTGGGATGACACTTATTGTATACGTTCTTCAGCTCTTTTTTGACCAACTGGCTGTAGAGCTGAGTAGAGGAAATATCGCTATGACCAAGCATTTCTTGAATCGAGTGCAGGTCAGCGCCATTTTCCAGCAGATGTACGGCGAAGCTGTGGCGGAGGGTATGTGGCGTAATCTCCTTGTCGATTTGTGCCGTCTGCTGATATCGCTTGAGGATCTTCCAGAATCCCTGGCGGCTCATCCGCTCGCCACCGACATTGACAAACAGAGCATCTTCGTCGGGGTTGAGAACCATCTGTGGGCGGGCTGTCCGGATATAGGACGCCAAGGCCTTGACCGCACCGGCATACATGGGCACAATACGCACCTTCTTGCCGGAACACTTGACAAAGCTACCATCCAAGCTAACATCGGTGATATTCAATCCCAAAAGCTCACTGACGCGCAAGCCGGTGGCATACATGACCTCCAGCATAGCCTTGTCCCGCAGACCCTTGGTGTCAGTACGGGAGGGCTGAGAGAGAAGGAGCTCCACTTCCCTGCCGGTAAGAATCTGAGGCAATTTCTTTTCTCGCTGTTCCACATGGATATCCCGCACCGGATTCTCACTGAGCAACCCAAAGGAGACCAGGTATCCATAGAAATTGCGCATACTGGCCACAGACCGGGATATGGTCGCCACAGAGCAATCCATCTGCCGTAGGTGACAGACATAGTCGCTGATATTCTGTTGTGAAGCCTCTGCCAAGTTGGTCTTCCGCAAATCCCGAAGCCAGGAATCAAACTTCCGGATGTCCCGGAGGTAAGACACCGTGGTATTGGCAGAGGCCTGCTTGACGTTAATCAGATAATTCTCATAGGCAGAAATCAGATCCAGCATAAAACAGCATCCTTTGTAAAATCATCACGAATTTAACAAAACCCGAATTCCCGGGGCAGTCAACCAGTTTAAGAACGCAATTATCAGTGCGGTCATTGCAATCGCAAGAACAGAATCGGAGATTAGATTTCTTCTGTTCCCGGATTCCGCATCAAGGAGAAACCAAAACAGCACCAACAGAGACAGGCATCTTCCCAGGAGCAAAAGATAAACCGTTAGCGACGAATACCCACAGCCTAAGACCATGGCACAGAAAGTCATTAGAAGGCCAGAGAAGGCCGGAACCACAATCTGTGCCAGATTCACTGTCCCAAAAAACATGAGCCCTGATGCGAGCACCACCGGGAGTACAGCCACCAGAATACTTTGTCCCATTTTAGGGGGATTCCTCAGTTGCGTTGCAAAACAGGCGATCTCAGGTTGTGGCATGCAAAAGAACAGAATACAACCCAGACACATGCCAAGTGCGGTACCAAAGACAATTCGGCTGGCGCCGGTATCCGAATGAAAGGCGGGGAAACATCGACATAATAATCTGTGCATGATCAGCCCTCCAGGTAAATCCAATGACAAAGAGGTATAGCTGATGTCATCCGCACAGGCGCAACCATCACAGGCAGAATGTGCAAATTGTGTCCATACTATACCCCATTTTTCCAGAAATTGCAAGGGATATTCAAAGAAATTTAATTTTTTGTATATTATGCGCAATTCTTATGTTAACATAGTTATGTCAACCAACTAAACCAAACTTGCATACTGTGTGCATATCCGGTATTCAGTGCAAGATATAGTCCCTTTATGTGGTTTGCTGTGCAAGATATAGTTTCTGCAAGATTTCTTGCATAGTCCTGTCAGCACGTCTGCTGACCCCGCCAAAAACGGTCTTTGTACATTTTAACGGAAACGGTGTTTTCGCCCTCTGGCAGAGCCGGGTTTTGACGCCAGTACCCCGGCACCGGCAGCAGCTGCAATAATCCAAATACAGCCCCTAAGCACGCCATCAAACTTTGCGCCATAGAGCAGTCCGGTTATAAGCATCAGCACAAGCGCATAACAGCCACCGATTCCCAGGGACACCGGAAGGGTCTGCTGCCCAGCTAATTTTGCACCCAGATATCCTCCCGCTGTCGTTGCTACCAACCATACAACTATTGATGCGGTCTTCGTTTGTTCCGCGGTAATGACCTGCTTGTCCAAAAATACTGTCTCCAGCACGATCAGCACCAGCGTAATAAGAAGACTGAGTGCTGTACCCAGCCCGATGGCTTTGGGTATGGTTTGCCCCTGCCCTCCCCTACCGGTTTTGGGCATCTTGCGGTTTTTTGGTTTCATGGTTCTCAACCCCCTTTTGTTACAACCTATTCCCGGAGCTCACGGGATAGAACCAAAAGAAAGGGTGCGCAACTGTGATGAGTTGCGCACCCGGGTTATTATCATTTGGCTTATGCCTGCATCTGAGCGGCCATAGCTTTGAGTTGTTCTCCTGCCTCTGCTACAGTTGGGGCAACAGAGGTGTAGTAGTATTTGATCTTGGGCTCAGTTCCAGAGGGACGGGCAATTACACTGCCCCGGTCACCCAGAATCATTTCCAGTACATTGGATTTGGGGAGATTGATGGAAGTTTCCTCGCCGGTTAACAGGTTTTTATTGACCCGGGCACGATAATCCCGCAGTTCCGTCACCTGCAGACCGCCAATGGTGGCGGGGGCATCCTTGCGGATTCCTTCCATAATGGCGGCCGCCTTCTCCATGGCATCAGGACCGGTCAATTCAATGCTCTGGACACGGGTCAGATAGAAGCCATAAGTCTCGTACATCCGATCCAGCGCCTCCAAAATGGTCATGCCCTGCTTCTTCAGGGAGGCGGCCATTTCGCAGACCAGCATAGAGGCAACTACGGCGTCCTTATCCCGGGCGTAAGTACCCTTCAGATAGCCACAGCTCTCCTCAAAACCAAAGACAAACCGTTTCTCCTCGCCCTTCTCCTCCAGTTCCAGTATCTCTCCGCCGATATACTTAAAGCCAGTGAGAACGGATTTCATTTCGCAGTGATAAGCCTTGGCAATGGCATCGGACATAGGCGAGGTGACAATACTGCGGACGGCTTCACAACACTCAGGAAGGTCACCCTTCTTCGTGCGGGTCTTGAGGATGTACTCCAACAGCATACAGCCCAACTCATTGCCGCTGAGTTTCTTAAAGCCATCCCCTTCGGGTACGGCGATGGCCACCCGGTCACAGTCGGGGTCGGTACCCAGAATCACATCACAGGGATTATCTCTGGCAACTTTATAACTTTCGTTGAGGGCAGCATCTGTTTCGGGGTTGGGATATTCACAGGTCTTGAAATCGCCGTCAGGCTTCTCCTGAACACTGACCACGGTAACATTGGTACCCAGACGGCGCAAAACTTCCCGTACGGGCTCATTACCGGTGCCACACAAAGGCGTAAAGACTACCCGCAAACCGGACTCCGCAATGACTTTGGGCTCCATGGCCTCGGCAAGAACAGTCTGATAGTAGGACTCCCAAATGTCCTGACCAATATACCGTACAGTACCCTCCTCCAGCCAGGCGGCAAAGGGCTTGCTTTCCGGGACAAACAGGGGAATTCCACTGATTTTTGCTGTGACCACTGCGGCAGGCTCATCCGTCATTTGGCAGCCGTCAGGACCATAGCACTTAACACCGTTGTAAGCGCCGGCGTTATGGCTGGCGGATATGACCACTCCACAGCCGCAATTCAGTACCCGAACCGCATAAGACAGCATAGGCGTTGGAGCAAGCCGGTCATAGATCCAAGTCTCAATACCAGCCTCAGCAAAAGCTACTGCACAAACTTCAGCAAAAAGCCGAGAATTATGACGGGAGTCATAACCGATGGCGGCGCGTTTGGGCAGCCTGGTGGTATTGAGCCACGCCGCCATACCCATAGCCGCCCGGCGGACGGTATACCGGTTGAGCCGGTTGCTGCCCGCACCCATGATACCTCTCATACCGGCGGTGCCAAACTGCAGGTCACTGCCAAAGCGTCCCTTCAGCTCATCTTCTTGCCCCTGCAGAGCATCAAGCTCCTGGCAAACCTCCGGAGGCAGACCTGCATTGCGCCAAAATTCATAGTTTTCCAGATAGTTCATCATAATTCCCCCAGTTCAAGTTGAGATGAGAAGCGGGTCAACGGTATACTGACCCGAATCGGACGGATTTAATTAGACTTCTTCAATAATCGGGGAATGGGTTCGCTCCTGCGGGGTGGTCAGTTTGCGGAAGCGACTGCGGGTTTCCCGGATTTCGGCCAGAGCCTGAGCAATGGATTCCTCGCTCTCCTTCAGTGCGCCGTCCACATATTCGTTGGTGACCCGCTTCAGCTCACGAATCTTTTCCTGAGCGGCGCGAATCATCTCGTCAGCCTGGGCAACAGCCTGCCGGTAGACTTCTTCCTGAGAAATCATCTGCTTTGCCTGGGCCTGAGCCTGACGAATCATACCCTCAGCCTCCCGCTTTGCTTTGGCAATCAGGTCAGTGCGGGAGTCCACGATGGTCTTTGCCTGCTTCAGCTCATTGGGCAGGCTGTTGCTGATTTCGTCCAGAATGTCCAGCACCCGGTCACGCTCAACAATGCACTTGTCTGCGCCCAGAGGAAGAGAACGAGCATCCTGAATCATATCGTATAATTTGTTAATCAATTCTTCTACACCGTTATCATGCATGGGTAGTTCCTCCTTGTGTTTTCATGGAATTTATTCGTTTTTTCACATCCGGAATAATGGCTTCGGGAAGGAAGTCTCTGAGATCCACATCATAGCTTGCCAGTTCCTTGATGGTACTGGAGCTGAGGTACATATACTGATGCTCGCTGGTCAGAAACATGGTATCCAAATCCGGGTTAATCTTATGGTTGATCAGCGCCATCTGGAATTCGTTTTCAAAGTCCGATGTGGCTCTGAGGCCTTTAACGACAACCTGGCAGTCTCGCCTCTTGGCATAAGCCGCCAGCAATTCATCGGTAGAATCAATCTCCACATTGGGTAAATCTTCCGTAACCCGGCGAAGGAGCTCTGTCCGCTCCTCCAGAGAGAAAATGGGGTGTTTACCGGCATTGACCATAACACAGACGATGAGCCGGTCAAAAATATTGGCCGCGCGTCTGATGATATTCAGGTGACCATTGGTCACCGGATCAAAACTGCCGGGGTAGATGGCAATTTTCATTCGTCTTCTTCTCCAGCCCGACGGTAGACTGCAATCAGGGTCTTACCGTACTTGTACTCTTTATCGCGGCTTAAGCAGCCAAATTGGGCAGCCAAATCTTTACCAAATGGCCTTTCCGCTATTATTATACCATGTGAGGTTAAAATGTCAATTTCCGATATTCTTTTTAGAGCATTTTCTAAAAAAACTTCTGCATAAGGCGGGTCTAAAAGAATCAGGTCAAACCGGGTTTTGCAGGAAGTCAGAAAGCTCAGGTAGTCCCCACAAATTACGCTTCCCTGCTTGTCCAGCTTGGTCCGGGTAAGATTCTCCCGAATAAGCTGACAAGCAGCTTTGCTTTTGTCTACAAAGACGGCGGATTTTGCCCCGCGGCTCAGCGCTTCAATACCCATCTGCCCTGTTCCGCCAAAGAGATCCAACACGACAGCACCGGGAATCTCGTTCTGAATGGCACTGAACAGTGCCTCTTTGACCCGTTCTGCAGTGGGTCTGGTTGTAAGTCCCTCCGGTGTTTTCAATTTGACCCCTTTCGCGGAGCCGGTAATTACTCTCATGTTTGGGTATCCTCCTTATGAAAATGGGCATAAACCGCCGCCGCTGCATCCTTGGGCAGGATGGACTCCAGTACTGTAATTGGCGCTTTGCCGATGGCACTCAGGGAGCGGAAATGCTTCAGCAGGAGTTCTTTCCGTTTGGGACCCACGCCGGGGATGTCGTCCAGTTGGGAATGACGAAGCCGCTTGCTCCGCAGTTCCCGGTTATAGGTAATGGCAAAGCGGTGCGTTTCCTCCTGAATGGTGCCGATAAGGGCGAAAACCGAAGGCTGGGTGTCAATGGCTATCTCCTCCCCCTCTGGGGTGACCAATGCCCGGGTGCGATGCTTACCATCTTTAACCATGCCAAATACCGGGAAGCTGAGTCCTAAGGCGTGAAGTGCGCTCAGGGCAATCTGTGCATGGGCTGTACCACCGTCAATCAACAGTAAATCCGGGGGCACAGCAAAACCGGAGTCCCCTGCCTTATAGTGAACAAAGCGGCGGGTAATCACCTGGTGCATGGAGGCATAGTCATCCTGCTCCTGCAAATCTTCAATTTTGAATCGTTTATAGTCCTTCTTCAGTGGCTTTCCGTCCAGAAAAACCACCATGGAGGCGACAATGTCCGTCCCAGCCAAATTGGAAATATCAAAGGATTCCAAGCGCCGGGGAGGCTCATCCAGCGAGAGCATTTTCCCCAGTAATCTCAGCGAACCTGAGAGTCGCTCATCTTTTGTAGTGACTCTGCCAGCTTCCTGACGGGCATTTTCCTGCGCCATTTCCATAAGTTGAACCCCGTCACCCCGCTGTGGAATACGGAATCTGGTTCTGCGTCCGGTGTTTTGCAGAAGCAAATCAGAAAAGAGTTCACTGTCTTCCATTTTCATGGGCAACAGGACGATTTTGGGTGCAATACCCTGTGCCAGATAATACTGCTTCACCAGACTGGATACCGCACCCTGCGGATCTTCCTGATAAGGAAGGATTTCATACTCCTTGTCCAGCAAGTTCCCCTCAGAGAAGTGAAGAACCACAAAGCATGCTTTAGCCTCTGTCTGCTGGAAACCAATTACATCCGTATCAGCCAATGACCCGGCAGTGACCAGTTGCTTCTTGCCCAGTGTTTCCACTGCCTTCACCCGGTCACGAAGCTCTGCCGCCCGCTCAAACTCAAGGTTCTCAGATGCTTCCAACATTTCGGCAGTAATGGATTGAACCAGCTTGCGATAGTTGCCGGAGAGTAACTGCCGCACCTGCTCCATGGTATCTCGGTAAGCATCCATGGTTCTGTCCGGTTGGCACCAGCCACGGCATTGATCCATGTGATAGTTAAGGCATGGGCGCTCTTTGCCCACATCCCGGGGAAAACGCTTGTTACACCCGGGAAGTCCAAAGGTCAGACGGATAGCATCAAGAATGCTCTGTGTGGAACCGCGGCTGCCATATGGGCCAAAATACGTTGCCCCATCGTGAGACAGTTTGTTGACCATGGTAAGCCGGGGGTATTCCTCACGCATATCCAGCCGGACATAGGGGTATCCTTTGTCGTCTTTCAGCAGGATATTGTAGCGGGGCATATATCGCTTAATGAGAGAGCATTCAAGCACCAGTGCCTCAAACTCAGAAGATGCCGCAATCACATCAAAGTGGTGAATTTTGGATACCATTGCCCGGGTTTTTGGTGTATGGGAGGCAGCATCCTGAAAATACTGGCTAACCCGGTTTCTCAGTCGTTTAGCCTTGCCAACATAAATGACCGTATTGGTGTCGTCCCGCATAATATATACACCGGGGGCCAACGGTAACGAGTGCGCTTTGTCTTTTAGTTCATCAAAAGTCATTGTTCCACCAATCTATGGAAACTGCCCCAGTAACTGCCGAACCGGCAATCCTGAGGCAGTTATAGCCGAAATATTTATCGAATATCCCGCTGCAACATCTCACACAGCGTGCTGACGGCGATTTCTTCGTCCGGACCATCGGCAATGAGGGTCACATCAGCGCCCGAATCAACACACATGGACATGATACCAAGAAGACTCTTGGCGTTCATTTTCTTGGAGCCAAACTCCAAATAGATGCTACTGCGGAACTCGTTCGCCTTCTGAACGAAATAGGTGACCTGCTCATTATACAGGCCAGAGGCACAATTGACGGTAGTTTGCTGTTTATACATGGCATTTATTCACTCCTTGATCCGGCGTTGAGCCGTTAACACTATAATATCAAATTTGGAGCAAAAGTCAACCAAATTCTGCAATAGTTACCCCATCTTCTCCCTCTCCATACACACCCAGCCGGAATTTCTTCACAAACTTGTTGTGCCGCAGGTCGTCCTGCACCGCTGAACGCAGCGCTCCGGTGCCTTTGCCATGAATGATACGGACTGTGGGCAGGTTACAGCGCATAGCTTCGTCCAGGAATCGGTCCAAAACACAGATGGCTTCGATAACATCCATACCGCGCAGATCAATTTCGCTGGAGATGGTGGCAGCCTTCATCTCCCTGCCGGAGTGAGCGGGGCGGGTCTTCTGGGGTTTGAACTGGTCGGCATCTTCAATCAGGTAGACTTCCTCCGGCTTTACAGTCATCTTCAGAATACCCGCCTGCAATTGATAGGTGCCGTCTTTGTTGATGCCGATAACGCTGGCCTTGGTGCCCAGTTTCAACAATTCCACGGTGTCACCCAGCTTAACAGCTCTGGTGGGCTTGGGACGCTCCGGAACTGCTCTTTGGACGGCAAGACGTTCTTCGGCTTCATTGAGGGCTTTGCGGGCATCGGTCTGCCGCTGATTTGCCCCCTGAAGCTCCGCCACATCCCGCATTTGCTTACGCATTTGCTTCATCTCGTCGGCAACCTGATTAGCCGTCCTGCGTGCATCGTCCAGAATATCCATGGCCTCTTTCCGGGCTTTTTCCAGAAGCTTTTCTTTCTCCTTCTGAATCTGCACCCGGTAGGCTTCGCTTTCATTGCGGATAGCCTGAGTTTCTTTGCGCATTCTCTCCGCCTCTACGCGGGCAGCCTCCATCTGTTGACGCTGTGACTCCAACTGGGCTAACACATCTTCAAAGTCCTTATTGCTCTGACTGACCATGTCGCCGGCTTTGCGGATGATGTCCTCAGAAAGACCCAGCTTCCGGGAAATGGCGAAAGCATTGGACTTACCGGGAATGCCGATAAGCAGACGATACGTTGGGCGCAAAGTCTCCACATCAAACTCGCAGGAGGCATTGATAACCCCCTTGGTGCGCATGGCATAAAGTTTTAGCTCGGCATAATGGGTGGTAGCCGCAACCCGGCTACCCATGGTGCGGCAGAATTCAATAATGGCCATAGCCAGAGCCGCACCCTCTGCCGGGTCGGTGCCTGCGCCCAATTCGTCAAAAAGAATGAGACTCCGGTCATCGCACTGACTCACCACATCCACAATGGTGCGCATATGGGAAGAGAAGGTGGACAGCGACTGCTGAATGGACTGCTCATCTCCAATGTCAGCCAGCACCCGGTCAAAGGTAGAGAGTTTACTGCCATCTCCCGCCGGGACATGGAGCCCACACTCTGCCATCAAAGTCAAAAGCCCAAGGGTTTTCAGGGTGACAGTCTTACCACCGGTATTGGGACCGGTGATGATCATGCTGTCAAAGTCGTCACCCAGACGGACAGAAATAGGGACGACCACCTTTGGGTCAATCAGGGGGTGGCGAGCCTTCTTCAGCTCAATATGGCCCTTATCATTCATTTCCGGCGCACCTGCCCGCATTTGATAGGACAGTCTCGCCTTGGCGAAAATCACATCAAGCTGGGTCAGGAATCTGTAGTTGTCGGAGATGTCTTCTCTGTGACCTGCGGCCTCTGCGGACAGTTCGGCCAGAATCCGCTCAATTTCCTTCTTCTCTTTCAACGCAAGTTCCCGCAAGGCGTTGTTGGCGTTAACTGCCGACATGGGCTCAATGAAAAAGGTAGATCCGGTGGCAGATACATCATGCACCAAGCCCGGTACATCATTTTTGCACTCGCTCTTGACCGGAACCACATACCGTCCCTGTCGGATGGTCACAATAGGCTCCCGGAGGTATTTCTGGTAGGTAGGCGAGGAAATCATCTTCTGCAGGGTATCGCGAATCTTTGCTCCCTGCTGGCGCATATGGCGGCGAATATCGGAGAGCTCATGGCTGGCGTTGTCGGCAATTTCCTCCTCCGAGAGAATCGCCCCAAAAATCCGGTCCTCCAGATACTTGTTGGGACTCAGCGCCTGAAACAGCGGAGTCAGTGTATTGGGGGTATCGTCCTCATTCCAGTAGCTTTTGACGGTTCTGGCACCGCGGAGGACACCGCCAATCCGCAATAGCTCCGTAGTAGAAAGACTGCCTCCCCGGTCAGCACGCTCCAACGCCGCATCCACATTCTTTACATCAGAAAAACTGGGGTTACCCTGCACCGCAGACATGGTGCAAGCATCGGTGGTCTGCGCCAACAGCTCCAGCACATCCTCCAAATCGGCAGTAGGCCGCAGGCGCAGGCAGGCGGCTTTGCCGTCCTCTGACCCGGCACACTGGGAAAGCATCTCCAGAACCCGGTTCAGTTCCAGTTTTTCCATTGATTTTTCGTATAGTTCAGACATAGGTTTCTCCTTGGTTAAGTACGGTACTCAAACTCCCGGTTGCGGGAGTACAAACAGGGACTTGTAGAAATCCAGAGCAGGGAAACTCTTTTCCAACTGGGTTGACAGGTAACTTTCGGTAATGCCGCTGAGCATGACCATGGATTCCTCGCTCAAGCGGAAGGAAAACAACTTCCCCGGCTCACAACTGCAGATATAGCGCATAGCGGTGAGTACACTCTGGGTAATGGGCATACGGATGCTGTCTCCACCGTAGCAGGACGAGCACACAAGGCATCCATCCTGCAGAGCAAACCGGTCCGGTGTCTCCTCTCCGCAGACCGGACATCCGGCAAGATCGGGCGTAAATCCGGCCTGGCAAGCAGCCCGCAATTCAAAAGCAGACTTGACCAAAAGCTGCGGGCGGCGCAACTTGGACAGAGCATAGAGCGCATTGAGGGTCAGAGACAATAACTCCGGGCTGGGAGCATCCTCCTGGGACAACAGTTCAGCCACCTGTGCAAAGTAAGTGCCAAGCGCCAGCAATTCCAGTTCCTCTCTGAGTCCTACAAAGAGTTCAATGGACTGCGCCTCTTTGATGGTGTACATCCCGCCAAATTCCTGCAGGGTGAATTCCCCGCAGGCTAAGAGCTGGCAGGCGGCTTTCAGCGGACTGTTGTTCCGCCGTACCCCTCTGGCTTTCAGGGTCATTTTCCCATAATCCTCAGTGAGAACCGTCAGGATTTTATCCCAGTCCTTGTAAGCCGTCTCCCTCAGGACCAGTCCCTTCGTCTTCAGATACATATCCAGTTTCCGCCTTCATTGCCCGATAAATCAGATAGTACTCCGGGATTCCCGTCTCCATAAACAGATGCCACATGGATTTGTCGTTCATACATCCTCCTTAGCGTGGCTCAATGGCCACAGCTATAGGATTTGCAGAGCGGGCTACTCTATCCTATGGAAAATCATTCATCCCGATAACCGAAATTGCGCACCAACACATCGCTGTCCCGCCAATTCTCCTTGACTTTGACCCAGGTCTGGAGATAAATCTTGGTGCCCATGAATTTCTCACAGTCCACACGGGCCATGGTGGAGATTTTCTTCAGCATTTCACCGCCCTTGCCGATGATGATGCCTTTATGACTGGCTTTTTCACAGAAAATGGTCACGTCCAAATCGATAATGCCGTCATCACGCTCGGTAAACCGGTTAACTTCAACGGCCGTACCATGGGGCACTTCCCGCTCTAAGCACCACAGCAACTTCTCACGGACGATTTCTGCCATGACCTGAATCTCAGGCTGGTCTGTTGTCATGTCATCCGGGAAGAGCTGCGGGCCAAACTCAGCAAACTTCTCGCATTCGTCCAGCAAAATATCCAGCCCCTCGCCGGTCTTTGCACTGATGGGGACAATGGCAGCAAAGTCCATTTTCTCGGCGTAGGCAGCGATCACAGCCAGGAGCGTATCTTTCTCCACAGTATCAATCTTATTGATAACCAGAATGACCCGCTCACCGGAAGCCTGAAGTTCCTCCATCAGTGCTTCTTCCTGCGCACCCACATTAGCAATCGGCTCGACCAACAGCATGACGCCATCCACGGAAGAAACAGACTGCCGGGTGATGTTCACCATATAGTCGCCCAGCTTGGTTCTGGGCTTGTGGAAACCGGGGGTGTCCACAAAAACGAACTGCGTATCGCCCCGGGTCAGGATACCGCAGATGCGGTTGCGGGTGGTCTGGGGCTTGTTGGAAACAATGGCGATTTTGTCTCCAACCAAACGGTTGGTCAAGGTGGACTTACCCACATTGGGTCGTCCGGCAATGGTAATCATCGCACTCTTGTTAGACATAGTGATTCTCCTTATCATTTGTATAAGCGGTCAGGCTGAATTCGTACCGGCATTGGTCCTCCGCTTTGTTTTGGTGACCGCCGTCAATGCTGACCAGTATTCCGCCCATATGCGTATAGAACCCTCTGGCGGGGGTATTGTGCTCGTTGCAGTGACAATAAAAGCCAGGATAGCCCAGACGGAAACAGGCCGCCCGGAGGTGTGCAAAGACTCTGCGCCCCAATCCCCTGCCCTGATATGCCGGCAAAAGGTACAGACTCCGCAGATAGAACTCCTCTTCCGCCGTCGGACCATAGGAAAAGTATCCGGCACAAGTCTCTCCGTCCATAATCAGAAAGCTGAAGATGTTGGGGTCGGCCAGCCGACTGACATCGAGCTGCTCTTTCCCGGCAAAATCATATTGGTCGATCCAGCTATCGGGATAAATTCCCCGGTAGGTGGCAGACCATACCTGCTGTCTTGTCTCAGCCCAGAGCCGGGCATCGTAAACCGAAGCCGGGCGAATCGTTATCCCATCCATCAGCGGTGCAGGTCCAGCGCCGCAATAACGGCCTCCTCATGGGCGCGCATCTGCGCCTTCTGCGGGCCCTCATCCAGATGGTCATAGCCCAAAAGGTGGAGCATGGAGTGAATGGTCAGGTATCCCACCTCCCGCCGGACACTGTGCCCATACTCTTTTGCCTGTGCCTTGGCCCGCTCCAGAGAGATGGCCATATCACCCAGTGGGCACAGTCCTGTGCCGGGGTCCACATAGCCGGACCAGTCTTTGGGCAGCTTCTCCGGAGTCAGTTCAAACATGGGGAAAGACAGCACATCCGTGGGTCTGTCCACATTACGGCTGACTTTGTTGATGGCATGGATGCCCTTGTCGTCGGTAATCAGCACATTGATTTCGCAGGAAACCCTCACCCGCTCAGCTTGCAGAGTGGCCAGAATACACTTGCGGATAGTCTGCGTGATGGGCGCACTGAGGAGTGTGGGGTAAGCAAAGGAAATGTTGATTCTGGCATTCATTTTCGGTTACCTCTGTAGTTGGTTTTGGGGGCAGGCTTACTGTCCTGCTTGCGTTGCTCCGCTTTTTCGTAGGCATTGATGATTTTCTGCACCAGAGAGTGCCGGACCACATCAGCCGCCGTCAGAGTACAGATGGCAATGTCGTCCACCTTGTCCAGAATCCGGATGGCATCTTTCAAGCCGCTGACCTTATCTTCCGGCAGGTCAATCTGGGTAACGTCACCGGTGATAACAATCTTGGAACCGAAGCCAAGACGGGTCAGGAACATCTTCATCTGCTCTTTGGTGGTATTCTGTGCCTCATCGAGAATGATAAAACTGTCATCCAGTGTACGTCCACGCATATAAGCCAGAGGTGCAACCTCAATACTGCCCCGCTCCTGATATTTCTGGAAGGATTCAGGTCCCAGCATATCATACAGTGCATCATACAGCGGACGCAGATAGGGGTCGACCTTGTTCTGCAGGTCGCCGGGCAGGAAGCCAAGCCGCTCACCGGCCTCAACCGCAGGGCGGGTCAGGATAATCCGGTTCACAGTCCGCTCCCGGAAAGCCGCCACAGCAGCCGCCACCGCCAGATAGGTTTTACCCGTACCGGCAGGACCAACGCCAATGGTGATGGTGTTCTTCATAATGGATTTCATGTATTTCTGCTGACCCAGGGTTTTGGCTTTAATGGGTTTGCCCTTAGCGGTGATGCAAACCACATCCTGCACTATCTGGGTAACCCGGTCGTCGTTCCCCTCTCTGACCAGAGAAATGAGATAGCGCACCTTCTGCTCGTCAATAACCTCTCCTTTGGAAGCCAGTGCCATCAGGCCTTCAATCGCCCGGGCAGCCTGATCAACGGCTTCGACGTCGCCGCTGACCTTTAACTCGCTGCCCCGGTTTAGCACCTGCACATTCAGCTCCTGTTCGATTTTGCGGATATTCTCATCCATGGAGCCGAAGACTTCAATCAGGTCTTCAACCCGCTCTGCGTTCACGATCCGTTCCGTCATTTGCATTCTCACCTTCAAACAATGTGACTTTCCACTGCCGGGCAATCATCTCCCGGCAGGAATATATGGCATATAGTCGATAGACCTCCCCATCTTCCCCGAAGGAAGAATCACAGCGCAGAATCTCACCGGCAAGCATATCCCCTTGGACATACTGCCGCAAATCCCGGCTCAGACGTTCTTCCGTGGTCAGAACGGTAACCGCAGGTTCTGTTTCAAATACTCTGCAGGTCTCGGTCACAAGACCGATGGGCAACATATAACCCCCAGGGAGGGTCAGGACTCTCTCTTGTGTCATTTTATCATAAGTGATACCCGAAATTCTACTGTTTCCCGAGATTTTTATTTTATTTCTTCCCAAAACCAGCCACACACAACGGAATTCTTCTCCCGTATAGGTCTTTGCCTGCGTCTTTTTAGGAGAAACAGCTTCAATCGACCTTTGCGTCAGGGCATATACCTCTGCATCGGCGCAGGTATACTGGGTTTGGTACTCATGTTCAATACAACCGGTGACCAGAATTTCTCCCCCGGTTACCGCCTGACCGGGCTGGCACAGGGCTTTTCCGCCCAGTACGCTCATGGACAGGATCACCCCGTCCCGGGAGGCAATCACGTTACTGATTTGATTGGTATCCCGGATTTCTTCACTGTCCAGCCGAGGCTGTACACTGATGGTGGCCACGCCGCCGGTAAAGTTGACCCCTGCCCACTGCAACTCAGGCAAGAGGTTCAGCAGTTGGTTCTTGACTTTCTCGCTGCGAATGTCCTTAACCCGGGTGAAGAAGGTCAGGCCGCATTCCTGCGCCGCTGCGATAATCTCCCCCGGTGGAATGTCACCGTTACCCTCTACCCGGAAAAACCAGAGCCTTGTCGGAGCATAGAGGGCAAACAGAACCATAACTGCCAGCGTCGCCAAAAAAGGAATTCTTCTCTGCTTCAGGCGAATCTGCTCCCAGAGCCCCTGCCGGGACAGGACATGATGACCGTCTCCACGTTTCTCTGCCAACGCCGCAAACGCTTTCCACTGTCGGGCAGGAATAATAAACCGGGCGGTCAGCGGGTGAACCATCACCGGCTCGGCAAGGCGTATTCCCGCAGACGCATAATCAGACAGTGCCCTCCCCGGCTCAGCGCTGGTAAGTTCAACAAGCACAGAGCCCTGCAAAAACCGGAAAAACCCATTCATTTGCCTATACCCCTCTCCAGACACAAGTTGCGAATCGTCCCCACGATGACCAGTTGCTTTTTCTGCATTCGGGCAATACGAAGACCGCATCCTTCAATGGACACTGTGCCACCTTTGATCCCCACCCGAATACAGTTGCCGGTATACACTTTAACTCCGGTGTGATTTTCAATCATGAGTCTTTGGTCGCCCGCCATCTCAATCAGCGGCTCACCTGCGAGCAATTCCCGTGGGGCATCTACCGCCTCAGCAATCAGGCGGAGAATGGGTTTGCGTTTCTCCATATAACTGACCACTCCCTTGTCCTCGATGATAAAAAGCATATGCCTTCGGGCAAGAGACTAGACTGGCTTGCATACAATCTCTCCGGAGGTGATTGCGTTGGGCAGAAAATCCACCCACAGACAAGGGGCAATCTGGTATATGCTGAGCATTTCGGTCATAACCCTTATCCTGATTCTGGACAGCAGGTTGGCGGCGCAAGCCATGGCGCAGGGACTGACGCGATGCATAAATACGCTGATTCCATCCCTCTTTCCCCTGATGGTCATGGCGCGACTATTGATGGACACTCAACTGCCGGAGAAACTGGGGGCGATTCTGGGCACCACGATGAAAACCGTCTTTCGGTTACCGGAGTCGTCAGCAATTTGTCTGGTTTTGGGGATTATGGGTGGTTATCCCGTAGGCGCGCAAAGTGTAGCAACCGCGTATTTGCAAGGTAAGCTGACCCGGAATCAGGCCGAGCATATGCTGACCTTCTGCAACAACGCAGGACCATCCTTTGTCTTTGGGGTAGTAGGCGCACTGATGGGTGGACTGCCGGTAGCAGCAACATTGTATGTCATCCATATTCTCTCCGCATTGCTGACAGGAATCATCCTGCGACCCGAAAAGGCAGAGCCGGCGCCGGGCGTAAGTGCGCCTATACAGCTCTTGTCCGCACCACCGGTGCTTTATTCCTCCATCCGCTCCATGGCCATTATTTGTGGCTATGTGCTTCTGTTTGGGGTGCTTTCCGCCATTCTGGAGCGATACCTGGGGGCAATTCTTCCCGGTATTGTGCAGGTGGGTATTTCCGGAGTATTGGAGTTGTCCGGCGGCTGTCTCCGGCTGGCGGAGTTGGAGTCCATGGCGGTGGGGTATCTTTTTGTTTCCGCGTTTCTATCTTTGGGTGGCGTGTGCGTGTGGATGCAAACCCGGGACTTGATCAAACCAGCCGGGCTTTCCGGCAATCGTTATTTCCTGGGAAAAATCCTGCAGTGTGCCCTTTCGGTGGCACTGACCGCATTGGTGATGCAATTCATCCCGGGACTTCTGCCACGGGATTTGCCAACAATCCATCTGCCAAACCACGATGGACTGCTGACCACAATGATCTGGGTATTTGTATCTGCGGCTGCTCTTTTTGGACTCTGGTGCGTGATTCTGCGAAATAGGGCTGGCAAAGAGAGGGATTATGATGTATAATGAGAAAAACACTGGAGGTGCAGTCTATGTTGTTTCGGAAAAAGATTACCCGGTCGTGTGAATATTGCCTCTATGGCAGCAGAATCCAGGATACACAGGTATTGTGCGTCAAAAAGGGACTGCGGTCTGAGACTGCCGGCTGTCACAAATTCAAGTATGACCCCCTAAAGCGGATTCCGCCCAGAAGAAAGGCCGTAGATTTCTCCAAATATGACAGCGAGGACTTCTCATTATAAGCGCAACAAGACGGATCACCCCGGAAAGACCGGCAGGCGATCCGTTTTGTTGTTCCGTCAAGGCAGTTCGCCCCCATAGATCCAGGAGGAATCCCAAACCATGGGCTGGGACATAAACTCAGGCAACAGCTCATCCGGTATCCCCTCAATCTGAATCCGGACCGCCTTATACTCTCCGGTTGCCATGATGGTGGCGCAAATGACCCGGGTCGCCTTTTCCATGGACTGGTCTGCATCCAGGAATTCCGGAGAAAGCACCACCACACAGGTTTTCCGCTCCAAGTAGACATCCACAATGCCTGTACCCACCGGAATGTATGTGCGGTAGCCGTTTTGCTCCTCTCTGCTCAGCAGGGCGTCAAGTACCTGCTGAGCCACCAGTTTATCGGCCGACTGACGTACGCGGGTAGGAATCCGGGACAGCAATTCCCCTTCTCCGGTGTACAGATACAAGTCTGCATCCAATTCATTAAGACCGGTTCTTGCCGGACCAACTGCGGCTGCCTCAAAAGTCAACGGAGCGGTTAAATCCATTGAACCATAACTGCTGAGCCGTTTACCATCCACATACAGGACAAGAGAATCAATCCCCTCAAGCTGGGTCATGGTATTGGTCAAAGACAAGATGGTCATGCGGCGGGCCAGTTCTGTTTTTGGCGAGTTACGCAGGAATTCTGCTGACAAATCCACGTTACAGACCCCGTCGGTAATGCCAAGTTCTCTTACCACTGTGTTCAGTGGAACAGTCTGCGCCAACCCGCTGCCTTGCGGCCCCTGAAGAAGGCAATCCAGCAGATATCGCGGCAGTTCCTCCTGCGACAAATCGAGCTGCAGTTCCTCGGCAATCAGATACCGGTTATCCGTATCAGAAAAGTAGAGTTGATAGCTGCTGGTCGTGGAAACCGGGCCCAAATCATCCAGAATCAGAGAGTCCGCACGCATGGTGATGGTGTCTTTGCCGTCCAGCAGTTTGCCCAGAGAACGTATGGTCACCGTTTCCACGCCAGGAAATTGCAAACAAGTCATGGTAATGCAGGAACAAGCCAGTGTCAAATCGATTCCGGAAAGGGCACCAAAGCTGTCTGACAGGTCGATATGCATGGTCTCGCCATCCAGCCAGGCTACTCTGAGATTGGTAGCCTTAGGAAAAGGCGCAACAAGTCCCTCCTGCTGTGGACCAAGGAAATAGGCGTCCAGAATCCGGTCAAAGTCGTCCTCATGACCTTCTGCATCGTATAACTCGAAATCGATGGCTCTGCCGACTGTTCCATAGCCCTCGTCTGTAACTTTGTAATAGAACCGGATAGGAGCTTCCATATCGGATTCAGCCGGATTGCGAACGCAACCACCGACAAAGAACACGGAAAGCATCAACAGGAAAACCACAATTCTGTTCATTATTCTTCCAGCCATAGGCCATCTACCTCCAAATCAAAAGCCGGGAAAACAACCACAAAGCTGCTGCCACCGGTTTCCGGTTGAAGCACATCAATTTTGCCGCCATTTCTCGTCACCATGCCATGGACGATGGACAGCCCAAGACCGCTGCCGCCCGCCTGACGGGAGCGGGCTTTGTCCACCCGGTAAAACCGTTCAAAAATGTGATCAATGGCATCACTGGGGATTCCTACGCCGGTATCGGTGACGGTCAGCACCCAGTCGCCATGCAGTCGCTGTAAATCCAGAGTCAGCTTACCGTTTGGCTTGTTGTATTTGATGCCGTTTTCCACCAGATTAAAGAGAATCTGATAGAGGTCATCCTCCATAACCAGGACGGTGGCATTGGGCTGGGTATTGCAAACCATGGTTATGTTGTGAAGTTTTGCCACAGGCTCCAGCATTCTGAGTACCTTCTTGGCTGTCTCATGGATATCGGCAATCTCGTGATCATCGAGCTGTTCTGCGTCCATTTTGGTCAGGTACAGCAGTTTCTGGGTCATTCTGGTGAGTCGGTCCGCTTCGTTGCCAATGTCCTGAACAAACTCCAGTACAGTCTCCATATCCATGGGGTTCTGTAAAATGGAGTCAGACAGCAGCTTGATGGAAGACAGCGGCGTCTTCAGTTCATGGGAGGCATCAGAGACAAATTGTCGGCGACGTTCTTCCGACTCCTGCAGGCGGGCAGTCAGGTCGTTAAACTCCAAAGCCAACCCGGTCAGCTCGTCACTGCCCCGGATTTTTAGCTTGTGGGAGTAGTCACCTTCCCGAATGATCCGGATGGAGGCAAATATTTCCCGCATTCTGTGAGAAAAAATCTCGGAGAAGATGAAGGAAAACAGAATAACTGCCCCCTCCAGCAATAGGCTGATCCACAGGATGTTCTTCTGCAGAGCCTGAATCAGTGAACCTTGATTGGTGTCGTATTCCATCAGATAGATAGAGCCCACCAGTTGCTCACTCCGCAGGAGAGGTGCCGACGCCCTGCTCTCCAGCACACCACCGGTATAGCGGGAATAGAAGACATCGTTACCCTCAAGCGCCAGGACAACCTCCGGTAGCAGGGCAGTCTTTCCTGCGGCACTGTTATCATCTATGG
Organism: Oscillospiraceae bacterium; assembly: GCA_015067725.1. GTDB lineage: Bacteria > Bacillota > Clostridia > Oscillospirales > Oscillospiraceae > Faecousia. Next base: position 19,147 of record SVLX01000002.1, on the reverse strand, counting down.
AGTCATAGATTACCGTACCATTGGCGTCGGTCAGCAGAATTCTGGTGACATTCAGACTGTTCATCTGTGTCAGAACTTCCCCTGCGGTTTCCGCTGTCATATATGGCAGCTCCTCCATGGTGGAGGAAATAAGCTGCACCTTATCATCCAGCGAGGTCTTCTTCCCCTGAAATATCAAGTTCCGCATGGTGGATGCGGCATAGAGATTCAGGAAAATCAGAATCACCGAAGTAATCAGAATATACATGGCCGAATACCGCAACTGGGTTCGGCTGACTCTGGGCACACGCCAGGGTCTATCCGTTCTTTCCCTTGAAATAGTAGCCAACTCCCCACTTTGTCATGATATACTTGGGCTGTGCCGGGTCTTCTTCCAACTTCTCTCTCAGTCTGCGGATATGGACATCCACGGTGCGGATCTCACTGCGATACTCATAAGCCCAGATGGTATCCAACAGAGCCTCCCGAGAGTAGACCCGGTTCGCATTGCGCATGAGAAATTCAATCACATCGAATTCTTTGGCGGTCAGGTCTGCAAGAACGCCATTTTTGTATGCGTTTCTGCCATCCAAATCCAGGCTGATGGAGCCAATGGTCAGTCGGTTACCGGCCGCAGGGCTCTGTGTTGCTCCACTGCCTGCTCTGCGGAGCAGGGCCCGAATTCTGGCTTTAAGCTCCAGAATATTAAAGGGTTTAGTCAGGTAATCGTCAGCGCCCTGGTCAAATCCCATAAGCTTGTCCATGTCATCGGTTTTTGCGGTAAGCATAATGATTGGCACCTGAGAAAATTCCCGAATCCTGGAACAGGCGGTCAACCCGTCCATTTCGGGCATCATCACGTCCAGAATCAACAGTTTCACTTCCGGGTCTTTGGCCAACTCCACCGCTTCGAGTCCGTTGCAACCGGTGACAACTTCATAGCCATCATTTTGCAGGTTAAACCGTATCCCCTTGACCAACAGGGCTTCATCATCCACAACTGCTATCTTCATGCGCGTTTACCTCATTGTAATGTAGGGAAGCAAGCCACTCACCAGCTTTTCTCCCAATCCTTCAATCTTCAATAAATCACTTGGACGCTCAAAAGGCCCATTCTCTTGACGGTAATCCAATATCCGCCGAGCCAGCACCTCACCAATACCGGGAAGTGACATCAATTCTTCCATATCAGCGGTATTGATGTTGATTTTCTCCATAAGCGGTTCTTCTGTGGCATCCGGTGACCCGGTTGCTTCACTTTCCGACGGTGCAGGCGGAAGAGTAGATACCGCAGACTGATAGATGCTCTGTCCGCCTGCAGTCCTGCCCACAAAGAGCCCAATTAAAAAGGCAGCCAGCAGAGCGGTAACCGCCAGCAAAATCAGGGGAATTTTACGTTCATCCACGATGAATTCCTCCCATCAAGGTTGACATTGAGGGTATGTGGCTGGTATAATACCAATACACCCCTATGTATCCTTATTATACACGACTTTTGCTCATCCGACAAGACGGGCTTTGGAATATTTTATGGAGAATCGCCAATGAAAAAATCAGTTCTGTCCTTCTTCCTTGCTCTTTTGCTCAGCTTCCAGTTTCTCTTCCCGGTGGCGCAGGCCACCGGCGAGACTACCGATACCGCAGAAACCACCACGCCACCCACCCAGGAAACCCAACCCTCTCCTCAGGTGGGCACCGGAAGTAACTATGGCATTGATGCCACCGGCGCACTGCTGACCCAGGCGCAGGCAGATTTTGATGCCGGTGCAGTCCTGCTGTATGAGATGAATTCTGGCACCATGGTCTATGCCAAAAATATTGATGAGGTGCGCTATCCCGCATCCCTGACCAAAATCATGACCTGCCTGCTGGCACTGGAGCATGGTACGCTTACCGACTTGGTTACCGTCAGTGAGACTGCTCTGGCTGACCAGGACCCAAGTGGCAGCAGCGCCGGTCTGATTGTGGGCGAGGTCTATACCCTTGAGCAGCTTCTGTACTGTTTGATGCTGGCTTCCGGCAACGATGCAGCTCCTGTAATCGCTGAGTATGTAGCCGACACCGAGACTGCCTTCATCGCCATGATGAACGATAAGGCCAAGGCACTGGGATGCGAAAATACCCACTTCGCCAATACTCACGGTATGCCAAATGACAATCATTACACCACCGCCCGGGATGTGGCGAAAATCATGATGGCGGCGCTGGAATACGATGTTTTCCGGGAGGTCTATTCCACTTCCCGCTATGAGTTGCCGCCTTCCAATATGCGGGAAGAAAGTTCCATTTTGGTTACCACTAACTTCCTTATCGGCACCAGTGTCACAGCGGAATACTACGACAGCCGGGTTATCGGCGGAAAAACCGGCTTTACCACCCCCGCAGGACGGTGCATCGCATGCACAGCCAAACAGGGCGACCTCTATTATCTTTGCATCGTCATGGGCGCAAAGACAGAGGTCACCGAAGACGGCGCAACCATTTATGGCAGTTTTGTCAATGCCTCCAAGGTGCTTGACCGTGGGTTTGGAGATTATTCTTTCGCCAAACTACTGTCTCCCCTGTCCCCTGTTGCCCAATTCCCCGTGGAATATGCCACGGAGTCAGTGGTGCTCGTCCCGGCCGAGACAATCGCTACCCTTCTCCCTAAAGGGTACAACGAATCCCTGCTTCAGACCAAGTGTATTCTGGACTCTCCCGATGGTCTTACCGCCCCGCTGGAAGCCGGGCAGGTGGTTGGCAAAGTGGAGATCTACTATGACACACTCTGCATCGCCTCTACAGATCTGTGCACCATGACCGCCGTGCAAAAGCAGACCTTTGCCACTGCTGCTGTGCAGGCAGTCGAGGAAATCGCAGAGAGTCCCTGGCGGGTCGTGGTCATCGTTCTGTCGGTGCTTCTGGCCTTCCTTGTGTTGATGTTCTTCCTGTCGGCATGGGTTCGCAGTCGCAGACGGAGACGCCGCCAAAGACGCAGAGTGCGGAGGTAAGTTATGCTGGATTGGAGTCAACTGGAGGAAACCTGTAAGACCTGTACCCGCTGCGGTCTTGCTGAAACCCGGACCAAGAGTGTATTCGGCATCGGTCCCCGGGATGCGGATATTCTCTTTGTGGGCGAAGGTCCGGGCCAGCAGGAGGATTTGCGGGGCGAACCCTTCGTGGGTCCCGCCGGCCAGTTTTTAGATGAAATGCTGAGCATTATTGATTTGGGTCGGCAGAACTGCTATATTGCCAACGTGGTCAAATGCCGCCCGCCCATGAACCGTGACCCTCAGGAAGCGGAGCAGGATGCCTGTATCGGCTATCTGCGGAATCAGTTTGCCCTCATTCGTCCCAGGCTGGTCATTTGTCTGGGCAGAATAGCCGCAAAGCGTCTGATCCGTCCGGATTACAGCATCACCCGGGAGCATGGTCTGTGGGTCAATAAGGGTGGCACATGGATGACTGCCACATATCACCCCTCTGCCCTGCTCCGCGACCCCTCCAAAAGACCGGAGGCTTTCCGGGATTTAATGTCCATTAAATCCAAGATTCTGGAGGTTGGTGCAAAATTCTGACCACAGCTCTGCCGGATACCCATTACCGTCAATCACCCGAATACTGTTATCACCGGCGCTACATGAACTGCACCGGATTAGGAGGTTTATCTATGCGAAAATGGATTTCCCTGTTTGCTGTTCTGCTCTGCTTGCCCCTTCTTCTTTCCGGCTGTAAGCTGTCCTTAAGTTCAATCGGTCTGGGTAAAGTTGAGGAACTATTCAGTTCCGATCCCATTATTTGCACCGTCACCGCTGTTGAGCAGGGTGTGTTGTCTTTGGAGGTCCTCTCTCCGGACAGCCATTATGATGCAGAGGACGTCCTTCTTCTGGATTGTACCGGCATCAGTGGCGCATCAGCGTTCCGGGTTGGAGATACCATCACTTTCACCTATGACTATCTCACTGCCGTCACCGTGCGCAGTGATTTGCCCTATATCGTCCCGGAATCCGTAAGCAGTGCCGAGTACACTCCCCCGGTTACCGAGGAAACCGTGTCCTGACATACTCAGTGTAAATGCAACAAGCTCCGTGCCAACAAATGCACGGAGCTTGTTATTCTAAGCTGTGGGTTTGACATCGATATGGTAGGTCACCACACCCGCCTGAGATTGCTCAATCTGAATGCCATAGGAGATTTCCAGTGTGCCGCCCTCACCGGTCAGCTCTACCCCGATTCGTCTGGCACAAACCACCAGCATCAGCGCGCCGAAATCCAGCCGGTACAACGACTCGTGCCGGACATTTTCTTCAAAAATCATCTCCGACTCCAGTTCCCCGGTTCTGGTCAGTACAACACGGCCGGGCTGGATGTCAAATGTGGTAGTAACACCACGGAGTCCGGTTATTTCGCTTTCTTCATATACAAGCCGCCAGTTATTATCGCCCAGGTCTTCCAGAACGCCCTCTGTCACCAACTCGATGACATCGGTTTCCTGCCCCTCATAGCGTTGCTCACTGCGGATGGTCAACAGTACATCTTTGCGCATATCAATTTGCCTCACTGGCCAGCTTGATGAGTGAATCAATCAGTTCCCCATAGGGGATTCCGCTGGCATCAAAGAGTTTGGGATACATAGAAATAGAAGTGAAGCCCGGGAGTGTGTTAATCTCGTTAAAAACAACTTCTTCTTCAGCAGTTACAAAGAAGTCCACCCGGGAGAGTCCCTGCGCACCGATGGCGCAATATACCCGGACAGCAGCATCCCGGACGATCTCCGCAGTTTCCGGAGAAATACGGGCAGGTACATATGCTACAGAAGTATCGGTCACATACTTGGCGTCATAATCATAGAAGTCAGCACCGGAGTCAATTTCGCCACAGATGGAAGCGACGGGATTGCCATTGCCCATGACTGCCACTTCCACCTCTTTGCCGCAGATAAACTCTTCCACAAGGATCTTGTGATCGTACTTTGCGGCATGGTGCAGTGCCTGCTCCAAAGATTGACGGTCTCTGGCTTTGGTTACGCCTACGGAAGAACCGGTTCCGGCAGGCTTGACGAACATGGGATAAGCAAACCGGGATTCCAGAATCTCAATCGCCCGTTGGGTATGATGCTCCAGCTCATGGTCCCAGATCAACTGCCAGGCCGCCTGACGGATCCCCGCCTGGTCAGCTACCAATTTGGTCAGGGTCTTATCCATCGCCACCGCGGAAGCGGCAACATGACAACCCACATAGGGGATACCGGCCAACTGCAAAAGGCCCTGAATTGAGCCGTCTTCCCCATTTTCTCCATGAAGTACCGGGAAAACCACGTCAATCCGCTCCCGTCGGAAACTCTCCCCTTCAAAAATCAGCAGTCCCTGACCACGGATGGGCGAAATGGCCACCTGACGGTTTCCGGGATGTTCCTGCCAAAGTCCCTTGGGCAGAAGGCTATAGTCCTCCCCGGAGAACAGAATCCAGTCACCGGTCTTGGTGATGCCCACCGGGAAAACCTGATATTTATCCTTGTTGATATTGTTCAGGACGGACTCAGCAGAGCGCAGAGAAATCTCATGCTCCGGAGAGACACCGCCAAAGAGTATACATACATTCATTTTGCTCACGAAAAGATCCCTCGTTTCCATATAGATAACCATTTATACAATATACATCATAAGGGCGAAGAAAACAAGTCTGATTCTGCACAATTTTTCACTGGAATTCTGGAGAAATTGTGATATAATCTTATCTGCTGGCCATGACAGGCATTTTAATGACGAGAGGAGACGACATCATATGCGCTTTGAACTGACTCCAAAGGAGTTTCGCCGGTTACTGGACCTGGTATACATTGGCAACTGGGTGCTGAATTCCACCCGTGGCAACGACCGCTTTCAGGACTATGACGATGTGGAGAGCAAGCTGTTTGGGCTGTGCCGTGGCGGTGGGATGTCTGTCCTCGTGGAACAGCGTGGCGGGGTTTGTGTGCCTTCTCAGGCTTATGTGGATGGTGGCATTCACGAAGCCATTGCCTGCTATGAAGACAATGTATTCTTCGAGCTGTTGGCCGAGGAACTCAGCCGCCGGGATATGAATTATCCCGATATCACCGACGATAACTACGAAGAGATGATTCGCCGGATTGGCGAGTACATGGAAGAATTTGAGGTGTCCGGCGTGGACCATCTGATTCTGGACAATGAGTGAAGAAAGACGTGCCATAACCCGCTGAGGCTGTGGCACGTTTTTTGTTTTAGGCTTCAAAATCAGCAGGTCTTTCCCCTTCCCGGGTGAAGTGCCATATAATGGCATCAGCAATCCGCTTGCAGGCATTGCCATCACCATAGGGGTTAACCGCTCTGGCCATCTGTTCATAAGCCGCATCGTCGTGAAGAAGCTCCCGGGTCAGGGAAATGATAACCTCCCTGTCCACACCGGCCAGTTTCACCGTACCGGCGGCAACTGCTTCAGGGCGCTCCGTTTCCCGGCGGAGAACCAGTACAGGCTTACCCAGTGCAGGGACTTCCTCCTGCAAGCCGCCGGAATCGGTGAGCACCAGATAACTTCTGGCCAGAAGGTTGTGCATCTGCTCCACATCCAAAGGGGCAATCAGGTGGACATTGGGAATATCCCCCAGAATCCGGCGGGCGCACTCCTGCACAACCGGGCTCAGGTGGACCGGGTAGACAATCTCCACATCCGGCTCAGTTTTGGCGATATATGCAACTGCGCCCAGAATATCCTCCATAGGCTTACCGTAATTCTCCCGCCGGTGACAGGTCAGGGTGATAATCTTCTTGCCGGCATAGTCCAGTTCGTTGAGCAGTTTCTCTCCAAAGACGAATTCCGGCTTCACGGTGGTCTTCATGGCGTCAATGACGGTATTGCCGGTGATGAAAATCTCGCCCTGAATGGCCTCTTTCCGCAGATTCTCCGCATTGGCGGGAGTGGGGGAAAAATGGAGACTGGCAATATCGCCAATGAGCGTCCGGTTCATCTCCTCCGGATAAGGGGAATAAGCATCATAGGTACGCAGGCCGGCTTCCACATGACCCACGGGAACTTTGTGGTAGAAAGCTGCCAAGGCTCCTGAAAATGCGGTGGAAGTGTCCCCATGCACCAGAATCAGGTCGGGCTCAGCCTCGGCAATCACCTTCTCCATGCCCAGAAGGGTCTTGGAGGTGATGGTGGAGAGAGTCTGCCGCTGCTCCATGATGTCGAGGTCATAGTCACCCTTGAGGCCAAAAATTTCCATAACGGAATCCAGCATCTGCCGATGCTGGCCGGTGAGACAGCAAATGCTGGTAAATTCCTCCCGGGCGGCCAATTCCAGTACCAGCGGAGCCATCTTAATGGCCTCTGGTCTGGTACCAAATACAGACATAACTTTTATTTTACGTTTCATGGTTATACATCTACCTCGTCTGCTTTCTCCGCATGAGCCGATTCCGGCTTGGCGGTCTGGTGGTCTGCGTGGTCTTTATGGGCGCTGTGATGGAAGATATAACCCAGCCCCAGGGCACCAACTACCAAAATTGCGCCAATCAGGAGCAGTGCCTTCCCTTCTCCGGATGTGGTCAGTAACACCGCCGCCAGACCCAGCATACCCGCCAGCATATAGGTAATGGCCACAGCCTGTTTTTGGGAGAAGCCCATGTCAATAAGCCGGTGATGGATATGCCCCCGGTCTGCCTTCATGGGATTCTGCCGCTTTGCCAGTCTGCGGATAATGGCAAAGCAGATATCAAAAATGGGAATACCCAAAATCAGGAACGGTACGGCAAAGGAAATCACCGCATAGAGTTTAAACATGCCCTGTATGGAGATGCAGGCCAGAATAAAACCAAGGAAAGTCGAGCCGGTGTCACCCATAAAAATCTTCGCAGGGTTGAAGTTGTAAGGAAGGAAACCAAGGCAAGCACCCAGCAGAGCTGCCACCGCCAGCGCAATGCCGCTTTCTGAGACCAGCAGGGCAATAACCAGCAAAGAGCCGGCAGAAATTGCGGAGACACCTGCGGCAAGGCCATCCAAACCATCAATAAAATTAACCGCATTGGTAATGGCCACAATCCAGATGATGGTCAGCGGAACGGACCAGTGACCCAAATCCACATACAGCACATCGCTGGACAGAACCGGATTGGTGACAAACTGAATCGAGCAACCATGACCCACCACAACACAGGCGGCCAGAATCTGAATGATAAATTTTACGGATGCCCTCAGGGTCAGGCAGTCATCCAGAACGCCTAAAACCACAATAATGATGGCACCGAGCAAAATTCCCCGCAACTGTCGGTCTATCTCCACATACAATAGCACCGTCAGCAAAAAGCCGATGGCTATGGCCAAACCGCCCAGTCTGGGAATTGGTGTCTTATGCATTCGGCGGTTATCTTTGGGTACATCGATTGCACCCACCCGGTATGCCATTTTTTTCACCAGCGGCGTTGTCAAAAAAGCCACTACTGCCGATGTGATCAGGGATAACAACAGGACCACACCAAAAGGTAACGTACTCATACCCACACCTCAACTGCGATCCCGCAAGAATATACCCTTGCGGAATCAACGTTCTGCTTCGTTCAGGGGCGACCTGCTATCTTTGCAGATCGCCCCATAAGGATTATTTCATCAGTTTCTCAAGCGCAGCCTGACGGACACAAAGGCAGAAAATCTCCATAGCCTGCTCCAGTTCCTCCACAGGGGGCAGACTGGGGGCAATACGGACATTGCTGTCATGGGGATCCTTGCCATAGGGATAGGTTGCGCCGGCACCGGTCATCACAACGCCGGTCTGTGCGCACAGCTCCAGCGCCCGCTTGGCCGTACCGTCAGGACCATAGTAGGAGACAAAATAGCCGCCGGTGGGCTTACGCCAGGTACCCAGCCCTCTGGGAGCCAGTTCTCTTTCCATGATGTCCAGAACCATGCGGAACTTAGGCCGCAGAATGTCACCATGACGGCGCGCGACCTCCAGCGTAGTGGCCTTGTCCTTCAGGTACAAAACATGACGGAGCTGGTTCAGCTTGTCGGCAGAAATCATCTGCACACCCAGGTACTTCATCAGGTGGGCAAGTTGTTCCACAGAGGTAGCCAGAACAGAGATACCGGCACCGGGGAAGGTAATCTTGGAGGTAGAAGCGAACTCCACGACCATATTGGGATTACCGGCTTCACGGCACAGGGAAATGATGTCGGGGAACTCCACAAAAGGACCATCAAACTCATGGATGCAATAGGCATTGTCCCACATGATGAGGAAATCGGGAGCGGCAGGCTTCATGGAAGCCAGGCGGCGGATAACGGTCTCGGAATAGACGATGCCATCGGGGTTGGAATACTTGGGCACACACCAGATACCCTTAACTGTGGGATCCTTCACCAGTTCTTCCACCATGTCCATGTCGGGACCCTCGTCAGTCATGGGGATGGTAATCATCTCCACGCCAAAGGACTTGGTGATGGCAAAGTGACGGTCATAGCCGGGAGCGGGGCAAAGGAACTTAATCTGGTCCAGCTTGCACCAGGGCTTCTCACTGTTAAGAAGACCATTGCAGTAGGCGATGGAAATGACCGTATGCATCAGGGTCAGACTGGCGTTGCCGCCGACAAAAGTCTCCTCAGGACGGCAACCCAACAGCTCCGCCCACAACTTACGGGCGCAGGGCAGACCGGCCAATTCACCATAGTTTCTGGCATCCATGCCATCAACCTTGCACTGCTCGGCGCTGTTAAGTACAGTCAGCAAACCGGAGACGGTATCCAACTGGGCGGCACTGGGCTTGCCACGGGCCATGTTCAGCTTAACACCCCGGTCACGCCATGCGGACAGAGCGGCGACGACAGATTGATACTCCTGCTCAAGAGCCTCCATGCTCAGGGTTTCATAACGTTCCATTTTATATCCTCCAAAAAAGATGTTATCCAAAATGTGCGCGGATTCACTCAATACCTATTATATGCCATCCCGCCGGATTTTGCAACGATAAATCACAAATATTCGGAAACAATTCAGAAAAAAACCATAATTTTCCGTAGGTGGTGGATTTTTGCTCCAATCTGCCTTCAATTTAACGGGCAGATGGAGAATAAACCGATATGGAGGTCGATTTGATGTATAATACACCTAATGCCAATTCCGATTCGGGTACAGAGATCTTTGAATCCTTTGGTTGCGATGTTTTCAACGAAGCACCGATGAAGAAGATCCTTGATCCCCATATATTCTGCCTGTGGCAAGAAAGCGTTAAGCACCGGAAGTCGCTGCCTCCGTCCATTGCGGAGCCCATGGCAGAAGCCATGAAGCACTGGGCATTATCCCGGGGCGCAACGCACTACTCTCACTGGTTCCAACCCCTGACCGGAATCACTGCGGAGAAACACGAAAGTTTTCTGGATATTGGTGCGGACGGCAAGCCGATGCTGTCCTTTTCCGGGACGGCACTGATTCGCAGCGAGTCTGATGCCTCCAGTTTTCCCAACGGTGGTCTTCGGGCAACCTTTGAAGCCAGAGGATATACCGCCTGGGATCCTTCCGCTTATGCCTTTGTGAAAGACGGATGCCTGTACATTCCCACCTGCTTTTTCTCGCCTTCAGGCGCTGCACTGGATAAAAAGACGCCTCTGCTCCGTTCTATAGAAGAAGTCAGCCGGGAGGCAGTCAGAGTGCTCAGACTCTTTGGAGACAAAGAAACCACACAGGTTACTCCTTTCGTCGGCGCTGAGCAGGAATACTTTCTTGTAGACAAAGCAGATTATCTTCGTCGTCCGGATTTGTTGCTTACCGGACGCACGCTCTTTGGTGCGCTTCCGCCGAAAGGCCAGGAGCTTGACGATCACTACTATGGGGTAATTCGCCCCAGAATTCTTCGCTATATGCGGGAACTGGACAGCGCGCTTTGGCGACTGGGTATCCCAGCAAAAACACGGCACAACGAAGTTGCTCCCTGTCAACATGAGCTTGCGCCGATCTACAGCACGGTCAATGCCGCCTGCGACCACAACCAACTGATGATGGAGCTGATGAAAAAGACTGCCGAGAAGCACGGTCTTGTCTGCTTGCTCCATGAAAAGCCCTTTGCCGGAATCAACGGGTCCGGCAAACACAATAACTGGTCTCTGGCAACCGACGGGGGCACAAACCTCTTCACTCCCGGAAAATCCCCCATGGAGAATGGCCGGTTCCTGCTGTTCTTGGCGGCATTCATCAAAGGTGCCGATGAGTATCAGGATTACCTCCGCTGTACAGCCGCCTCTGCGGGGAATGATCTCCGTCTGGGTGGAAATGAAGCACCGCCGGCCATCGTCTCGGTCTTCCTGGGGCAGGAGCTGAGTGCCGTCGTCCAAACCCTGATTGATGGGATTGAGGGCAACTGCTCCATGACCATTGGCATTGACCCCTTACCCGCTGTGCCCGGAGATACCACCGACAGAAACCGCACCTCTCCCCTGGCGTTTACCGGGAACAAATTTGAATTCCGGATGCTGGGGGCAAGTCAATCCATCTCTGATGTCAATATCGCCCTCAACACCATCATGGCACATGAACTTAAGTGGTTTGCGGACCGGCTGGAATCTTCCGGGGATTTCATCAGTGACTTGCACCGACTGATTGCCCAGACATTTTTTGAACATCGGCGCATTCTCTTCAGCGGTAACGGATATGATGACCACTGGAAAATAGAAGCCACCCGGAGGGGACTATCAAACCACCAATGCACAGCCGACTGTCTGCAAACATATGTCGATCCTGCAGTGGTGTCGTTGCTCACCGGACACGGCATTTTCTCCCCGGAGGAATTCAGGGCACGCCGGGAAATTCACCGGGAAAATTACGGGAAGATCATCCGGATTGAAGCGCTGACCATGATCAGCATCATCCGGAGTCAAATCCTGCCTGCAGTGGGTCGCTATTGCGGAAGAATTTGTTCCCAACTCCGGGAGAAACAGGCATTGTCCCTTCCCTGTCAATGGGAGGAGCGACTTTCAGCCCGGCTATCTGCGCTAAGCGACAAGCTGGACGGTGAATGCATCCAACTGGAACAGTTGCTGAGTGAAGTACCTGAACATCCTAAAGCAAAAGCGTTCTATTATCGTCTCAAAGTTTTGCCCGCTATGGAGGTCGCCAGAGGAACAATTGACCATCTGGAGGCCATAACAGAAAAAAGTTCTTGGCCATTTCCTGCATACTCTGACTTGCTTTTCTTCGCATAATCGTATACAATAGAGTTGTATTGGCTTTTCGGTCTCAATTCGCCAGCCGGAAGGCCCGGAAAAAGAGAATCATTATCGGAGGAATATGGGAATGAAATATATCTTTGTTACCGGCGGTGTTGTATCCGGACTGGGCAAGGGCATCTGTGCCGCTTCTTTGGGCCGTCTGCTGAAGCAGCGTGGTCTGCGGGTACGCAACCAGAAGTTTGACCCCTATCTCAATGTTGACCCCGGCACCATGAGTCCCTTCCAGCATGGCGAGGTCTTCGTCACGGAGGATGGCGCTGAAACTGACCTTGACCTGGGTCATTATGAGCGTTTTGTCGACGAAAACCTTTCTGCCAATTCCTCTATCTCTGCAGGCAAGGTTTACTGGTCTGTCCTGAACCGAGAGAGAGACGGTGGCTATCTGGGTCGCACGGTCCAGATTATCCCCCACATCACCGATGAAATCAAGCGCAGTGTCTATTCTTTGGCCAGCCCAGATGTGGATGTGATCATCACTGAGATTGGCGGTACGGTGGGCGATATCGAGAGCCTGCCCTTCCTGGAGGCTATCCGTCAGGTGGCTGCCGAGCAGGGACGAAAGAATGTGCTGTTTATTCATGTCCCCCTGATTGTCCAGATTCCCGGCAGTGACGAACTGAAGTCCAAGCCTACCCAGCACTCCGTTAAGGAACTGCTGTCTATCGGCATTCAGCCCGATATCCTGGTCTGCCGCAGCGATATGCCCTTCACTGAGGAAATTCGCCAAAAGATCAGCCTGTTCTGCAACATTGAGCCTCGCTGTGTCATCCAGAACTCCACTGCCTCCACCCTGTACGAAGTCCCTCTGATGCTGGCAGATGAAGGACTGGATCAGGTGGTCTGCGAGAAGCTGCAACTCGATGCACCGAAGCCTAATCTGGACAGTTGGACGGCAATGGTCCGCAAAATCAAGAATGCTGACCGCAGAGTGCACATTGCTCTGGTGGGTAAATATGTTCAGCTTCACGATGCTTATCTGTCCGTGGTGGAGTCTTTGTTCCACGCCGGTACGGCCAATGATGCCATTGTGTCCATCAAATGGGTCGATTCTGAGACGCTGACTGCAGACAATGCCAAGGATGTTCTCTCCGGTTGTGATGGCATTCTCGTCCCCGGCGGCTTTGGTGACCGGGGCATTGAGGGTATGGTGGCGGCGGCGCAGTACGCCCGTACCACCGGAACGCCCTATCTGGGTATCTGTCTGGGTATGCAGATTGCCGTTATCGAGTTTGCCCGCAATGTGGCCGGCCTGACCGGGGCCCACTCCGCAGAGTTTGACGCTTTCTCCCCCTACCCCGTGGTTGCCCTCATGCCCGATCAGGTCAACATCACTGCCAAGGGTGGTACTATGCGTCTGGGCAAGTATCCCTGTGTCCTGTCCCCTGAGAGCAAGGCTTATGCCCTCTATGGCAGCGAAGAAATCTCTGAGCGTCACCGCCATCGCTACGAGTTCAACAACGAGTTCCGTGACACCCTGACTGCCAGGGGGCTGATGCTGGCCGGTCTGTCTCCCGATGGCCATTTGGTAGAGATTGTGGAGAATGTGAACCATCCCTGGTTTGTGGCTTGTCAGTTCCATCCGGAGTTTAAATCCCGTCCTGACCGTCCTCATCCTCTGTTCTTTGGCTTCGTGGAAGCGGCGCTGAAGCGGCAGAACGGATGATTCCATAGCGCATCCGCTTCTCCCCCATAGGACGCAGGGCACTGCCTTCTATGGGGGATTTTCCCAAAGGCTCAACCTTCAATCCACATAAAGGAGATTATACCATGACATTTCAGGAAGTCATCGCCGCCGCCAGAGGTCATGTCGGTCCGGTCTGCAAAGCATGTCCGGTCTGCGACGGCTCCGGTTGTAAGAATACCATTCCCGGTCCCGGTGCCAAGGGAACAGGCTCTGTTTCCCGCCGGAATTATCAGGCATGGCAGGACATTCTCGTCAATATGGACACCATCGCCCCCATGGAGCCGGTGGACACCAGTTATACCCTCTTTGGTCACACCTTTAAGATCCCTGTCTTCGCCGCCCCCATTGGTGCCGTCCACAACCATTATGGCGATGAGCTGACCGAAGAAGTCTATGACAATGCTCTGGTCAAGGGCTGTCAGGATGCCGGGATTGCAGCCTTCACCGGTGACGGTCTGGCCGATTCCTTCTTTATTGCCGGGTGCGAGGCCATGGCACAGTCCGGCTTTGCCATTCCCACCGTGAAGCCCTGGAGCAGGGATTTGATCTTTCAGAAGATTGACTATGCCAAGAGCAAGGGCGCAAAAATCATGGCCATGGACGTGGATGCCGCCGGTTTGCCCTTCCTGAAGAACATGAATCCTCCCTCCGGCTCCAAGAGCATTCCCGAACTGCGGGAAATCATCGAGTATGCCGGTGTGCCCTTTATCCTCAAGGGCATTATGACCCCGAAGGGTGCAATGAAGGCACTGGAAGCTGGTGCATCCGGAATCATTGTCTCCAACCACGGTGGTCGGGTGCTGGACCAGACTCCCGCAACTGCCACTGTGCTCCCCGCCATTGTGGACGCGGTTGGCAAGGACATGACCATTCTGGTGGATGGTGGCATCCGTACCGGTGTGGATGTGTTCAAAGCTTTGGCTTTGGGCGCTGATGCGGTGCTCATTGGTCGCCCCTTTGTGACCTCGGTCTATGGTGCCGGTTCTGAGGGTATTGGCATCTATGTTCAAAAGCTGGCGGGTGAACTGCGGGACACCATGGAGATGTGTGGCGTACACAAGCTCAGCGAAATCACCGGAGACTGTCTCTGGAACAGTGGAAAGTAAGCATCAATAAAGAAATAAAAGGACTGCCCAATTTTCCGGCAGTCCTTTGCCTTATTCTGCAGCCCAGCTACGGCAAGCGCTTATTGCCTTTGCCCAACCGGCAAGCCATTGCTGTCTGGTGTTTTCTGCAATCTCCCGGGTAAATTCCCGATCAATACACCAGTTTTTCATCACGTCCTCCAGAGAATCCCAATAGCCCACCGCCAAACCCGCCAGATACGCCGCACCAAGAGCCGTGGTCTCCACGCATTTTGGGCGCAACACAGGGGTGTCCAGCACATCAGACTGCATTTGCATCAGGTAATTGTTGGCAGAAGCGCCACCATCCACCTTCAGAGAAGACAGAATGATACCTGCGTCAGCCTCCATCGCCTTCAGCACATCATGGGTCTGGTAAGCCAGAGAATCCAGGGTTGCCCGGACCAGATGGTATTTGTTCACACCCCGGCTCAGACCCACAATCGTCCCCCGGGCGTAAGCATCCCAATAGGGCGCACCCAGACCGGTAAAGGCAGGCACAATATAGCAACCATTGGTATCCGGGACTTTTCTCGCCATATACTCAGAATCGGCCGCGCTATCCATTAGATTCAGCTCATCCCGAAGCCACTGGATTGCCGCCCCTGCCACAAAAACAGAACCCTCCAGCGCATAGGTTATCTTTCCGTTTAACCCCCATGCAATAGTGGTCACCAGTCCATTTCGGGAAGATACCGGCGTTTCACCGGTGTTCATCAGCAGGAAGCAGCCTGTGCCATAGGTATTTTTCGCCTCGCCCGGTATAAAACAGGTCTGCCCAAAGAGCGCCGCCTGCTGATCACCCGCCGCACCGGCGATGGGAATGGGGCCACCGAAAATTGCCGGGTCTGTCCTGCCATAGACTTCACTGCTGGCTTTAACCTCTGGCAGCATACACAAGGGAATGTCCAGCTCCCGCAGGATGTCTTCTTCCCAGCGCAGGGTGTGGATATTAAAAAGCATGGTTCGGGAGGCGTTGGAGTAGTCGGTCACATGGATTTTTCCACCGGTCAGCTTCCAAATCAGCCAGGTATCGATTGTGCCAAAGCAAAGCGCCCCTTGCTCTGCCCGCCGGCGCACACCGGGGATATTATTCAGAACCCAGCGCAGTTTGGTGGCAGAGAAGTAGGCATCAATAACCAGCCCGGTTTTCTCCCGGTAGACTTCCGTTAATCCCTTTTCTTTGAGACTGTCGCAATATTCCGCAGTCCGGCGGCACTGCCAGACAATCGCATGACACACCGGCTTCCCGGTGGCTCTGTCCCAAACCACCGTGGTCTCCCGCTGATTGGTAATGCCGATGGCGGCAATATCCGAAGATACCGCTCCCACATTGGTCATGGCTTGACGGGCAACCTCAATCTGAGTGGACCAGATTTCTTCCGCATCATGCTCCACCCAGCCGGGTTTTGGAAAGTATTGGGTAAATTCCTTTTGTGCCATACTGCAAATGTTGCCGCTGTGGTCAAAAAGAATACAGCGACTGCTGGTGGTGCCGGCATCCAAAGCCATGATGTATTTGGACATGGTCATCCCTCCTTTTTTCCTATTGTACCATTGACTAAAGAAAATAGCAACCGGACTTTGCGTAATCTAAAAATATCCTCCAGACTTGACGATTGTACCATTGTGGCGTATAATAGAAAGCATCTTGAGTAACAACTCATTCGGAGGGATATCCCATGAAACTCTCGCTCGTTGTCCCCTGTTATAATGAAGAAGAAAATGTTGCCGCCTTTCAGGAAGCGGTGATTCAGGCATTTGACGGCTGTGGCTATGATTATGAGCTGGTATTTATTGACGACGGCAGTAAAGACCGCACCCTGCAGGAGTTACGGAAGCTCCATACTGCTCAGCGTTGCCCGGTGAAGGTGGTCAGCTTTTCCCGGAATTTTGGCAAAGAAGCAGGACTCTATGCCGGATTGGAACACGCGAAAGGCGAATATATCAGTCTTATCGATGCCGACCTGCAGCAGCGACCGGAATTGGTCCGCGAAATGGTGCAGATTTTGGATGATCAGCCAGAATATGATATTGTCGCCGCCTATCAGGACAAGCGGCGGGACAGCAAAATCCTGACCTTCTTCAAAACCGGATTTTACCGGCTTATCAACCAAATGTCTACGGTAAAACTCCACCCCGATGCCAGCGACTTCCGTACCTTCCGCCGGAAAGTGGCCGAGAGCATCCTTTCACTGCCGGAGTATCATCGCTTCTCCAAGGGTATTTTTGCCTGGGTGGGCTACAATACCCACTATATCCCCTATACCCCATGCGAGCGGGCGGCAGGTACCACCAAATGGTCCTTCCGTAAGCTGTTCCGCTATGCCATTGATGGGATTATCGGCTTCTCTACTGCGCCTTTGCGTCTGGCCACATATACCGGCCTGTTTTCAGCCTTTGCCGCCCTCATTTATCTGGTGGTGGTGGTCTTGCAGAAACTGTTCTGGGGTATCGATGTTCCCGGTTATGCTACCATTATTGTGCTAATTTTATTTCTTGGTGGTATGCAGCTCTTCTGTCTTGGACTGATTGGCGAGTATGTGGGCAAAATCTTTGAGCAGTCCAAATCCCGCCCGGTCTATATCCCCAAGGAGGTATTGACCTGGGAAAAGGACGATGAATAATCCACTTTTCAGGGATAGAGGAATTCTATCCCTGATTTTTCTCCCGCCCTGTAAGATACAGTCCAAAATCCGGTGTATAGAGGTGAAAGGAGGCGATACCATGGAGGATACCGAGATTATTGAGCTGTACTGGTGCAAAAATGAGCAGGCCATTGCCGAAACCGCCACCAAATACGGCAACTACCTCACCACCATCGCCCGGAATATCCTCTTTAACCACGAGGATGCCGCCGAGTGCGTCAATGACACCTATCTCAGGGCTTGGAATGCTATGCCGCCCCACCGTCCGAAACTCCTGCGTACCTTTTTGGGCAAGTTGACCCGGAATCTGGCGTTTAACCGCTATCAGAAGGACCATGCCCAAAAGCGGGGCTGTGGCGAGATTCCGCTGATTCTGGAGGAATTGGGTGACTGTGTCTCCGGCAAAGCTGATTTGGAGGAAAGCTATGACCGGAAGTTACTGTTGGAGGAAATACAGGCATTCC
The DNA here is from genome assembly GCA_015067725.1 of Oscillospiraceae bacterium. Lineage (GTDB taxonomy): Bacteria > Bacillota > Clostridia > Oscillospirales > Oscillospiraceae > Faecousia. Next base: position 1,038 of record SVLX01000002.1, on the reverse strand, counting down.
TGTCACAGCAACCGGAGGTAAAGCGTCGCATTTTTCTCTGTCGCTACTGGTATGCTGAAAGTGTCGGGGACATTGCCCGGCGGTTTTCTCTGACGGAAAATCATGTCTCCGTCTCGCTGAGCCGCCTGCGGACAAAGTTGCGGCAATACTTATTGGAAAGGGGTTTTGACTTGTGAAGCAAGATGAACTGTTTGCCCTGATGACAGAGCTGGAGGACGACATGGTGGAGGAAGCAGCTCTGCCACAGAGAAAGAGGCGCAGGCTGTGGCCATTGCTCCTGGGCTCTGCCGCTTGCCTTGTCTTGGTGATTTTGGGACTATCTCTCTTTCACCAGGGTGAGCCTGTACCCAGAAGCGAGGGAGTGACCATCCAGCAAATCGAGAATGCACCCTGCCCCACCGGAAAGAATGAACTGATTTATCTCACGGAAGAGGAACTGTTCACCCACTTTGATACAGCCATTTTCCGGGGCACCGTCACCGGGATTCAAAACATCAGACTCAGCTTCAATGGGGACAATGTTTACCGGGCACTGGCTACCATCCATGTAGAGGCAGTATTCCGTGGTAACTGTACCCCAGGGGATACGGTTAGCGTACTGCTCCCCTGCCCAGTTTCCAATGGGGTTTGGGTGGAGGATACAGAAGTCATCTCCAGATTGCAGGAAGGCATGACCGGAATCTTCATGCCCATCATCTATCGGGAGGACTCTTGTTGGGAGCAAAACGGGGCAAAGCTGTATTTGCAGGAAGTTGCGCCCTACGGATTTGCCGACGGTATGCGCTATGCCTTCTTAAAGACAGATGCCGGCGTGATGTTCGCCCGTCATGCCTACCCCAGCATGGAAAACGCCCGGACACTGGACGAAATTGAGGCATATATTCTGGCCATGCTGGACAAATTATCTTAAGAAAAAGGGGCTGTCTCACTAAGATACGTGAGGCAGCCCTTATAGCAAAAGAATACAAAACCCGGCTCTGTGCAGAAAAGACTGTACAAGAGCCGGGTTTTGGCGTAAAATTGAAGTGTGAAAAACAA
>SVLX01000049.1 GCA_015067725.1 Oscillospiraceae bacterium | reverse complement strand
GACTGCCAAAAAGTAGACAATATGACAGTCTTATGGCGGTGGGGTGATGTCTGACCCCGCATCCTGCCGGAATAGAGCCTGTGTCGCCGGTATGGATGCTTTCTTTTTGATACAGGCGAAAAATAACGGGGAGGCATGAAAATGTCAATTTTTAAGAAAACCTTAGCTTTGCTGCTGGTCATTGCCCTGACCGCAGCCATCGCCGTCAGCGGTACTCTGGCGTACCTGCAGGACGAAAAGAGCGATGTCAACGTGATGACCCTGGGCAGCGTTAAGATTAAGCAGCATGAGTATCAGCGTCAGCAGGATGCGGATGGTACTTATGTCAAGGGCACTGGTGAATATGCTGACAGCTATTTGCTGGAGGCATTTGAGCAGAATAAGCCCCTGCTGCCAATCGTTGGTGACCCCAATGAGCCCGGCAACAGCCCCGCTTATGCCGGGTACGATAGTACTGTTGTCCGGATGACTCAGGTTGATTCCTATGGTACCATGCAGGTCTTTGCTGGGAAGAACGCACAGGATAAGTTTGTAACCGTTGAGAACACCGGCAAGAGCAATGCCTATGTTCGCACCATTGTGGCAATTGAGGTTGGTTCTACTGACGGTTCTTTGATCAGAACTTCTGCCCGTGCAGACAAAACTCACAACGGCGATCAGCCTTGGAAGTCTACTAACATTGGCGGCAAGGTCAACATCAATGGCAACAACTATCGGGTTGTCGAGTATTTGTATCTGGGCGCAAAGCTGAGCGGTGGTACTTGGAGACACGAAAATGGTGTCCTTCCCGCCGAGGATACTACATATCCCAGCCTTTGTCAGGTCTACCTGAAGCATAATGCTACCAATGAGGACATGATTGCAATCGACGGCAACGGCAATGGTATGCTGGATATCCTCGTCCTGTCTCAGGCGGTTCAGGTTGAAGGTTTTGCCAATGCGCAGACTGCTCTGGATACCGCTTTCGGCAAGACTGCTGAAAAGGCTGCTACGTGGTTTGGCGGTATGTCTCTCACCACTGTTTCCAGCGATGCAGAGTTTGCCAAAGCAATCGCTGACGGAAAGACCCAGATTTGGCTCAACCCCGGTACTTACCATGCTCCTGCCGCCGCCAAGGGCAAGACTCTGACCATCAGCGGCACGAAGGATGTCATTCTTGAAGTTGTCCCCGTTGGACAGGGCGAGGCAGGCGGTCAGCTGGATTATAACTTCGATGGCTCCAAGGTGACTTTTAATGGAATCACCATCAAGACCAACAGCCAGCTCTATGCCGGTTATGCCAGACTGAGTGCTGTCTACAACGACTGTGTCATTCAGAATACCTACAACTGTGGCGATGGCACCAGCGAATTCAACAACTGCGTGTTCAACATCACCAATGAGTATCTCCGGGTTGGTGGCGCAACCTCCGCAACCTTCACCGGCTGTACCTTTAACACCGATGGCCGGGCCATTCTTGTCTACCAGGATGGAACCAATGTGGCACAGACCGTCACCGTGAAGGACTGTACCTTCAATGCTACTGCTGCTGCGAATACTTGGAACGGTATTCATGTTGCCGCTGTTTCTATTGATGGTACGAACGGCACCTATGTGGTGAACCTCGAAGGCACCAATACGGTGGATTCTGACTTTGCTGGTCTTTATCAGATTAAGGCTGGCGAATCTAACGTGACCGTGAACAATAAAAGTGTCACTCAGAATCCCTGAGGAAGTGCCCAACAAAGAATAGAACGACTCTAACCTACTAATAAACAAGCTGGACTCCACCACCCAAGGTGAAGTCCAGCTTTTCTATATCCACAATCCAAAACACCCATAAAACCCGGGAATTCCATCCCATCACTGTCCCCGGTTCTTGATCAGCCGGATATCCTGTCCCACGAAAGTCACCTGCCGGAAACTGCCCAGTAACCGGGAAGCAACCGCCGGGCCATACCGCTGAGAGAATTCCTCCGACTGCAAATTGGACGAGACAATGGTGGGCAGCCCCGCCAGCATCCGGTCGTTAATCACCCCATAGAGCGCCGATTGTACAAAAGGCGTAACCAATTCAGAACCCAAATCGTCAATGATCAGCAGTTCGCAGGCGGTGAACCGGGCGGCCTGACTCTGGGCCTCCGCATCGCCGGTAAAGCGGGCCTTCTCCAACAGCCCAAAGAGCCGGGCCGCAGTCTCATAAACCACACTATAGCCGCTGTCCGATACACTCCGGGCAATACAGGCAGACAGGAATGTCTTGCCCAGACCGGGATTGCCATTGAGCAGGAGATTGCCGGACTTTAAGCTGAAACTCTGGGCATACTTCCTGCAGGTGGCAAATGTCAGCGCCATAATCTCCCGGGGACTGGCCCCCAGGTTTGGATCAAACCGCTCCGGGTAATACTCCAACCGGAAAGAGGAAAATGTCTCCTGCGCCGCCCCGGTCAGTACCGTCAGCTCCTTGCGCTGTTCCTGCCGGCAAAGCTCCCTGAGACACTCGCACATCATGCTTCCCACATAGCCGCTACCGCCGCAATGGGGGCAGATGGGGGAGTCGTCCAAATAGCCTTCTTCAAAATTGTCCTCAATGAGCCATTGCCGCTCCTGTTGCAGACTCTGGTTTTCCTGCCGGATGCGCTGAAATTCTGCCTGCACGTCCAGGCCCTCCTGAAAGACGGTCTGAGCGGCTCTGACCATGGTGAGTCTCAGCTCCCGGTCAATCTCCGCCAGCCGGGGGACTTGGGCATAAGCCTGCCGCAGATGCTGGGCGTTTTCTGCCTCCCGGTCGGACTTGGCTTGCTCCAGCCGCAGTTTCGCCCGGCGAAGCACTTCTCCTGTGTAGGCCATGGGTTATCCCTCCTCGGTGTAATTCTGCTCCTGCTGATGCTCCCGGAGCATTCTGGCAATGGCTTCCCGCTCAAATTCGCCCAGACCGGCACTGCCGGATTGCACCCGCTGGGTCTGCTGTTGGGCGATTCTGGCGGCCCCGGTGGCGGGAGCGGGTGCGCCCCGGTCGCCGGAACGAACCTGCGCCCCGGTGTGCAGTCCCTTGGTGTGCCAACTGGCGAGAATCTTGTCCATATAAGCCCACTTAAGACCCCCGGTATTGAGACAGGTCTTCTCATAGGCCATCTGATAAGCCTCCCGGTCAAAGCCCATCCCCAGCCACTTCTGGGCATAGCGTTCCTCCGCCGGGGTCAGGGCGCGCCCGGAAATCTGCAGAAGCTTCATGAGGGAAGCAAGCTGACTCTGCCGCAGATTCTCAGACTGCATATACGCCACCGCTTCTTCCAAGGTATCAATGCCCTTCTCCGCCCACACGAAAGCCTCTTTCTCAATGGAGCGCAGAGAGGGATTGCGGTTATTGCCCCTTTTGCGCAGTCTTTCCTTGCAATGGCAGACCAAAAGATTGATGACCTCCATGGGAAGCCCCAGATAATTCCGGCAAGCCAGCAGGATTTTCAGTTCTTCGGTGGTGAGAATCCGGCCCATAATCCGCTGAACCTCCCCCACCAGCAGGGGGAAATCCTGGGTGGAGGACATGGCGGACATCACATCCTGCTCCGTGTACTGGGGCGGCTCCTGACTCAGCAGTACCCGGGGGGCATTGTCCTGCCACAGCCCCAATTGTCTTAAAGTAGCCACAGCCCGCCCACGGCGAGCCTCACACAGCCCCAGCTCCTGCTCCATCTGCTCCGGGGAATTGCCACAGCGCAGGTACAAATAGACCAGAGCCGCATCCGGGTCCCGGGCGGCAAGGAGAGTATGCAGTTGATTTTGGGTCAGGGTAATGTCCGTGATGTTCATGGGGGCCTCCGACTGTATTCGTTATGGACTCACATTATATCACAGAAAGCCCGGGGAAACAAGGAAAACTGCCCCCAACTTCTGACAAAAAGCGGCGGCAATTTTTGACACGAAACCGTATCTTGTGGCTGGCGGAGAGATTGGGCACAAGTGGGGCAGGCTTGTGTGAACAGGGAAAGTGAACAATGAACAGATGGAGAGATTGCAAAGTGCTGTCGTAATTTGGAGAATGGGATAATTTTGGGGTTTTGGTTGTGTTTTGGTGGGATATGGGGTATAATGACAAAAAAACCTGTGAAGGAGGATTGGCTATGGCTTTTCATGTATTGGCTGTTGGCGATGTGGTTGCGGATTGTGGTGTGCGGATGATTGAGAAGCACTTGCCCCGGTTGCGGCGGCAGTATCAGACGGATTTTGTGGTGGTCAACGGAGAAAATGCCGCCATATTGGGCATGACCATCGACCAGGCGGAGACCATTTTTGACGCCGGTGCGGATGTGATTACCATGGGCAACCATACCTTTGGTCGCCGGGAACTTTGCGACTACATGGACGATAATCCCCGGGTTTTGCGCCCGTATAATCTCGCCCCCCAACTCCCCGGGCAGGGCTGGGGACGCTTTGACACTCCGGCGGGAGAGGTGGCGGTCATTGACCTGATTGGCCGCTGTAACATGGACTACAGCCCAGACAATCCTTTCCTGCAGGTGGAGAAACTCCTGAAGCAGATCGATACCCCAAGAATTCTGGTGGAGATTCATGCCGAGGCGACTTCTGAGAAACTGGCCATGGGGCACATGCTTGCCGGGCGGGTCAGTGCGGTCTGGGGTACCCATACCCATGTGCCAACTGCAGACAACCAGATTCTCCCCGGTGGCACCGGCTATGTGACGGATTTGGGCATGACCGGCCCCAAAAACTCCATTCTGGGCATTCGTCCTGACCTCTCCATTGCCAAATTCCGGGGTGATTTGGCCGGACGCTATCAGCCTGCCCCCGGACCGGGAAAGCTGGAGGGGGTACTCTTTACCATTGACAGTCAGGGAAAATGTCTGGAGACACAGCGGGTGAGTGTATATGATTAAGTTACTGCATATGGCCGACCTCCATTTGGGCAGTCGGTTTCGTGCCTTTTCTCCCCGGCAGGCGGCAACTATGGAAGCCCGGCAGGAGACAATGCTTCGCCGGCTGGTGGAGCTGTGCCACCGGGAGGAATGCCAGCTTGTGCTGGTGGCGGGGGATGTCTTTGAGGGCAGTACCATTGACCGGGATCTGATTCGGTTGACGGCAAACTGTTTTGGGCAAATGGGCGTGCCGGTGTTTATTGCTCCGGGAAATCACGACCCCTTGGGGCTGAATTCTCCCTACGACCAGATTGTCTGGCCGGAGAATGTGCATATTTTCCGCAGACCTCAACTGGAGGCTGTGGTACTTGATGACCTGGACCTCTGTCTTTGGGGTGCAGGTTATACGGCTATGGACTGCCCCCCATTGCTGGAGGGTTTCCGTGGCCAGAGCAATCAAACTTACCGGCTGGGCCTGCTCCATGGCGATGCGGTGATGACCGGCAGTCCCTATTGCTCCATTACCCGGGAGCAGGTGGCGGCGTCGAACCTCCACTATCTGGCTTTGGGACATATCCACCGGGGCAGTGGCTTTGTGGCGGGGCAGACCGCCTGCGCATGGCCCGGTTGCCCCATGGGAAGGGGCTTTCATGAATGCGGCACAAAAGGCGCGCTGGTGGTCACCTTAAGCGACGGTACTCCGGAGGTGCGGTTTGTGGATTTGGGTCTGGGCTTATTCCGGGAGCTTAGCGTTGCTGTGGGCGAAGATGCCGCCGGGGATATTCTCCGGGCGGTTGGCGAAGATACCTCGGATTTGGCTTGCCGCGTTATCCTGACGGGACAGCGGGAGCCCGTGGATACAGATGCTTTATGGGAACAGCTTGGGGGACGGTTTTTCCTGCTGGAGTTGCGGGATGAAACTGCGCCGCCGGTGGATGTTTGGGCCTCTGCCGGTGAGGATACCCTGGAGGGGCTGTACTTTGGTTTGCTCCAAAAGGCCATGGAAGAAGCCGGAGCGGAAGAACAGCAGACCCTGACTTTGGCGGCAAAACTGAGCCGGAGACTACTGGACGGGCAGGAGGTGAAACTGCCATGAGAATTCTTTCCATGACCGCTACCTTTGGCTGTTTGGAAGAACAGACCCTGACCTTTACCCCGGGACTGAACATCATCCATGCCCCCAACGAATGGGGGAAAAGCACATGGTGCGCCTTCCTCATGGCTATGCTCTATGGCATTGATACCCGACAGCGGGCAAAACAGGGTCAGCTTGCCGACAAGACCCATTATCAGCCCTGGTCCGGCAAACCCATGGGCGGCTCGATGGATATCCTCTGGGAAGGCAGGGCCATCACCATTGAGAGAACCACCCAGGGGCGCATCCCCATGGGGGCATTCCGTGCTTATGAGACACAGAGCGGACTGGATATCCCGGAATTGACCGGGGAAAACTGCGGAATGAAACTTCTGGGGGTGGAGCGGGGTGTTTATGCCCGCAGTGGATTCATCTCAGCCGGAAGCATGGCGGTGACGCAGGACGATGATTTACTGCGCCGACTGAACCGGCTGGTCACCACCGGTGATGATCATCCGCAGATGGTGGCACTGGAGGGGAAACTCCGGGAACTGAAGAACAAATGCCGCTACCATCAGACCGGCGCACTGCCTCAGGTGATGCAGGAGCTGGAGCAGTGCCGGAAGAATCTGGAGCGACAGCAGGATTTGGAGCGGCAAGCCCGTCTTTTGCGGCAGGAGCTGACCCGGCAGCAGCAATGGCAACAAAAGTTGCGGCAACACGCCGATGCCCTGCGCAGCCGGAGTGACCGGGAGAAACTGACCCAACTGGAAACCGCCAAACAAAATGAAGCAGAGGCCGCCCGGTCTGTGCAACTGGCCACAGAGCAGTGCAGAGGACTGCCGTCCATGGCCATGACCGCCATGGGTTTGGATGCCCGGAAGGAATTGCACCGGCAACAGCAGGCGCTGGCCCTGGAGCGGGTCATCTTCCCGTGCGTTGGGTCGCCTGAGCCGCCGCAGTGCTTTCTGGGGCTGACTCCGGAGCAGGCCATGGAGAAGGCAGAGAGCCATCTGTCCCGGCTGAGAGCGCTTCAGTCAGAGGCGAAGAAGGGTGGCGGACTGCTTCTTCTGATTCCGGGTTTAGCCATGCTGGTGGCCGGGTTGGTGGGGTTGTTCAGCCAGCCGGGGCAGATTTGGTGGAGACTGCTGATTGGTGTGCTGGGACTGACTCTGGCCATTGTGGGTTCTGTCCGGCAGAAGGGAAAGCGGCGCGCCCTGCGGAATCTGCAACAATGGCAGGAGCGGATGGCAGAGAGCTATGGTGGCGAAGACCCCGTGGCACTGGCAAAAGATTACCGGGACAAGACATTGGAAGCCGCAGAGCGGGAAAATCTCCGGAAACAGCATTTTGAAGACCGGCAGAGCGCACTGGATGCCCGGGAGCAGGAGCTGGACGCGGAATCCCTCCACAGGGCGCAGGATGCATGGACCCTCTGGGCAGACGCACAGCGCAGCTATATCCGGGCAAGGGGACAGCGGAGAGCATTGGAAACCATGCTCTCCGGTCAGACCTTAAGCACCCGGGAGTTAACCTCCGACCTGACCCTTAACCCCGGGGAGACGAAAACCGAACTGGAGAAGGCAGAGGTTGCCTGCGCCGGACTCAGCTCCCGCCTGGATAGCTGTATGGGTCAGCTCCGGGCTCTGCCGGGAGTGGAGGAATTAAACCTGCAAAAACAGACACTGGAAGAACGGATGCAGACCCTTGCGCAGTGGTATGATGCCACAACCAAAGCACTGGAACTGCTGACCCAGGCCAATCAGGAGTTGCGGCGCCGCTTCGCCCCCCGCATCAGCAAAGAGGCAGGGGCGATTCTCTCCGGACTGACCGGCGGGCGGTATCAGAAGTTGCTGCTGGATGCGGATTTTTCTCTGTTGACCCGGGGTGAGGGCGAGAATACCGTCCGGGAGAGCATTTGGCGCTCCATGGGAACGCAGGAGCAACTTTATCTGGCGGTTCGGCTGGCCATTTGCCGGGTGATGCTCCCCTGTGCGCCGATAGTTCTGGATGATGCCCTCAGTCATTTTGATGATGAACGGATGGCCGCCGCCCTCAACACCCTGAAATCCGGACAGGAGCAGGTGATTTTGTTCTCTTGCCAGAGCCGGGAGCGGACATGGCTGGAAAGACAAAGCTGAGGCTGGGATTTTCACAAAAAGACTGAGAACTCTTTACAATTTGTTCATGCCAAGCAGGAAGAAGCCAGATATAATATAGGAAAACCAACCCTGACGGCAGCGCTTCAATTTGCGGTGACTGCTGCAGTATAATTGGTCCCGAAAGAGAATCCGGGCACTTGTCTGGAAGGAGGAAGAGACTATGGCAGTATCCGTACTGATTGTGGAAGATGATAAGAATATTGCAGAGCTGTTACAGCTCTATCTGGAAAAAGAGGGCTATGCCGTGACCATCGCCAATGACGGTGGCAAGGGCGTTGAGAAATTCCGGGCCATTAAGCCGGATTTGGTGCTGTTGGATTTGATGCTTCCGGTGATGGATGGCTGGGGTGTCTGTCGGGTCATCCGGGCAGAAAGTCAGGTGCCCATTATCATGCTCACCGCCAAAGGAGAGACGCTGGACAAGGTCACGGGACTCAAAGCCGGTGCGGATGACTATATTACCAAGCCTTTTGAAATGAAGGAAGTTCTGGCCAGAATTGAGGCTGTTTTGCGCCGCTCTGTTGGTGCGGTGGAGAAAAAAGCCAACCGATTGGTTTTTGATAAGCTGATGATTGATATGGATGCCTTTGAACTGACGGTTGATGGCAAAAAGGTGGATGCGCCACCCAAAGAAATGGAGCTGTTGTTCCATCTGGCGTCTTCTCCCAACCGGGTCTATACCAGAAACCAACTGCTCGATGAGGTCTGGGGCTTTGACTATTTTGGTGACTCCCGTACTGTGGATGTCCACATTAAGCGCCTGCGGGAAAAACTCGAGGGGATTTCCAACCAGTGGGGACTGAAGACCGTCTGGGGTGTGGGCTATAAGTTTGAGGTGACCAATTCGTGAAATCCACCTTCGGGCGACTGTTTTCCGTGACGGCACTGATTCTGGTCGCTGCCAGCTTGCTTATGGGACTGTCCTTTTGGAGCATGGTGCGCAGTTATCTGATGGACGAGCGGGAAAATGAGCTGACCGCCAATGCCCAGGCGGTGGCGGCTCTGGCTTCGGACTATGCTGCGGCGTACAGCTTCTACCAGTATGCCGGGGGCTATGTACAGGACTTAAGCCTGAACATGAATATGACGGTTGCAGCGCAGGTGTCCAAAACGGATGCGCTGGTCTGCGACACCGACGGCAGAATTCTGATTTGTTCCTGTCAGGTCCCGGTCTGTGCCCATACGGGGCAGTATCTGCGGGAGAGTTATGTCCAGGAAATCCTGCGTAAAAACGGAGACTTCCGCACCCAGACCCTGAAGGGGATTTATGAGCAGGAGCGTTATTGCGCCGCACAGCCCTTTGCTTTGCCTGACGGGACAACGGTGGGCATTGTTGTGGTTACACAGGCCATTCATAACGCATCCGGTATCGTCTCGCAGTTGACGGAGATTTTTATGCTGGTGGCCATGGTTGTGTTGGTGCTGGCTGTCATTTGTATCTCCGTCTTCACCAGCAGTCAGATTCGCCCCCTCCGGGATTTGGCACAGGCAGCCAGAGACTTTGGTCACGGCGACCTGAAGGCCAGGGTCAGAACCGGCGGCGACAATACTGAGGAAATTGACGAGGTGGCCATTGCCTTCAACAATATGGCCGCCAGTTTAGAGCAGAGCGAATACCAGAGGCAGGAATTTGTGGCCAATGTTAGCCATGAGCTGAAAACCCCCATGACGACCATCAGTGGCTATGTCGATGGCATTATTGACGGCACAATCCCCCCGGAGAAAGCCCGGCAGTATCTGGACATTGTCTCCGATGAGACCAAGCGACTCAGCCGACTGGTACGCAGTATGCTGGATATTTCCCGGTTGCAGGACCAGGGTATCCCCAAGGAGGAAATGGGCAATTTTGATGTAGCGGAGTGCCTGGGACAGGTGCTGATCACCTTTGAAAAGAAAATCAACGACAAGGCACTGGAGGTTCAGGTGGACTTCCCGGAGTACCCGGTCTATGGCCGGGGCGTGTTGGATTCCATTACGCAGGTGGTCTATAATCTGGTGGACAACGCTGTAAAATTCTGCCCTCAGGGTGGCCGGCTGGGGCTGACTCTCCGGGAGAGCGATACTAAGGTCTATGTCTCCGTGTCCAATACAGGCCAGACCATTCCTCCGGAGGAACTGCCTCTGGTGTTTGACCGGTTCCACAAGCTGGATAAAAGCCGGAGCCTCAACCGGGATGGTTGGGGACTGGGACTTTACATCGTCAAGACCATCGTCTGTTCCCACGGGGAGGACATCTCCGTGACCAGCCGGGATGGGAAGACCGAATTTACCTTTACCTTAACACAGGTGAACAGCCTGTAATTCCTTTCTGCTGAAATGGAGAGAACCTTATGTTCCACGACCATCGGACCCCTATGGAGCCGGAATACGCCCCCATGAACCGTGGTGCGGGGGACGAAGGCTTCTATAAAACTGGAAATACCGTGCCGCCCAAGCGGAGTGGCGGTCTGCTGGCCGTGATTCTGGTGGCGGTGGTTTTGCTGGGCAGCCTGGTGGCGGCCGGTGCCACCGGTGATATACAGCCCGGCGAGGTCACAGAAGCCAGCGGGGAGAGCCAAAACAACGGCACACTCCTGCCATCAGAGCAATCCACCACCCCCACCACCTCCACCGACGGCAATCTGGTGCGAGACGATATGCCGGAGAATACCGAACCGGAGAAACTCCAGATTCACCAGACCCCAAAGCCTTTAGCCAATCCTACCCAGGAGGGCGGGTTGTCCTATCAGGAAATCTACAATAAAGTGAATCCCAGTACCGTTTCCATCATCGCTACCCCGGCAGAGGGGTCGGCCAAACATGGCTCCGGCATTATTATGACAGAATCCGGCTACATCATCACCAACTGCCATGTGATTGAGGGTGCGGAAACCATGACCGTGATTCTCTACGACAATTCGGAGCATGACGGGGTGTTGGTGGGCAAGGATGCCGCCACGGATTTGGCTGTCTTGCGGATATTTGCCGAAGGGCTGACGGCGGCAGAATTTGGTGACTCCGACCGGTTGCAGGTGGGGGATATCGCTGTGGCAATCGGAGACCCTCTGGGATTGGAATTGCGGGGCACTATGACCAATGGCATCATCTCTGCCATTAACCGGGATATCACCATTGACGGCAGGAAAATGACGCTCCTGCAGACCACTGCCGCTCTAAATGACGGCAATTCCGGTGGCCCGCTTATCAATTGTTATGGTCAGGTGGTGGGCATCAATACCCTGAAGATTGGCTCATCCTATCACTCCGAAGTGGAGGGTCTGGGCTTTGCTATCCCCATCAATACCGCCAAGGAGATTATTGACCAGCTTGTTGCCGTGGGCTATGTTCCCGGACGGGCGGTTCTGGGGGCGGAGGTCACCGTACTGGGGTATCAGTACCGGGCGTTCTATGACCTGCCTATGGGCCTTTATGTCATGTATGTGGCTCAGGATTCCGTGGCCTGGGCGCAGGGTCTGCGGGCCGGAGATACCATTGTGGCCATCGGTGGAGAAGAAGTCAAGAGCATGGAAGAGTTGAATCTGATTCTGGCCAGACACGAAGCCGGAGACGAACTGAGCATCATTGTCTATCGGGATCATAAGCTTTACAACGGCCGGTTGACTTTACAGGAGGCGGGTAGATAGTCTCCGGAAAGGTCCGGCTTGCGCAAGTCAATGCACCGCCCCTTTTCCTCCTGCCTCCGGGAGAGGGGTGGTGCATCCTCTTTGCTATGGGAGTTTGCTAAAAACGGAAACATAAAGCTGTCCGTACACTGCGGACAAACACACGCAGAATGAAGCCCGACATCCTGCGAAATTGGAAAAATCCAAGTTATGGGCAAGGAATTTTTCCGGAGCGGTTGACGAAAAGGGCGTTTCGTGGTAAATTTATATTAGAGTTACTGGGAGTGTTTCCCAGAAAGGAGACAAATGATAATGAACGAATGCTGGAATCTTGACCCCCTGTACCGGGGATTCTCTGACCCCAACTATGCCGGTGATTTGCAGGCACTGAAGGTTGCCTGCGCCCGTTTTGAAACCTTCACCAAAACCCTGTCCGAAATGGAGCCCAAGCAGGCACTCCGGGGCTGTATTGATGCGCTGGAGGAAATCAACAACCTGACGGGCGCTCTGGCAGAGTATGCCAGTCTGCGGCAGGCTACCGATGCTACCGACGCTGAGGCCGCATCTGCTCTGGGTCAGGTCATGGCCGTGGTCAGCTCCACTGCCGGTGCCGATGCCCGCTTCCGCAGCTATGCCGCACAGGTGGAGAATCTGGAGCAGGTCATTGCAGAAGACGAAGTCCTGAGTCAGTATGGCTTCTTCTTCCGCATGATTAAGGAAAAGAGCAGTTACCTCCTCAGCGCACAGGCGGAGAGCATTTTGGCCCGGATGTCCCTGTCCGGTTCCAGCGCATGGAGCGATTTGCAGTCCCATCTGACCAGTACTCTGGAAGTGCCTTATAACGGCGGCACCACCAATCTGTCCGCCATCCGCAATCTGGCCTATGACGGCGACGGCGCTGTCCGTAAGGCCGCTTATGAGGCAGAAATCGCCTCCTATGACAAGATTAAGGACGCCGTGGCCTTTGCCCTCAACTCCATCAAGCTGGAGACCCTCAATGAGGCTCAGCTCCGTGGCTATGAGTCCCCGTTGGACATGACCCTGAAGCACGCCAACATGAGCAAGGCCACTCTGGATGCCATGCTGGAGGCTATGGATGAGTATCTGCCCAAGTTCTGGGCTTACCTGAAGGCCAAGGCCAAGGCTCTGGGCTATGAAGGCAGCCTGCCCTGGTATGAGATGTTCGCCCCCATGGGTGGCAGCTCCAAGACCTATACCACCGAAGAAGCCAGAGACTATCTGGTGAACCTCTTTGGCACCTTTGACGGTCAGCTTCGGGATATGGTGGCTGAGGCCTTTGCCAATGCCTGGATTGACTTCTATCCCCGGGCAGGCAAGCGGGGTGGCGCATTCTGCGCGGGCGTGGAGAAGCTGGGCGAGAGCCGCATCCTGACCAACTATGATGGCTCGTTCAGTGACATCGTGACCCTGGCCCATGAGCTGGGTCATGCCTTCCACAACCTGCAGATTCGCGACCATCGCCCCCTGAACAAGGACTATTCCATGCCCGTTGCCGAGACTGCCTCCACCTTCAATGAATGTGTGATTATGGCTGCCGCCATTGCTGCTGCCACGGACAAGGAAGAGAAGCTGGCCCTCATCGAGTCTCAGCTTCAGGATGCCACCCAGATTATCTGCGACATCTATTCCCGCTTCCGCTTTGAGGCCAGTGTCTTTGCCCGCCGCAATGAGGAATTCCTGTCTGCTGACCGGCTGTGTGAGCTGATGGTGGACGCCCAGAAGAAGTCTTATGGTGACGGCCTTGCCGAAGAGACTCTCCATCCCTTCATGTGGGTCTGCAAGGGTCACTACTATGGTCCTATCTTCTATAACTTCCCCTATGCCTTTGGCGGCCTGTTCGCCCGGGGTCTGTACGCCCAGTATGAGAAGGAAGGCGAGGCGTTCCTGCCCAAGTACAAGAAGCTGCTCCACGAGACCACGGTCCGCACCGTGGAGGAGGCCGCTATGGTGGCCGATATCGACCTGACCGACAAGGCTTTCTGGAGACAGGGCCTGCAGGTATTGGCCGACGAAATCGATCTGTTCATTTCTTTGCTGGAGGAATAAATCATGGCTGATATTCGTGAACTCATGTCTTTCCTGGACAATAGTCCCAGTTGTTTCCATGCCATCCACAACCTGAAGACCCGTCTTGAGTCTCAGGGCTTTAAAGCTCTGGGTGAGGGCGAGGCATGGGCGCTGGAAGAGGGCGGCAAGTACTTTGTCACCCGCAACGGCTCTGCCATCATTGCTTTCCGCCTGCCTGAGGTCAAGGGCGAGGGCTTTATCCTCTCGGCCAGCCACTCTGACCGCCCCACCTTCAAGGTCAAGGAGAATCCCGAGCTGGAGACTGCCGGTCAGTATCTGCGGCTGGCGGTGGAGCGCTACGGCGGTATGCTCATGGCACCCTGGATGGACAGACCCCTGTCCATTGCCGGTCGGGTCATGGTGGAGAGCGAGACGGGCATGGAGATCCGTCTGGTGAATCTGGACAAGGATCTGTGCATGATTCCCAATGTGGCCATTCACATGAACCGGAAAGCCAACGATGGCTATACCTATAACCCCGCCGTGGACATGATCCCCCTCATGGGCTCCATGAGTACCAAGGGCTGTTTCCGCAAGCAGCTTGCTGAGGCCGCCGGCTGCACCGAGGAGCAGATTCTGGGCTATGACCTGTATCTGTATAACCGGGAGAAGGCCAAAATTTGGGGCGCGGAGGATGAATATATCTCCGCTCAGGGTCTGGACGATTTGCAGTGCGCCTGGGCCACCATGGAGGGCCTGATTGCCGCCAAGCCCGGTAAGGGTGTCCAGCTCTGTTGTGTCTTTGACAATGAAGAAGTGGGCTCTGGCACTATGCAGGGCGCTGACTCCAATTTCCTGGAGTCTGTCCTGAAGCGGATTTGCGCCTGCACCGGTATGGACTACAGCCGGGCTCTGGCCAACAGCTTCCAGGTTTCCGCAGACAATGCCCATGCCCTGCACCCTAACCACCCCGAATTCTCTGACCCCACCAACCGCCCTGTCATCAATGGCGGCGTGGTCATCAAGTTCAATGCCAACCAGCGCTACACCACCGACGGCATTACCTCCGCATTGTTCCGCACCGCCTGCAAGAAAGCCGGCGTGAATGTCCAGACCTTCTGCAACCGGGCTGACCTTGCCGGTGGCTCTACTCTGGGCAATATCTCCACATCCCATGTGAGTATCCCCTCCGTGGATGTGGGTCTGCCTCAGTTTGCCATGCATTCCCCCTATGAGACGGCCGGCGTAAAGGATGCCGAGTCTCTGGTTAAGGCGATGATCGAGGTCTATGGGATGTCCATCCGTTCTGCGTCTTCTGGTTTGACTCTGGAATAAGTCCAATTGTCTGATTTTCTCCCCCCGGGTTCGCCTAGGGGGAGTTTTTCGGATGAGACCTAGAATTGCCGGGATAAAAGCTACCCCCATAAGAGACAGAGAAAGCCTGTTTCTTATGGGGGACATTTTGGTTCATGGGGTTTGCTCCGGCTGATTGGTATCGTGCAGAGCCGGTTCAGCCTGCTCCCGGGCGAATTTCTTTTGGAGACGGAAGTAGTAGATGGTGTAGAAGGTGTTGACGATGACATCTACAGCAACCCAAAAAGGCGGGGTGATATGATTCACCAACACAACAGCCCCCAACAGCGAGAGTCCAATCAGGACATTGATGGCCATCAGAATCCCAAAGAAGCGAAACCACTTCTTCACCAGCGCCAGAATATAGCTTGCCAGAAGGGAGACGGGGTAGATGAACATGGTCAGAAGAATCAGTAAGGCAAAAATGGCGGAGAATACGGTCTCTGTTTCCGGGAAGAGCATGAGAGAAACAAACAGATAGAAGATGGTATTGGAACCCGGCAAAGGCAGCGGGACGAAAAAGAAGGAAAGCAGAAAGGACAACAGTGTGCAGCTCATATAAACGTGCATCAGCGTTCTGAGTGTCTGCTCATTCAGCGTTCGGACCTTGGGGTTCATGGGTTACCTCCTCGTTTGTGAAGACTCCACTAAGGGGTGGGGTTGCCCATAGGGTTATGGTTTTAGGGGTTGGGCGGATTCGGCAAACTGACTGTCCATATACCCCATTTCCACCAGCTCGTCAATCAGTTGGTGGGCAATGGAAGCGAGGGCATCTTCTCCCTGCTGACCCTTCAGATTCCAGCCCCGCAGGTCAGTATCCCGGGGGATGAAGCGGATGGTGCCATCTTCGTTTTTGACCCAGGTATAGCTGTCTTCCAGCCGCCGGGCAAGGATAAAGCCCACTTCGCTGGCGACTTCCGGGTCGTCATCCTGAAGCAAAGACACCAGAGGTTCAGTTGCGCCACCGGAGAGGAATTCCAGCGTCTCCAGGTCGATGGTCTCCAGCTTGCCGGTTTGATAAGCCTTCACATTGTACCGGGCGACCTGGGTATCCACATCCATAAAACCGGTGCAGATGACCGCCAAAAAGACCACACCAAGAATGACCTTCATGTAGGGGAATCGGGGGTTTAAGAGCCAAATGCCTACGCAGAGAATGGCAACCCCCAGACAGAGGTCAAAGATGGTGGTCAGAACCCTTAGCCGTGTCAGCCCGTAGACGGCGATATACAGGGACATCTTGGAAATAGACACCGACACCAGCACCAGGCAGAACAGGCACACAAAGAGGCTCAACAGCCGGGTAAGCAGAGGAATCTGCCCATTTACCCGCCGCACCAGAGACAAACACAGGGTCAGTAGTCCCAGATTGATGGCACACAGGGCGCACATCTCAAAGAAGCCCCGCCGGGCATATTCTGAGGAGGTGAAGCCCTCCGGCAGAATCCCGGAGAAGCCACTGAAGAAATAGGCAAGCTGAGACAGCAGGTACAGCAAATAGAAGATGCCGACCATAATGAGAATGGTATTCAGGGTGATGGCGGGGGCTTTCCCGGGGTACTCGCCAGAGACTTGAGGGATGGTGTGGGTTTGCCGCCGAAGCGTCAGATTCCGGCTGAAGACCGGCAGGAAGAACAGCAGACCAAAAATCAGGGTGCTGACCATAATCTCGGTATCAAAGAAAACAGCCTTCTCAATCAACCCCTCAAAGGCGGCATCGGAAGCCACCAGCAGAGGCACGACCACCAGCAAAATGGGCACAGACAGGGCAAGACCGGCCAGCACAGCTCCGGTCTTCCGCTTCTGTACACCCTGCGGCGTCTCCATGTGACCCAGACCCCGGAGATTGCTCCCCATCTCCCGGAAAGAGCGGTCAAAAGCCACCACAGCGCCATCGCCCAGAGAGCGGATGCTGCCGGGGTTGTTGGCAGTTGTCCCGGTCAGGTTGGCGAGAGCCTGAAACCAGCCAAAGAGCATCAGACACAGGACGATGAATTTGACAAATCCATCGTTGCTGTAGACCAAAACCGCCGCCAGCGCCAGAACACACACCAGCAGGAAAATGCTCCAGCCGGAAAAGCGCAGTCGCCGCCCCAAATAGACCAGACTGCACAGACCCAGACCGCAAAAGGACAGCCCATAGCCCAGATTGATGCCACCGGCAAAGAAACAATTGGTGGTAAGCAGGCACAGGATCAGAGAAAAGGCGGCAAAGACCAGTTCCCTGCGTCCTGCGGGGAAGATAATGGCAGGCGGGGTGGGGGTATAGTCAAAAGATTCGGGATAGTTGTTGGATTCCTGAGGGTTCATGGGGATGCTCCTTTCTGCGGGGCTCAGATTTCGTCGGTCAGTCCCTCATCATTGTCAGGGCGGTATTCCAGCAGGTCGCCCGGCTGGCACTTCAACTCCCGGCAGATGGCATTGAGGGTGGAAAAGCGGACGGCTCTGGCTTTGCCGGTCTTCAGGATGGAGAGATTGGCCTGGGTAATGCCGACCCGCTCAGCCAGTACGATGGAGGACATCTTTCGCTTGGCCAGCATCACGTCTAAATTTACAACAATTGCCATATTATTCCCCCTTAAATGGTCAGGTCATTTTCTTCCCGGATAGCGGCGGCGGCATCCAAAACCTGCGCCACCACCAGCACGGCCAGACACAAGAAGGCCATCAACAGAGACACAAACCAGAGGGGAGGGTAGCCGATACCGCCGCAGATGGTTGCCACAGCCACCAGTGCGCAGCAGACGGAAATCAGACGGATCAGACTCACATTGCTGCGGGTGAATACATCGCCCTTGGTGAATCGCCGCAGAAGTCTGTCCATGGTCCACAGGGCCAAGGCCACTGACGGGGTGCAGGCATAAAATGCCACCAGGATCACCGTGCCCAATACATCCTCCATCCGGCGAATGCCAACGTACCACTGCACCACCTTCGGGGCAAAGACGGCAAGGGCGACAAGGGCGAGCATACAGAATCGTACGGCCCAGAGCATGATCCGGGCGCTGAGTTTATAGTTCATGGTCATTACCTCCTAATGGGTCGTAGTATATCACATATATTATTGAAAGTCAATAATAAATTCCCAATAATGGGAAATAAATCCCCCTCCCAAATCAATGGGAGGGGGCAGGGGACTATTGGATTTGTTCTTCCAGCCAGCGCTTCATGGCCTGTCTTCCTTCTTCCGTCATGGGGAAAGTTTCTTCACCCTCCATCTCGCTCTTTTCGTAGCAGTAGATTCCGTGCCAGAATTGGGCGGTGATGGAGCTCTCCTCCATGTTCACCTCTTTTGGGGTGGCCATGACGATGTTGGGGGCAATGCGGAAGCGGAGCAGACCCAGAGAGCCGGTGAAGATATTGTTCATGGCAAAGGTATGCAGGGTAGGGATGAAAACTTCGGCCATATCAGTCCTGCATCAGTTCTTCCATTTCGTCGAGCAGTTTGCCGAACAGCTCCAGCGCCTGATTGACGGGCTCGGGAGTGGTCATGTCTACGCCGGCGCCCTTCAACAGGTCGATGGGGCTCTTGGAGCAACCGCCGGACAGGAAGCCCAGATAATCCTTAACCGCAGACTCACCTTCGGCCAGAATCTTCCGGGAGATGGCGATGGCGGCGGAGTAACCGGTGGCATACTGGAAGACATAGTAGTTGTAGTAGAAGTGGGGGATACGGGCCCATTCCAGAGCGATGTAGTCATCGACCACCATATCGGGTCCGAAGTACATCTCATTCAGACGGCGGTACTCATTGCACAGCAGTTCGGCGGTCAGCGTCTTGCCCTCCTGGAACATCCGACCAATGTTCAGCTCAAACTCGGCGAACATGGTCTGGCGGTACAGTGTACCCTTGAACTGGTCCAGGAAGTGGTTGATGAGGTAAGCGCGCTCTTTCTTATCGGTGGTTTTGCCCAGCAGGTATTCCATCAGAAGGGCTTCGTTACAGGTGGAAGCAACCTCTGCCACGAAGATCACATAGTCCGCATCCAGGGGAGCCTGCGTCCGGTTGGACAGGTAGGAGTGCAGGGCGTGGCCCATCTCATGTGCCAGAGTAAACTGGCTGTCCAGTGTGCCGGAGTAGTTCAGCAGGACATAAGGATGGATGGCGGCACCGGCGGAGTAAGCACCGGAGCGCTTGCCTTCGTTCTGATAGACGTCAATCCAGCGGTTATCGAAGCCCTCACGGAGAATCTTGCGGTAGTCTTCGCCCAGAGGAGCCAGAGCATTGTAGACGGTCTCAGTTGCCTCTGCAAAGGGGATATGGCGGTCGGCATCGGGCAGCAGGGGGGTATAGACATCATAGAAGTGCAGCTCGTCCACGCCCAGCAACTTCTTGCGCAGGCGGACATAGCGGTGCATCTTGTCCATGTTCTGATGGACGGCCTCGATCAGGTTCAGATAGACGGAAGTGGGGACATTGGTGGCATCCAGAGAAGCCTGCATGGGGTTGTCATACTTCCGGGCATCGGAGAAGAACTGGAGCTGCTTGACCTGAGCGGCGAGGATGGCGGCGGCGGTGTTCTTGAAGCCACCGATGGTGCCATAGAGGGTCTCGTAAGCACTGCGGCGCAGCACCCGGTCAGGGCTCTCCTCGCAGGCGACGAACGTACCGGCGCTCAGGGGGTGCTTATTGCCCTCACTGTCCACTGCGTCAGGGAACTTGATGTCGGCATTGGCAAAGAGACCATAGATATTGGAGGGGGACTGGGCCATCTCACCGGCGGCGGCAAGCAACTTCTCCTCAGCGGGGGAGAGGACATGCGCCTTACGGCGGCGGATGTTCCACAGGTAGCGGCGATAACGCTCCAGCTTGGGCTGCTTGGCATAGAAGCCCTCCAGAGTCTCGTCGTCAATGGAGAGGACTTCGGGGGTTTCAAAGCTGGTGGCGGCACGCAGAGCCACAAATGCACCGGAGAACTGACCCTTCATGGCCTGATACTTGGCGACGCGGGTATCCTCGTCAGCCTTACGCATGCAATAGTTGGCCAGACGGCTACCCAGCACATCGACGGCCTCTACCTTGTCCAAATAGGCAAAGAGGGTATCGCCGCTTTCGGACAGCCGGCCGGCAAAAGCGGCCAGCTCCTGCGTCATGGCCTTGGCCTTCTCCAAATCTTCAAACCAGAGTTCATCACTGGTATACAGGTCTTCCACAGCCCACTTATCAGCAGCGGCAATTTCGCTGCGCTGGGGAATCTTCTTGACATCTGCCATAGATTACAGTCTCCTTCTGATGTGATTCAGTATTTTTGTTTTTGTAAATTGAGGGTATGGGATCGAAATTTGCGACAGATTCCCATCATTGGGAGAGGACGGTTACCCACTACCCCACGATGGGTATTATAACAGAGATTGTATCAAATTGCAAGATATAGTTTGTAGAAATTGACACGCAAATCGCAGAATTTTATCCTGTTTTCGGTTCTATAATAAATGTTGGGGTTGGGTGCAAACCCAACCCCATTATCACAATAAAAAAGGTTGAGCATAGAGACAAAATCCTTTAGAATGAATGTACCGCTACAACAAACGAAAGGTGGCCTCTA
>SVLX01000048.1 GCA_015067725.1 Oscillospiraceae bacterium | reverse complement strand
GGTTGATTATATACGATTTGTTGGCAAATTGCAAGGATGATTTACAGGTTTTTTCGATTTTTCGCCGATAAAATCTACCGGAAAACGACTGCCAAAAAGTAGACATTTTGACACGATCTGGTCAGCGCATCTCCCAATCCTGTCGGCATCGGTGGGGGATGGTCAACCTGCGGTGCCGTCAAAATCATTTAAGGAGGCATTTATATGTCGAAATTCAAGAAAGTGTTGGCGCTGCTGTTGGTGGTCGCGCTGACGGCAGCCCTGTCTGTGAGCCTGACCATGGCTTACTTGCAGGACACCGACGAGCAGGTCAATGTGATGACGCTGGGGAACGTGTACATTGATCAGCACGAGTATCAGAGAGCCGAGGGCGTTGCTTACGACGCAGGTGAACCCGGTGCGGGCAATGGTGTCAAGAAAGGCGCCTTGGTTGACTTTGAGCAGGGTCAGGCTCTTTATCCTGCCGTTCCAGCCAACAACGCCGCCACCGACTACACTGCAGAGATGGACAATGCTAAGTTGTTTTACTGGGGTGACTATGTTCACACCGGCACCGCTGGCAATGGTCTGTGGAATGACAGCAAGCTGGCCAATGTCATGGACAAGATGATCTTTGTTGAGAACACCGGTAAGTCCGATTGCTACTTCCGTACCATCATCGCTTTTGAGTGCCCCGAAGGTATGGAGTATAGTCAGGGTCCCGACAAGGAGTTTATGAACAATGTCAATGGCGGTGATACTTACGGCTGGATCAATGTCGGCTATGTTTCAATCAACGACACTCGTTATATGATTACGGTTGCCACCTATCAGAAAGCTCTGAAACCCGGCAACCAGTCCCATCCCTCTCTGCTGCAGGTTGTTATGACCCATAATGCGACCAACGAAGATATGGAACTGCTGGGCGACTCCTATGAGATTCTGGCTTTGTCTCAGGCTGTGCAGACTGAGGGCTTTGCCGATGCCGAAACCGCTCTGGATACCGCTTTCGGTAAAATCACCGCGGAGAATGTTAAGGACTGGATGGAAGGCAATGCCAATCTGAATGTTCCCACCGTCACCAGTGTTTCCACTGTCGAGGAACTGAAAACCGCCCTCACTGCCGGTGGCATTGTGGTTCTGGAAGAAGATGTTACCGTTACCGAAACCATGAATATTCCTGCTGGTGCGGATACCTACCTGAACCTGAATGGCAATGACCTTAGCTATACCGTGTCTAACGATGGAAAGGCTGCTGCCATCATCAACAACAAGGGTACTCTTGAAATTGCCGGCGAAGGCACGATTTCCTTCATTGCGGACAACCCGGATTTGGGCACTATTCCCGCCTATGCCACCAATACCATCACCAACACCGGTAAGCTGATTATTGGCGAGGGCGTTACCGTCACCAACGACAGCGATGGCGGTGCCAGCTATGCGGTTGACAACCATGGTGAGTTCATCCTCAACGGCGGTACCCTGATTGGCGACAGATGCGCTCTGCGTGTTGCAAAATACAATCAGGATAATGTTGTGTTCGTTATGAATAGCGGCACGATTGAGGCGAAGACTCCTGCCTGGATTCAGTTGCCCGGTTCTAATAGCAATGCCGCTCCCAAGATTACCGTGACCATCAACGGCGGTACGCTCCAATCCACTAAAACACCCAGCGAGGATAACAATGTTCTGTATACTTACTCCTACGGCAACAGCCACGCCAATACCACCATTACCATCAACGGTGGCGAGTTCCTCGGCGGTACTGTTTCCATTGGTTCCGGCTACAAGGACGATGCTCCCAAGATGATTATCAACGGCGGTATCTTTGAGTACGATGTCCTTCAGTGGCTCGAAGGCGATACATACGTTGTCCTTTTCGAGGCTAATAAAGAGTAATTAGCGAAATACGAATCCCACCCCAGCACCCGGCCCCCGCCGGGTGCTGTTTTTTCTCCCGCTCCTATCTTCCAAACAATCCCCACAATAATTACAATTTAGCTTTCTCCCGGTGTTGACAGAATTCTCCCGCCGTGATAGAATATACGCAGGAAACATCATACATCTACCGGATATATCAGACAAGTTTTGGTCAGACATCATACAACCCGACCACCTTGCACAGAAATTATCGGTAGTTTTCACCAAATCTCCATTATCATCACGAAAGAGGCAGGTAATCATTATGCAGGTTCTGGTCATCAACCCCGGCGCAACTTCCACCAAGATTTCCGTATTCCGGGAGGAAGAAGAAATCTTTAAGGCCAGTCTGGACCACAGCGCCCAGGAACTGGCACCCTTCTCCCACATCGTGGATCAGGGTCCCTATCGCAAAGAACTGATTCTTAAGGCCCTTTCCGAAGCAGGCTATCAGATGTCTGACTTCCAGGCGGTCTGCGGCAGAGGCGGTCTGCTGCGCCACATTCCCTCCGGCACTTATACCGTCACCGATGCGGTCATCCGGGATGTGATGGACCCCCCTTATGGCGAGCACGCCTCCAATCTGGGTGTCCTTCTGGCCAGAGAGCTGGCTCAGCCCGCAGGTATCCCCGCTTTCTTCGTCGACCCCGTTTGCGTGGACGAAATGACCCCCATCGCCCATGTCTCCGGCTTTAAGGGTATGCAGAGAGAGAGCTTCTTCCATGCCCTGAACCAGAAATCCATTGCCCGCAAAGCCGCCCAGCAACTGGGGAAGGCTTATGAAGAAACCCGCCTGATCGTTGTCCATCTGGGCGGTGGCGTGTCCGTGGCTGCCCATGAATATGGCCGCTGTGTGGACGTATACAACGTTAAGGATGAGGGCGCTATGGGTCTTGACCGGGGCGGCAGTCTTCCGGTCAACGCCGTCATTAACCTGTGCTTTTCCGGCATCACCAAGAAAGAAGCCAAGAAAATGCTGGGTACGGAGTCCGGCGTGTTCTCCTATCTGGGCACCAAGGACTTCCGGGAAATCGAGCGCAAGGCCTGTGTAGAGAATGACCCGGAATTCAAGCTGATTTTCGATGCTCTGGCTTATCAGTTGGCCAAGGATATCGGCGCCATGTCCGCTGTCCTGAAGTGCAAGGTGGATGCCATCGTCTTTACCGGCGGCATGGCCTATGCCAAGCCCTTTATCGCCGCCATCAGCCAGTATGTTGAGGGTATCGCCCCCATTCTGACCCTCCCCGGCGAGGAAGAAATGAAGTCCCTGGCGCTGGGCGCTCTGCGTGTCCTCCACGGAGAGGCTGCCCGTGAATACGAAAAGGAGATTTGATTCTATGTATAATACTGTTGCTTCCATTCTGCAGGCCGCCGTTGCCCGCCCCGAAAAGAGAACCATCGCCGTTGCCGCCGCCCATGACGAAGACGTGCTCAAGGCCGTCTCCATGGCCAGAAAGCAGGGCATTGCCCAGGGCTATCTGGTGGGTAACGCCGAAAAGATTCAGGAAATCCTCGTCTCTCTGGGCGAGAATCCTCAGGACTTCACCATTGTTCAGGCAAATTCCGACACCGAAGCCGCAAAGCTGGCTGTTGCCGCTGTCCGTGCCGGCAGTGCTCACTTCCTGATGAAAGGTCTTCTGGGTACAGCCGACCTGATGCGGGCTGTCATTGACAAGGAAGAGGGTCTGCGCACCGACCGGCTCATCAGCCATGTGATGCTCTATGAAGTCCCCGGCAAGAAGATGCTGGCCCTGACCGACGGCGGCATGAACACCTTCCCCGACCTGCCCAAGAAGGCCGAAATTCTCGAGAACGCCGCCCGGGTGCTGAAGGCTCTGGGTTACGAAGCCATGAACGCCGCCTGCGTCTGTGGCGCGGAAGTGGTCAACCCCAAGGTGCAGTCCACTGTGGATGCCAAGGAATTGTCTGCCATGACTGACCGCTGGGCTCCCTATAATATGAATGTCTTCGGCCCTGTGGGTCTGGATTTGGCCATCAGCGTTGAGGCTTGCCACCACAAGCGTTATACCGCCCCCGGTGCCGGTGAAGCCGACATCCTGCTGGTTCCCACCTACGAAGTCGGCAACGGCATTGGCAAGGCCATGAGCCTTTATGCCGGCGCAAAGAATGCCGGTATCATCGTGGGTGCCAAAGTGCCCATCGTCCTGGTGTCCCGGTCTGACTCCGCTGAGAGCAAGCTGGCTTCTATCGCGCTGGGCGCATTGACGGCGGGGCAGGTCTGACAAAACCCGACCAAACGACATCACCGAGAGCCGTACAGGATTCGGTTTGCACAACAGGAAGGACTTCTTAGCTTATGGATGAAAACCAACTGTATCAAGAACAACGAGCAAAACTCACCACCCTGCAGTCCTTGCTGCAGCCGGGGGAGCAGCTTTTGTGGCATGGCGCTCCGGCTCGTGGTATCCGCTTCCGGGCGGGTGATTTGCAGAGCAGCCTGATGGGGCTGTTTGTCTTGGGATTTGCTGTTTTCTGGTGTACCGGCGCTGCCCAAGCCGGTGGGGTTTTCTGGCTCTTTGGTCTCTTGCCGCTGTCTATCGGACTGCATATGTCCGTACTGCGCTACCTGACAGAAGCCCGCAGCCGGAAGAATACCTATTATGGCATCACCAACCAGAAGATTATCCTCATGGAACCCAAAGCCATTGATACCATCACTTATGCGCAGATTCCCTGTCTGGAATTGGAGCCGGGGAAAAACGGCGAGGGCTGCATCTACCTTTCCCCCGCCCGCATCCCCACCGTCCGCAAAGGCCGGCAGGTCATGGCTACCGATTCCCACCGCAAGGGGCTGTACCATATCCGGGATGCGGTTAAGGTCTATGGACTTATTCAGCAACAACAGGCAATGAAGCAGTGATTCTGCGCCTGCTGTTTCCAGAAAGGACTGCAACCCATGGAAATGCACAAAATCGGCCCCACGCAACTCTCCCTGAGGAAGCAGATTCACCTCTGCCTGCGTCCGGAGGAAACCGTTCTTTGGGAAGACAGCCCCGCCAAAGGTTACTTTTTCCGCAAAGCCAACATAAAGCTGTTGCTTCTGGCGTTAGGTTTTCTGATTGTCGGAATCCTCTGGCTCTGCACAGGCGTTCACCCGCAGTATGAAACGTTTCCCTATGCCATGATTGTCCTCGGCGTGATTTTCTTCATCCGTTCCCTCCGGGAAATCTGGGTGTTGAACCGTTCCCGGTATGCCGTCACGGACCGTCGGGTCATTCTGGTCACGCTGGGCAGAATCGTGTTTCTTCCGTATCATCAGATTCCCTGCGTGGAAGTGGAATTTGATGGTGAAGACACCTGCACCCTCTATTTGCAACTTCTGAACGTTCAGGGACGTGCCAGAAACCACTGGAGTTCCAGGGGCAATTACCGTGCCGCACTGGTGCATATCGCCAATGGTACCGATGTCGCCAGCCTGATTCGGCAGCAAATGCGAAAAGCGCCACCGGCGTGAGGACTGCCCGCTTCAGTAAAGGAGGTCATTCCCATGGCTACTCCCCCGCTCTCTCCCCGACAAATCGCCCTTGGCCTCCTGCAACCGGATGAGGAGATTCTCTGGGAAGGAAAGCCCCGGCATTGTTACTTCCTGCACCGGGCTGATGTCTGGCTGGAGTTGGTCTTCTGTGTCTTTCTCCTGATTCTTAGCATCGTGTCTGTCCTGGATGGGGCGGCGTATCTGCTGTTCTTCTGCCTCCCGGTGCTGTTTCTGGGTCTGTTCCCCTCTTTCCGGCGGCATTACAAGCTCCGTGGGGCTTGGTATCTCATCACCGACCGGCAGGTGGTTTTGGTTTACGGCTGGCGGGTGGAGTGCCGCAAATATCCCAATATCCCCTATCTGGAGCGTTCCAAACGACATTTGGATGTGACAACCCTGTATCTGTTGCCCTCTGAATGGTGTACCCGCTATACCCTCTGGGAAACCACCCGTGGCGCCCTGGTCAACCTCTCCGACACCGATTTAGAGAAGGCCAGCGCCATCATTAACCGCCAATTATACGGACATAAGAGCAATTAAGCTCTGTCATATATCCCCATTTTGCAGATTCAGCCTCTGAAATGATTGGATCAATCTCATTCTATCAGCAAGAAAGGACTCCTGCCATATGGACGAAAACCATCTGTATCAAGAGCAGCAAGCCAAGCTCACCACCCTGCAGTCCCTGTTGCAGCCGGGGGAGCAGCTTCTTTGGCATGGCGCTCCGGCTCGTGGTATCCGTCTGCGTTCTGTTGACTGGTTCTTTTTCCCTGTGCTTGTTGTCTGGCTGGGGTTTGGCATTGCCATGATGATTCAGGCCGCCAGGCTGTTTCTGCTGCTGACTGTAATTCCCATTTTCTTTATTCTCCCAGCGCTGTATCTCATCCTGAACCAGTATATTGGCAGTGCCATCAAGCGCATGAACAGCTACTACTGCATAACCGATCAGCGGGTGATTATCATGGAGCCCAATGGTGTCACCGTTCTCCCGCTATATCAACTTCAGGTTTTGGAGCTGGAGCACATTCACCACGGCATTGGCATCATCTATTTTTCCGGCAAGATTCCCCACAAGTGGATGGGAGCAGACTACCGACTGAATGATCAGCGTTTGGCTTTTTGGTTTATCCCCGATGCCGCCAACGTCCACGCAATCCTCAAATCCAACATACCCCAGTAGTGGCCGCACCCACACCTTGATTACAGGAGGTATCGTCCATGGCCATCTCAAAAAAGCTCTCTTCCCACGACCTGGCGCACAAATGGCTCGGCACCGACGAAACCATCCTCTGGGAGGGCAAGCCAAAACACTGTGTTTTTCTTCATCGGTATGACATCTGGGTCGGCACCATACTCGGCATATTCTGCCTGGATCTGGGCATCTATACCTTTTTGGTGTCTTTTTCCGTTTTCTTCTTTTTCCCGTTCCTGCTCTTGGGACTGGTTTGGGCGGTTATCCCCAATATCCTGCGGTACCGAAAACTACACCGGTCTTACTATCTGGTTACCAGCAAACGGTTGATTCTGGTGGTGGATGGCAATCTGGAATATCTGGAATACCAGAACATCCCCTATCTGGAACAATCCAAGCGGCATCTGGGCGTAACCACCTTGTATCTGCACCCTGAGGAGACTCCCGATATTACACCCATGTATGATTATCGGCTGTTTGCCCGACTGTTCTGGTGCATATATTCCTCACCGAGTCAGGAAATCTGGGAGACTGGACGAAGCGCCCTGGTCAACCTCTCTGACGCCGATTTAGAGAAGGCCAGCGCCATCATTAACCGCCAATTATACGGACATAAGAGCAATTAAGCTCTGTCATATATCCCCATTTTTCGCACATCCAACCTTTAACAAGATCGGATCAATCTTATTTTTCTTAGAAAGGTGGCAAAAATCCCATGAAGCACTTACTCTCCGGCAACGAAGCCGCGGCCAGAGGCGCCTATGAAGCAGGCGTAAAGGTCTGCTCGGCTTACCCCGGCACCCCCAGCACCGAAATCTTTGAGAACCTGCCCCAGTATAAGGACAGCCTGTACTGCGAGTGGGCCCCCAATGAGAAGGTCGCAACCGAGGTGGCCATCGGCGCGGCTCTTGGCGGCGTCCGCAGTCTGACCGCCATGAAGCACGTTGGCGTCAATGTGGCCGCTGACCCCATCTTCACCGCCTGCTACAACGGTGTTGACCGTGGCTTCGTCATCGTCTCTGCCGACGACCCCTCCATGCACTCCTCCCAGAACGAGCAGGACAACCGCCATTACGCCCGGGCCGCCCGGATGCCCATGGTGGAGCCCTCCGATTCTCAGGAATGTCTGGACTTCATGAAGGCAGCTTTTGAAATCTCCGAGAAGTGGCATATTCCCGTCCTGTACCGGGTCACCACCCGTGTCTGCCACTCCAAGAGTCTGGTGGAGTTCGGCGAGAGAACCGAAGTCCCCTATGAGCCCTTCACCCGCAACATCGCCTCCCGTGTCTCCACCCCCGCCAACGCCTACCGCAACCATCCCGCCGTGGAGAAGAAGCTGGAAGAACTGGCCCAGTTTGGCGTGACCTGTGGCCTGAACCGGGTGGAAATGGCCGACACCAAGGTGGGTGTGGTCACCGCCGGTATCTCCTATCAGTATGCCAAGGAAGTCTTCCCCGAGGGTACTTCTTTCCTGAAACTGGGTCTGACCTATCCCCTGCCCATGGACCTGATTCGTGACTTCGCCTCCAAGGTGGAGAAGCTGTATGTGGTCGAAGAACTCGATCCCTTCATGGAAGACCAGATGAAGGCCGCCGGCATCGCCTGCGAAGGCAAGAACATGACCGGCGTGCTGTATGAGCTGAATCCCCAGCTCCTGGAAGAGCGTATGCTGGGCAAGAAGCCCGAGACCAAGACCGTGGATGTGGCTCCTGTTCCCCGTCCCCCCGTCCTGTGCCCCGGCTGCCCCCATCGTGGCTTCTTCTACACCATGTCCAAGAACAAGAACTTCGTGGTCGGCGGCGACATTGGTTGCTATACCCTGGGCTGTGCCGCTCCCCTGAACGCTCTGGACTCCGTGGTCTGCATGGGCGGTGGCTTCACCGTCGCCATGGGTATGGCCAAGGCTTTTGAAGTTGCCGGCGAGAAGAACAAGAAGGTCTTCGGCGTTGTCGGTGACTCCACCTTCTTCCACTCCGGCATGACCGGCGCCGCTGAGATTATCTACAACAAGGGCAATATGATTCCCGTGGTTCTGGATAACTCCATCACCGGCATGACCGGCCATCAGGACAACCCCGGCACCGGCTTCACCCTCCAGGGCGATATTGCCGAGGCCATCAAGATTGAAGACGTGCTGAAGTCTCTGGGCTATCAGAATGTCATCATTGTGGATCCTCAGGATCTCAAGGCCATGCAGAAGGCCGTTGACGATGCTCTGGCTTCCACCGTTCCCGCTGCCATCATCACCCGCCGTCCTTGCCTGCTGATTAAGCGGATCAAGCACGACATCGGTCTGTGCGAAGTGGATGCCACCAAGTGCATCGGCTGTAAGAAGTGCCTGAAGGTCGGCTGCCCCGCAGTCTGCCTGAAGGACGGCAAGAGCACCATCGATCCCACCCTCTGCGTGGGTTGTACCGTCTGCGCCCAGGTTTGTCCTGTGGGTGCCATTTCCAGAAAGGGGTAAGACCATGAGCGACGTTAAGAGCATTCTGTTGGTAGGTGTCGGCGGTCAGGGCGCAATCCTCACCGCTAAAGTCCTGGTAAACGGCCTGATGAGAGCAGGCTATGACGTAAAGATGTCCGAGGTTCACGGCATGAGCCAGCGTGGCGGTTCTGTCTCCACTCAGGTTCGCTGGGGCAAGAAGGTCTACTCCCCCCTCATCGGCGACGGTGCCGCTGACTACATGGTAGCCTTCGAGAAGATGGAAGCCGTTCGCTATGCCAACTTCCTGAAGCCCGACGGTATTGCCGTCATCAACGATTATGAGATTGCCTCCGCCACCATCGCCTCCGGTCAGTTCCAGTATCCGGAAGGCTGCCTGGAGGCCATGCAGAAGACTTTCCAGACCTTCTCCCTGAAGGCCGGTGACATCGCTCAGGAACTGGGCAGCTCCAAGTGCATGAACATCGTGCTCTTTGGCGCTGTTGCCCATGTGCTGAAGATGGACAACATCGACTGGGAAGAGGTCATCCGTGACACCGTGCCCCCCAAGTTCCTGGAGCTGAACCTGCGGGCTTACCGGGCCGGTCTGGAAGCCGCCAAG
This sequence comes from Oscillospiraceae bacterium, assembly GCA_015067725.1. Lineage (GTDB taxonomy): Bacteria > Bacillota > Clostridia > Oscillospirales > Oscillospiraceae > Faecousia. Next base: position 12,160 of record SVLX01000048.1, on the reverse strand, counting down.
AATCAGTAAGCCATGGCCTACGATTTTTTCCAGAACAAGGACTGCCCCTATTTCCCCTGCCACGAGGGAGCAGACCCGGAGAAATTCAGTTGTCTGTTCTGCTACTGCCCCCTGTATGCTTTGGGGGACAGGTGCGGCGGCAACTTCAAGTATCTGGAAAACGGCATTAAGGACTGCTCCGCTTGCCTGAAACCCCACAGACGGGAGAATTATGGCAAGATTCTGGAGAAAATGCCGGAGATTCTGGAGCTGGCGAAGCGGAAGTAAAATTCTTCATATAAGTATGCGCCCCCATCGGTTTTGGCCGGTGGGGGCGTTTTTTTCGTTATCTGTCGGGCTTTTCCTTGACAACTGGCCATGTGTTCGATTATAATCGTCCTGTTACGTCGCCGTTCGTGCGACTTCACCACGGCTTTATCGCCAGTCTGTGAGGTATTCTATGAAAAAATGGATTCATCGTCTTCTGCCCATTTTGATGCTGGGCTTCCTGTTCCTGGGTTTGGTGCGCACATTGTTCCTGCCCAAAGACATCAATTATTATGAGAACCGCACCGCAAACAAAGCGCCTCAGTTGACCCTGGCGACTTTCCGTACATCGACCTTTCAGAACGGTATGGAAGATGCGCTAAATGACCAGATTCCCCTTGCTCAGTTCATGAAGTCCCGGTATAACCAGGCGGATGCCACTTTGTTATCCTCGTTGCTTTGGGGAAATCTGGAGCATTTTCCGAGGCAGTACATTAAGTTCAAAAGTGTGTTGCTTTTCCATGACGGTGGAGAGGTTTATGCCACCTATCCCCCCAAAGTCCTGGACGACCTGACTGAGCGACTGGATGAGAAGGCGGCCAATTACAATGCTTGCATTTCTGCCCATCCAGAGTTGGAGTTTTATCTGTACTTTATCGAGAAGGATACGGATATCAATTTTGCCACTGGTGAAAAGTTGGGAGCTTATGTGTATTTTTCCGGGCAGTTGGATTTACCGGCAGAAAACATGGCCTGCTTCAGTGTAGACAGCTTTGATGCTTACAGTCAGACTTTCTTTCAAACTGACCACCACTGGAATTACCGGGGTGCTTATGAAGGCTACTGTCAGGTCATGAATCTTCTGGGTAAAACAGAAGAAATCTTAGTACCTACCGGAGAAGTGACCCTGCCCAACCCCTTCAGTGGATCTAAAACCACCTATATCTTGGGTTCGACCTCGGCCATTCAGGAGAGCCTCACCGTGCACCGCTTCGACTTTCCTCCGATGGATATCACCATCAACGCAGAGGCCGTTGCGGACTATGGCAACCGGGAACAATTCCTTTCTCTGGAGAATCCCGCAACCCCGGTAGCCTACGGCGCTTACTATGGCGGAGACGAGGGGCAAATCATCTTCGATACCGGCGATACGCAGAAAGAGAATATCCTGATTCTGGGCGAGTCCTTCGACAATGCTATATTAAAGCTGATGGCACCCGGCTTCGGTCAGCTTCACAGCATTGACCTGCGCAACTATGCCCGCCAGAGCGGAGAGTCTTTCCGGCTGGCATCGTACGTGGAGAAGCACGGAATTACCAAGGTGCTTTTTATCGGCAACCTGGACTGCTTCATCTCATCTGATTTTTTGCTGGAGGACTGATCCATGGTATTTTGTAGTTTGAACTTCCTGTACCTGTTTTTGCCTTTGGTTTGTGTTCTGTATTTCATTTGGAGGAATCGCGTCTGGCGGAATACCATACTACTTCTGGCTTCCGTACTGTTTTACGCCTGGGGCGAGCCAGTATATGTGGTTCTGATTCTGTCTGCCACCTTTGTTGCCTATTTAGGTGGTATTGCGGTTGAGCATTTTTTGCAGATTAACCGAAAAAAAGTTGCTCGTCTGGCGATGATTCTGACGGTTACCGTGTTGGTTCTGAATCTGGTGGTATTCAAATATCTGGGATTCCTGACAGAGAACCTGAGCCGCATACCCTTTATCACCATCCCCGTGGTCGAACTGGCACTCCCAATCGGCATCAGCTTTTATACCTTTCAGATTCTCTCTTATGTGATTGACCTGTATCGACGGGAGGTAAAGTTGCAGAAGAACTTCTTCTACCTGCTGCTATATGTCAGTTTCTTCCCACAGCTCATTGCCGGCCCTATTGTTCGCTACCAGACCATAGAACAGGAAATCCTGGAGCGCACAGAATGCTGGGATGATGTGATTGCCGGCAGTAAGCGGTTTATTCTGGGCCTTGCCAAAAAGGTGCTTCTGGCCAACAACGTGGCTCTTGTTGCTGAATCAATTTATGCCGGCTCCGGCGCAATTTATGGCACTTCTGCACTGTGGATTGCCGCACTGTCCTATACCCTGCAAATCTACTTCGATTTCTCCGGTTACAGCGATATGGCCATTGGTCTGGGTCAGGTTTTTGGTTTCCATTTTCTGGAGAATTTCGACCATCCCTATATCGCCTGTTCCGTGACCCAGTTCTGGCGTCGGTGGCACATTTCCCTGTCCACATGGTTCCGTGACTATATCTATATTCCTTTGGGTGGTAATCGGGTGTCAAAAGGTCGCTGGCTGCGTAACATTTTGGTGGTCTGGGCACTGACTGGTATCTGGCACGGCGCAGAATGGAATTTCATTCTGTGGGGGCTGTATTATGGCCTTCTTTTGGTTCTGGAAAAGCTGTTCCTGGGGAAATACCTTGACAAACTGCCCAGGTTTTGGGGTTGGGTCTATACCTTCATTATCGTAAACATTGGTTGGGTTCTCTTTAACCAGACCGACTTTTCCACCCTCGGCCAGTGTCTGGGGCGTATGTTCTGGTATACGCCAACCGACTGGGTCAGCATATTCACCACCAATGCGTCACTGTTTATCCATATGGGCTGGCTTCCGGCGGCATTCATCTGCTGTTTCCCCCTGACGAACCGGCTGTTCAGGCACAGAAAGAGAGGCATTATTCTCTCTCTGGTGGAAACCGGTATATATATGTTACTGTTGTTGGTGTGTATTGCGTTTATCGTCAGTTCTTCCTACAATCCGTTTATCTACTTCCGGTTCTGAGTGGCGACACAGCATCACAACTACCCGCATAACTGAGGCGCCCCCATCCTCCTTCATTCCCGCCGACCGGGTTTATGCTGAATTGGGCATCACACAGGAGGAACCGGACAAAATTGACCTGGCCGGTTCAGAATTGCTCATGGGGTAATCTCCGGCATTCTGCGTCCGGCGAAAAGAATCATCTGCAATAAAAAGGGACTACCTCTCCGGAGATGGAAGGCAGTCCCTTTTTGTATGTCATTTAATGGAAAGCGGCAGGATTTCCGGTTTCAACAACCTGCCCTTATTCCTCAATCAAAGCCTTAAACACCGGCAGACTCTTGCGGATCATCTCAGGAGACACGCAGTAGCAGACCCGGAACCAGCCGGGGCAGTCAAAGCCCGTACCGGGAACCACCAGCAGATTCTTCTCCTTGGCTCTCTGACAGAAGGCCAAATCGTCACCGCCGGGAGCCTGAATGAACAGATAGAACGCACCGTCGGGAGAAGCCATGCGGTAACCCATTTCCTTCAGACTCTCAGCCAGCAGACGGCGGTTGGCATCGTAAGCCGCCAGATCCGGACGCAGATGGGCACAGCGGGCAATGACCTTCTGCCACATGGAGGGGGCGCAGACATGGCCACCGGCTCTTGCGGCACCGGCAACGGCAGGATACAGCTCATCCCGACCCTCTGCCTGCTGGGGCACATAGACGTAACCGATACGCTCGCCGGGCAGGGACAGAGACTTGGAATAGGAATAGCAGACAATGGTGTTGGGGTAGATGTTGGGAATGAAGGAGGGGCAAACATCCCCATAAACCAGCTCACGATAAGGCTCATCGGCAATGATATAAATGGGATGGCCATATTCTCTGGACTTCCGGGTGAGAATCTCGCCCAGAGCCTTCAGGGTCTCATCGGTATAGACCGTGCCGGAGGGGTTGTTGGGGGTGTTGATGATAACAGCCTGGGTATTGGCATTGAGCTTTTCTTCCAGAGCGGTCATGTTGATCTGGAACCCCTCTGTATCGGCGGGGACCACGGTCAACTTACCACCGGCGCAGGCGGTGAAGGGGCGATACTCCGGGAAGAAGGGCGCAATGGCCACAAACTCTGCATCAGCAGAGGCCGCCAGAGCCCGGAAAATGGCAATGAGTCCGGGTGCGGCGCCACAGCAGATAAACAAATCCTCAGGGCGGACACCGGCGGAATAGCGGTTGTTCAAATCATCGGCAATGGCCTTGCGGGTGGCAAAGTCGCCAATGGCGGGGGTATAGCCATGAATCTTGATGCTGTCCGTATCGGTCAGGATGTTGCGAATGGCCTCCTCCACCGCATCAGGGGCGGGGATGGAGGGGTTGCCCAGGGAGTAGTCAAAGACATTCTCCGGACCAACAATCTTCGCCTGCTGAAGACCATACTCAAACAGATCACGGATAACGGAACGATTGGCCCCAAGGGCCCACATCTCTTTGGATACCATAGTTTCCTCCTGCAATATGTATTTTTATAGATGTATCCATTATAGCAGATATTCCCAAAGAATCAAGGCATAAAGCGTGAACCTTTTCTTCTTTTTCCGGAAAAATTCTGCTCCGGCTGACTTTTCTGCTTGCAACCTGCCCCGAGTCGTGATAAACTAGGCTGTAGATAATCAGGAAAGGAGCTTGACCATGGCCAATTATGAAGTCGTCCGGGAAATCCTGAATCACTGCCCCAATAACCAGATGCGGGACATCTACTTTCTGGAAGTGGAGACCGATGACCCGGAGGCTTATGTCCGCAATCTGCTTCAGGGGAAAGCCAGCAACATCACCGTAAATACCCTTTCCCATGGAAATATTGAAATTTTCGCCACCTGCGACGGAATAAATCAGCGTTTTTTGTTTACTGAGGGCTGATTTTAAAAATATGGGTTGAAATTGGAGACCATATGTGATACGATATAGTTATCCTGATATGGGTGCGCCCTGACCGCAGTGTTTAACTGGTTTTTCCATGCCGGCACTGGTCCGGTCCGCGACAAAGGTCACCTGCACCAGTATCCGGTCATGTGTTGGTGTGGACGGTTTTCGGTCACACCGGCATATTCCTGCCCGCAACTGTGCTTATCCACCCGTTGCGGTATGCAAAACCCCATTCTCTCTGCAAGCCCGGCGCAGTCCACCGAAACCCCAATGCGCATACCCGGTTGACCGCCGACTGCTTTACCCCGCCCCACCTTGTGTGGGTATCCAAGCATTTCTAATTAAGGAGCAAACAACTATGGCAACACCCCATACCATCGCCGTGGCCGGTAAAGGCGGCGTGGGCAAAACCACGACCTGCGGCATGATCATCGACTACCTCTGCAAAGGCAACAAGGGCCCCATTCTGGTGGTGGACGCTGACGCCAACGCCAACCTCAATGAAGTCCTGGGTGTAGAGGTGGAGACCACCCTCGGCGCTATCCGGGAGGAGATGACTCAGGCTGAGCTCAAGGGTAATATCATCCCCGCCGGGATGACCAAGGCCGACTATGCCGAATTCAAATTCAACTCCGCTCTGGCAGAAGAAGATGACTTCGATATGCTGGTCATGGGTCGCACCCAGGGTAAGGGTTGCTATTGCTTTGTCAATGGCATTCTGAAAACCCAGGTGGACAAATACGCCAAGAACTACCGCTACATCGTCATGGACAATGAGGCCGGTTTGGAGCATGTAGCCCGTGGGACTCTGCCCCATGTGGATACCATGCTGCTGATCTCCGACTGTTCCCGTCGGGGTGTTCAGGCCGTGGCCAGACTGGCTGAAATGATTGAAGAGCTGAACCTGAAACCCGGTACCATGGGCCTCATCATCAACAGAGCCCCCGGTGGTATCCTGGATGACGGTGTCCGCGCGGAAATCGAAAAGCACGGCCTCAAGCTTTTGGGCGTTCTGCCCCAGGATGAGTCGGTCTATCGCTGTGACTGCGACGGCGAGCCCTCGTCCAAACTCCCGGCTGCCAATCCCGTTAAGCAGGCGCTTAAAGAGATTATGGTCAGTCTGGGCATCTAAGTTCGTTTTCAAAAAATTATTATTATATAAGGGGGATACCTATCATGTCTTTCGTTCCCAAGACGCAGGCGTTCAGTGGCAAGATCAATACCGTCACTCTGGGTACCGGCGATAAGGCCGTTACTCTGGGTGGTCAGAACGTTCTGCCCTTCTACACCTTCGATGCTCCCATCGAGCACGCACCCAAGATCGGTGTAGAAATCTCCGACACCGCCAAGGAGTGGAATACTCCTGCTCTGGCCGCTTTCTATGCCGGCTGTGAGACCATGGTCGACTTCGCCAAGAAGGCCGAGACCATGCCCGGTGCTGACTTCCTGGTCCTGCACTTCGAGTCCGCCGATCCCAATGGCGCCGACCGTTCCGTTGAGGACTGCGTCGCCGATGCCAAGGCTGTTGCCGAGGCAGTTACCATGCCCATCGTCATCATGGGCTGCAAGAACGCCGAGAAGGATGGCCAGCTCTTCAGCAAGATTTCCGAAGCTCTGCAGGGCAAGAACATCCTGGTCATGTCCGCCCGCGAAGAAGACTATAAGACCGTCGGTGCTTCCGTCGCTCTGGCTTACGGTCAGAAGGTCGGCGCTGAAACCGCTGACGACATCAACCTGGCCAAGCAGCTGAACATCATGATGAAGGGTCTGGGCGTTGCTCCCGCCTCCATCGTCATGAACATCGGCACTGCCGCTGTCGGCTATGGCTACGAGTATGTCGCCTCCACTCTGGACCGCATCCGTGCCGCCGCTCTGGCTCAGTCCGACGCTGACCTGCAGATGCCCATCGTTGCTCCCACCTCCACCGATACCTGGGGCGTGAAGGAGTCCGTCGCTACCATCGAAGATGCTCCCGAGTGGGGCGATCAGGAAGAGCGCGCCATTGGCATGGAAATTGCCACCGCCGCCGCTAACCTGACCGGTGGCGCCGATGCCGTCATCATGCGTCATCCCGCCGCTATCGCTACCATCAAGCAGTTCATCACTGAACTGGTCTAATCGGGAAGGAGGAACACCACTATGGCTCTCAAAGGTCTTGATATTTTTAAGCTGTCCCCCAAGAAGAACTGTAAGGAGTGCGGCAGCCCCACCTGTATGGCTTTCTGTATGAAGGTCGCCCAGGGTGCAGTTTCCCTGGATAAGTGTCCGTATTTCTCTGCTGATGCTGTTGCTCAGCTGTCCGAGGCTACTGCTCCTCTGATGAAGACCATCGAAGTCGGCGCCGGCAACAACGCCCACAAGATGGGTGGCGAGACCGTCCTGTTCCGCCACGAGAAGACTCTGGTGAACAAGAACCTGTTCGCCGTGGGTCTGTGCTCCTGCATGGAGCCCGCCGAGATCGACGCCAAGATCGCCGAGATGAAGAAGGTCGATTACGAGCGTATCGGCGAGAGAATGTATGTCGAGTTCCTGTTCTGCTCCTATGCCGGCAATGGTGTGGAGAAGTACGTTGAGCTGGTCAAGAAGGCTGCTGCCGCTGACCGTGCCATCGTTCTGGAGTGCTGGGACGTTGAGGCTGCCAGAGCTGCTCTGGAAGTCTGCAAGGATCTGAAGCCCATCCTGGATGGTGCCACTCTGGAGAACTGGGAAGCCATGAACGCTCTGGCTACCGAGTTCGGCGTGACCCTGGGTCTGTATGCTGAGAACCTGTCCGACCTGTATGACCTGGTCAAGAAGGTCGAAGGCGCCGGCAACAAGAACCTGGTTCTGGATGCCACCGGCAAGACCGCCAAGGAAACCCTGGCCAATGCCGTCCTCATCCGCCGCACCGCTCTGAAGGATGGCGACCGCAGCTTCGGCTATCCCGCCATCGTCAACCTGACCAAGTTTGCCCGCGGCGACGTCCGCCTGCAGACCGCTTACGCTGCCATGTTCACCGAGAAGTACGGCTCCATCATCGTCATGAGCGAGATGCCCTATGCCGCTGCTCTGCCTCTGTATGGCCTGCGTCAGAACATCTTCACCGATCCTCAGAAGCCCATGAAGGTGGAAGCCAAGATCTACCCCCTGAACGGCGCCGACGAGAACAGCCCCTGCGCCCTGACTGTCGACTTCGCTCTGACCTACTTCCTGGTCTCCGGCGAAATGGAGCGCAGCAACGTGCCCGTCAACCTGATCATCACCGATGCCTCCGGTATGTCCGTCCTGACTGCCTGGGCCGCCGGTAAGCTGTCCTCCTCCTCCATCAAGAAGACCTTCGAGGAACTGGACATTGCGAACAAGATTAAGAACCGCACCCTGATTATCCCCGGTAAGGTCGCCGTCATGAAGGGCGACATCCAGGAGAAGCTGCCCGACTGGCGTGTCGTTGTCGGCCCCCTGGAGGCTGTTCAGCTGCCCAAGTACCTGAAGGATAAGGAATATGTCGGCTCCGCCGAAGAGCTGGCTGCCGAAGCCGCCGCTAAGGAAGCTATGGCCGCCGCTGCCGCCGCCGCCGCTGAAGAGGCTGCCAAGCCCCTGGACTTCGAGGCCATCAAGCTGAGAGTCCCCGCCATCGAAGTTGTCGATACCGGCGTTACTTACAAGGGCTACAACCCCGAATCCAAGACCTTCGTCACCATCGGCGAACGGATTCACTGCATCTCCCCCGTCATCCGCAAGGCTATGGCCGAGCGCGATCCCGCTCCCATCCTGAAGCGTGCCGCCGAGCAGATCGCTGCCGGTGCCACCTATCTGGACCTGAACATCGGCCCCGCCGAGAAGGATGGCCCCGAACTGATGATGTGGGCTGTTCAGCTGCTGCAGCAGAACTTCAACAACGTTCCTCTGGCTCTGGATACCGCCAACAAGCGGGCTATCGAAGCCGGTATCAAGGTTTACAACCGCACCCACGGCAAGCCCATCGTCAACTCCGCTGACGCCGGCTCCCGTATCGACTTCATCAACCTGGCCGCTGCCAATGACGCTATCGTCTTCGCCCTCTGCTCTGCTGACGGCATCGCTAAGGACAACGAAGAGCGCATGATGCACTGCCACAATATGCTCGAGCGCGGCTTGGCTCTGGGCATGGCCTCTGACGATCTGTGGTTCGACCCCCTGTTCCTGGTCGTCAAGGGTATGCAGGACAAGCAGATGGACGTTCTGCAGGCCATCAAGATGTTCTCCGACGAGGGTCTGAAGTCCACCGGCGGCCTCAGCAACAACTCCAACGGTGCGCCCAAGCACGTCCGTCCCATCATGGATGCCACTCTGGCCGCCATGTGCATGATGCAGGGTCTGACCTCCGCTATCGTCAACCCCTGCGATGTCCGCCTGATGGAGACCATCAAGTCCTGCGACATCTTCAAGAACCACGTTCTGTATTCCGACTCCTATCTGGAGCTGTAATCTGTCCGCTGGCTTCTTAACATAAGCTCTACCCGTGCTCGGGAGGGGTTCTCCCTCCCGGGCACTTTCCATCTTCACCATCAGGATTCCCGATTGAGCAGAGGTCGCCTCTTTGGCGGCTTGTGCTCAGTCCGGAGTCAAATGCACAACGGAGGCAACATGAACAACTATGAACAGGCGCAGGAACTGGCACGGCTTCACTTCCTCCGCTATGACCACCGGGCGCTGATTCACCGCTGTGGTGTCCGGGAAATGGGCCGGTATCTGGTGTTCCCCTTTCTGGGTGCCATGACCCGCATTGAGAAAGATACGGGATATATTACCTCCTCTTTTGATGACTTCAAGACCTGCTGGCCGGCGGATTTTTCCGAAGCCATGTCTGTATATGACTGGCTCTGCGACCAGAACCCCGGGGCACAGGCTTCCGGCGAATATGGTCCGGTCAGTGCCCTGTCCGGAGTCTACACCAGCGGCGGTGGTCTGCCCATGTCTGCCGGAAAACTGCCCAAAAGCATCGAAGAAAACCCGGAGCAATTCCGGCAGGTAATGACTGCCCTTGGCGGCAAGCCGCACCCTCTGGGAGATATGGGCTATGTGCTGGACATTTTCCCGGGGCTTCCTATGGCACTGAAATTCTACTATAGCGACGAAGACTTCCCCGCCGAACTGCGTCTTCTTTGGGACAGCCATATGCTGGACTTTGTGCGCTATGAGACCATTTATTATATCGCCGGGGTACTGCTCAGACGGGTTCGGCAGGGTCTGGCTTCCTGAGATTGGGATAAGGAGGAAACGAAATGGAGAATCAGGAGAATTTGGGTGAGGTTTTGTTTGTCAATGAAACCACGCTGACGAAAAAGTATCTGCAAGAATTTCTTCGCCGGGTTAACCGCAGGAACATACCCTTCACGGTGCTGTTGGCCTTTTGCTTTGTGTACAACACATATCAGGTATTCCGGCTGATTCAATTCTATCATACCTGGCATCTCCCCCTGCTCTGGTCGGAGATTGGCACAGCAGTCATCTGTAGTTTGCTGTGTCTGCTTTTCTTCTTGTTCTATTGGCAACTCCCCCGCATCAGCACCTGGTTGCGATTCCGCCGGCTGAAAACCTATGCCCCTACAGCTACTCTGCGCAGCCGCTTTCTCTTTGGGGAGCAGATTACCGTTCTGGGTGATGATAACCGCAGCCAAATCGCCTATGAGCAGATTTCAAAAATCATCCCGACCTCTTTCGGTTGCGCACTGGTTGTGGCAAAAGCTTCTGGCTTGCTGATTGACAAAGACGGCTTCACCCAGGGTACTTATGCAGATTTCTGCCGCTTCCTGCAGGAGAAGTGCGTCAACCTGAACAAAAAGCCCCAGCAGGTCACACCGCCCCAGCCCCAGCAATCTTACCTCTCTCCCGCTGTGGATACCCCGCCCGCCAACTTTGTGAACGAAACCACTGTAACCCAGGAGATGTTGGTGGACTACTATAATCGGGCTAACCGTGTCCGGATTCCATTGGCCGTGGTTTATACCTTGCTTTCCATCTTCGTCTTCCGGCAATTGTTCACCATCTGCTTGCTGGCCATTGAGAGCCCCGCTTCGGTATCCTGGTGGTCGATTCCCCTTCTGCTGGTCTGTACCATCATCATTCTGCTTGCAACCATCTATTACTGGTGCCTGCCCCGAATTATGGTTCGCAAAAGCAACAAAAATCACCAACTCTATCACAACGGACCCTACAGCACCACTCGCTATAGTTTTGGAGAACAAATCACCATACAGTCCAAGGACACCCTTTCTGTCAGCGAATATCAGGAAATTTCCAAAATCATTGATACAGACTTTGGTTGCGCCATTGTCATGGCAAAAACAGTCGCCTTGTTGATTTCTGCCCAAGGCTTCACCCAAGGGTCCTACAATGAATTCCGCCAATTCCTTTCCGCCAAATGCCCCCACTTAAATAAAAACCGCAAATCCTGACCCCACTTAACATCATCAGGAGGATAAACCATGCAAGTTGAAAATCACAAGGAAGAAGTTCCTTTTTCCTATTACGAGAATCTGTTCCGGGAATTCCAGCCCCAGTCCGCTTTGGACCGTCTGCCCGGCGTGACCTTTGAAGATGGTCAGTTTACCATCACCCTCTTGGGCAGAACTTACCGCATTTCCTGGCCGGAATATGCCATCGCCGCCCTGGATGATGGTCCCGCCCCCACTCTGCCCACCCAGACCTTCCTGTTGCGGCTCCTGCTGGAGGCCAAGGAAATCCCCTGGTGCGGTACATGGAAGACGTTCCGGGAGATGCCCTGGGGCGAGATGTACAACACTCCCTTTACCGGGCGCTGTCTGACCCGCTCCGCCTTCACCTTTGGCACCAGAATCAACAAATTCCGTGCCGCCTGTGAGAAGCTGGGAGCTAAGAAACTGCCTCATGGGGATGCAGGCTACGAATTCCAGTTCTTTGGCCCCTATGCCATGCAAATCCTTATCTGGGAGGGTGACGACGAATTTCCCCCCAATGCCCAGATTATCTACTCCGAGAACTTCGCCCAGGGCTTCGCCGCAGAAGACCGGGTGGTGGCAGGCGATATTCTGATTGGGCATATTAAGAGCAATATGTAAAAGAATCCCGGAGCTGGCAACCACCCCAGCTCCGGGATTCATTAGGCTCTATGTCAATAGTTGGGGTAGAGACAAATTAACGATTTCCGATTCCCCTGGGGGTTAACCCCCAGGGGAATTTGCGGAACTATCGAGTTGCTGATACTATGTATGAGAATAGAGGATTCTGC
>SVLX01000047.1 GCA_015067725.1 Oscillospiraceae bacterium | reverse complement strand
TGTGATTGGGTTCTATCTGCATTTCTGTCTGCCCATCAGGAGGGGTGGTCAGTCCCTCCTGTGAGCCGTCCGGGACGGGGAAGGGCAGAACAGAAAGGGGAAGCGGTTAACGAACACCAAACAGCAGCTCGCCGTAGGTAGGGAAGGGCCAATACCTTTCGGCGGTGAGGGTTTCAGCTTCATCCGCCACAGTCCGGAGGGCGGCCATCTTGCCGATCACAGCATCCCGGATTGCACAGGCTTCCTGAGTAACATCCACAGCACCCTTCAGCTCCAGCACCGCAGCCTCCAGCTCGTCTGTTTTGCTGGCAATCTGATCCGTCAGCAGGGACAGCCTGGCGATCAGGCCGGATTCATAGCCGCAGGCGATGTCCGCAGAAACGGCCTTCTTTGCGGCAACGCCGTCCGCCAGCTCTGCGGTATAGCCCTGAACCGCGGGAAGGATCTGCTTCCGGGCCATGTCGGTCATGGTGTTGGCCTCGATGATGACGGTCTTGCAGTAGTTCTCCAGAAGGATCTCACAGCGGGATCTCAGCTCAGCTTCGGAGAACACCTTATGGGCAGTCAGCATTTGCACATTTTTCCCGTCCATAATGTGGGGGATGCAGTCGGGTGTGGTGGGATAGTTGGAAAGCCCGCGCCGGGCGGCTTCCTCCAGCCAGGTATCATCGTAGCCGTTGCCGTTGAAAATGATCCGCTTGTGGTCCCTGATGGTCTTTTGGATCATTTCATGGAGCCTGCCTTCAAAGTCCTCCGCTCCTTCCAGCCGGTCGGCATAGATCTTCAGGGATTCCGCCACCGCTGCGTTGAGCATGATGTTGGCGCAGGCGATGGAGTTGGCCGAACCCAGCATACGGAACTCAAACTTGTTTCCGGTGAACGCAAAGGGAGAGGTTCGGTTGCGGTCGGTGGCGTCCCGTGCGAACCGGGGCAGCACATCCACACCCAGCTTCATGGTCTTTTTCCTGGTTGCTTCGTAAGGGGTATCGTTTTCAATGGCATCCAGAATACCCTGGAGCTCGTCGCCCAGGAAGATGGACACCACAGCGGGAGGTGCTTCATTGGCTCCCAGCCGGTGGTCATTGCCTGCGGTGGCAACAGAGATCCGCAGCAGATCCTGATAATCGTCCACGGCCTTGATCACCGCACACAGGAACAGCAGGAACTGGGCGTTTTCATAGGGAGTCTCACCGGGAGACAGCAGATTTACACCGGTATCGGTGGAGATGGACCAGTTATTGTGCTTGCCGGAGCCGTTGACACCGGCGAAGGGCTTCTCATGGAGCAGACACACCAGACCGTGCTTTGCCGCCACCTTCTGCATGATTTTCATGGTCAGCTGGTTGTGGTCGGTGGCGATGTTGGTGGTGGAGTAGATGGGAGCCAGCTCATGCTGGGCAGGCGCAACCTCGTTGTGTTCGGTTTTTGCCAGAATGCCCAGCTTCCACAGTTCCTCGTTCAGGTCTGCCATATAAGCGGCAACACGGGGCTTGATGACACCGAAGTAATGATCATCCATTTCCTGTCCCTTGGGAGGCCTGGCACCGAACAGAGTTCTGCCGGTATAGATCAGATCCTTGCGTTTCTCATACAGTTCCCTAGGAATCAGGAAGTATTCCTGCTCCGGACCAACGGAGGTACGGACACACTTCACCTCTTCGTTGCCGAACAGCTTCAGGATCCGCATGGCCTGACGGTTCAGCGCTTCCATGGAGCGAAGCAGCAGTGTCTTTTTATCCAGAGCTTCACCGCCGTAAGAACAAAATGCGGTGGGAATGCAAAGCGTCTTCCCCTTGATGAACGCATAGGAGGTGGGATCCCAGGCGGTGTAGCCCCGGGCTTCAAAGGTGGCTCTCAGACCGCCGGAAGGGAAGGAAGAAGCATCCGGCTCCCCTTTGATGAGCTCCTTTCCGGAGAAGTCCATGATCACGCCGCCATCCGGGGCGGGAGAAATGAAGCTGTCATGCTTCTCAGCGGTAATGCCCGTAAGGGGCTGGAACCAATGGGTGTAATGGGTGGCGCCGTTGGCAACGGCCCAATCCTTCATTGCCGCGGCAACGGCATTGGCAACGGAAATATCCAGCCTGGCACCCTGATCGATGGTTTTACGCAGGGACTGATAGACGTCGGCACTTAAATTGGCCTTCATCACCCAGTCATCAAACACCAAACAGTCAAAATAATCGGATACAGTACCAATAAAAACACTCCTACTCTTCATAAAGAAATAAAAAGCGGCAAAGGCGTCTAAGAGTTTTCACTCCAAGACACCTTTGCCTTTACGCCACGCATTCTACACCACAAATTTCCATTTGTCAACACCCTGCACAAAAAAGTTTTTTATATTTGGGCACATTGACAAATGATCCTCTATAGAATATAATATCAGAATGAGCAAAGGTGTTCATGGAAAGGACTTGTCTGCCCTTTTCCATGACACCTTTTTATTTTTTATCCGAAAGGATTGAGGTGTATGAAGCCAGAAGGTCAAGTGCCTATTCCCTCTGGATGCGCCATTGCAGCCGTCATTTCCAAAGACGGGAATCAAATGTCAGGCAAGATGATCTGCGATGCCATGAAACCCATGCACGACCGGTCCAACGGTCTGGGCGGCGGATTTGCGGCATACGGAATCTATCCGGAGTATAAAGATTTTTATGCCTTTCATCTGTTCTTTAATGAGCGCGCCACCCGGTAAAACTGTGAGGTCTTTCTGAAGGAACGGTTTGAGATCGTTAAATCCGAGATCATTCCCACCAGGAAGATCCCTGCGATCACGGACGAGCCGATCATCTGGCGGTATTTTGTCTCACCCCTGCGCAGTGCATTGGCCTCCATGCAGGTGGATGAAAAGGAATTCGTAGCAAGAACGGTCATGAAGATCAACTCCGAAATGCCCGGTGCCTATGTGTTCTCCAGCGGTAAAAATATGGGAACCTTTAAGGCTGTGGGCTATCCGGAGGATGTAGGTGTATTCTACAAGCTGAAAGAGTATGAGGGCTATTCCTGGACCGCTCATGGCCGCTATCCCACCAACACCCCCGGCTGGTGGGGCGGTGCCCACCCCTTCACCCTTCTGAATTATTCCATCGTTCACAACGGTGAAATCTCTTCCTATGCGCCGACAGAGACTGACGCTGGAGGAAGCGGCATCGGTCATCGCTGCCCCATTCTGGAGTACGATTCAGGGAAAGGACGAATCGGAACGGCAGCGGCTTTCCTATCTGCGAACCGTGTTTCCCAGTCTGTTGATCACCGGTCCCTTCTCCATTGTCCTTGGCTTTGACGGTGGTCTAATGGCCCTGAATGACCGGCTGAAGCTGTGTTCTATGGTCGTCAGAGAAAAGGATGATAAAGTATTCATTGCCAGCGAAGAAGCCGCGATCCGCGCCATGGAACCCAATGCGGAAAACATCTGGGCACCTGCTGGCGGAGAGCCTGTCGTCGTGAAAGTGAAGGATGGTGCGTTTTAATGGGCGTAGAGTTTATTTATCCCGAATTTGAAGTCGTGCGAAGCGAAAATCGCTGCATTGCCTGCTGTGTCTGTGAACGGCAGTGCGCCAACGAGGTACATAGCTTTGATGCGGAGCGCAAGCTCATGCTGAGTGATGAAACAAAATGTGTCAACTGCCAGCGCTGCGTATCTCTATGCCCCACCAGAGCGCTGAAGATCGTAAAGAGTGACTGCCGTCTTCGGGAAAATGCCAACTGGCAGAATGATACCATTAAAGAAATCTACAAGCAGGCAAATTCCGGCGGTGTACTGCTTTCCTCCATGGGGAATCCCAAGGAATTTCCTGTTTACTGGGATAAGATCCTGATCAATGCCTCCCAAGTCACGAGCCCTTCCATCGACCCTCTTCGTGAACCGATGGAGACCATGGTGTTTCTGGGAAAAAAGCCAGAGAAAATCACCCGTGACGGGAATGGAGCGCTGAACTGCGAACTTGCTCCGCAGTTGGAACTGAGTATGCCGGTGATGTTCTCCGCCATGAGCTACGGCTCCATCAGCTATAACGCCCACGCCAGCCTTGCCAGAGCTGCAACAGAGCTGGGTATTTACTATAACACCGGTGAGGGCGGCCTTCATGAAGATTTCTATGTATACGGCCCCAACACCATCGTACAGGTGGCTCCCGGGCGATTTGGTGTTCATAAGGACTATCTGGAAGCAGGGGCAGCCGTGGAGATCAAAATGGGTCAGGGCACCAAGCCCGGCATTGGCGGACATCTGCCCGGTGCGAAGATCTTGGGTGATATTTCCCGAACCCGTATGGTGCCCGAAGGCTCCGACGCTATTTCCCCCGCACCCCATCACGATATTTATTCCATCGAAGATCTTCGTCAGCTTGTGTTTTCTTTGAAGGAAGCTACGGAGTACAAGAAACCTGTGATCGTGAAAGTTGCCGCCGTCCATAATATCGCCGCCATTGCCAGCGGTATTGCCCGCAGCGGTGCAGATATTATCGCCATTGATGGTTTCCGGGGTGGCACCGGCGCAGCGCCGACTCGCATCCGGGACAATGTGGGTATCCCCATTGAATTGGCTCTTGCGGCTGTTGACCAGCGGCTCCGGGATGAAGGTATCCGCAATAACGTTTCTCTGGTCGTTGGCAGCAGCATCCGCAGCGTATCGGATGTGGTCAAGGCCATTGCACTGGGGGCCGATGCTTGCTATATCGCTACGGCTGCGCTGCTGGCGATGGGCTGTCATCTGTGCCGTACCTGTCAGAGCGGTAAGTGCAATTGGGGTATCGCCACCCAGCGACCGGAGTTGGTGAAGCGTCTGGATCCTGTCATTGGCAGTCAGCGCCTTGTAATCTGATGACCGCATGGCGGCATGAGATCAAGGAACTGAGGGTGGCATGGGCATCAACTCTATCGAAGCCCTCCGGGGCAACCGTCTGATGCTTCGGGGTATCGGCCTGACGGAAAGGGAATTGGAGATTCTTGGGATCTCCCACGCGGGAGAATGAAAAAAACAGTAGAAATGGAAGGCCAAGTGTGATATAACAATGCTGTTAGATGCAAGGAATATGGAATATACCGCTTTGAATGAAACCATACGGAACACGGATAGTGAAATCGAAATCATCAACTGTCTTGGTCAGCGCTTTGTTGGAGCAGGGCTGCAGAATAAAACCATCACGATCCATAGTATCCCCGGAAATGCGCTGGGCGCATACCTGAACGGTGCCCAGATCACCGTCCATTCCAATGCGCAGGATGCGGTCGGTGATACCATGAATGCCGGACGAATCGTGATCCATGGCAGCATCGGTGATGCGGCAGGTTATGCCATGCGGAGCGGCGAGATTTATGTTCAGGGAAATGCCGGTTACTGTGCGGGCATCCATATGAAGGAATACGAGGGCAAGGTCCCGGTTATCGTCATTGGTGGCTGTGCAGGCAGCTTCCTTGGGGAATATCAGGCAGGCGGTATCATACTCGTTCTGGGACTGAATAAAATGGGTAAGCGGATCGTCCACAATTTCCCCTGTACCGGAATGCACGGTGGCAAGCTGATCCTCCGTGGTGACTGCTCAGATGTGACATTTCCCAGCCAGGTCAGTGCAAGCGTTGCCACTGATGCGGATATGAAGCTTATCAAAAAGTATGTAGAAGAATATTGCGCGCTGTTTGATGCGAATGTCTGGGAGGTTCTCGATTCTCCCTTCACCGTAGTTCGTCCTGACAGCAGCAATCCCTATAAGCAAATGTATATCGCAAACTAATACTATTTTTTGCAATAAGTACAGAAAGCAGGTCGTATTTATGAAGTACACACCGGGGGAAGTCATGCAGTACATCCAAGAGGAGGACGTAAAGTTCATTCGTCTGGCATTTTGTGATGTCCATGGAAAGCCCAAGAACATTTCAATTATGCCCCAGGAATTAGAGCGGGCCTTTAAGTATGGCATCGCCATCGATGCTTCGGCCATTGCAGGCTTCGGCGATGAGGTGCATTCCGACCTGTTCCTGCACCCGGATCCCGCTACAATTGCGGTGCTTCCCTGGCGGCCGGAGCATGGTCGCGTGGTGCGGATGTTCTGCTCCATCACGGATTTGGAGGGAAATCAGTTCGCCCATGATACCAGAAGCATCCTGAAGCGCGCTATTGCCGATGCTTCCAAGGCAGGCTACACCTTTTCCTTCGGCTCGGAACTGGAATTTTATCTATTCAAGCTGGACGAGAACGGAGAACCCACCAACATTCCCTATGACCATGCCAGCTATATGGATGTGGCCCCGGAAGACAAGTGTGAAAATATCCGCCGGGAGATCTGCCTGGCGCTGGAGCGGATGGGTATTCAGCCGGAATCCTCCCATCATGAGGAGGGTCCTGGGCAGAACGAGATCGACTTCCGTTATTCCGATGCCCTGAGCGCCGCAGACAATGCAGTGACCTTCTGCACCGTAGTCAAAACCATCGCTGCTCGGAATGGTCTGCACGCAGATTTCTCCCCAAAACCTCTGGACCGAAAGCCCGGCAGCGGATTTCACATCAATATCTCCGTAAACGGCGGAGATGAGATCGCTGCCCAGCGGATGATGGGCGGTATTCTGAATAGAATTAAGGATATGACCTTGTTCCTGAATCCTGTGGAAGAGTCCTACCTGCGTCTTGGCGAAAACAAGGCACCCAAATATATCTCCTGGTCTAACGATAACCGTTCCATGCTGATCCGGGTTCCGGCAGCGGAAGGGGAGTACCGCCGCTTCGAACTTCGCAGCCCCGACTGCACCGCCAATCCCTATCTGGCATTCGCTCTGCTAATCTGGGCCGGTTTGGATGGAATCCTTAACAACATCGCCCTTCCCGAAAAATTCAATGTCAACCTCTATACCGCTTCTCCCAAGGATCTGTGGGGTCTGGAAACGCTGCCGCTTATGCGCAGTGCTGCCGCAAAAGAGACACTTTCCAGTGAATTTATCTGCACCCATCTCCCTGAGTCTCTGATCCATTATTTCTGCGAACATTAACGCAATTCAAATTTGCAGGAAGGAGGGAGCATATGGTATTCAGCGAACAAACATATCGTGTACTGGTCGTGTCATCGGCGCAGAAATTCAACGACGCGCTGCTTTCTCTGCTCCCCTGCTCTGACTATTACCCTGTATGTGTTGTCCACAATATTGCAACAGCCCGGCGGGAGCTTCTGGGAAAAGCTTACGATTTTGTGATTATCAATGCACCGCTGTCGGATGATTACGGAACCCGATTTGCGATTGATGCTTCCGGAAATACCGGCACAGTAGTGCTGCTCCTGCTCCGTGCCGATGCCTACGAGGAGATTCACGCCAAGGTTACGCTCCACGGCGTTTTTACCCTGCTGAAGCCTACCCCGATACAGACCCTTCAGCAGGGACTGAAATGGATGGCTGCAGCCAGAGAACGCTTAAGGAAGCTGGAAAGCAAGGCACTCACCATTGAGGAAAAGATGGAGGAGATCCGGCTGGTAAACCGGGCGAAGTGGATCCTGATCGAGCAGCTGAAGATGACGGAAGCCGAAGCGCACCGCCACATCGAAAAGCAGGCCATGGACCGGTGCTGCTCCAAAAAGGAGATTGCGCTGGGAATCATCAAAACATATTCATGATCGCAAATGCCTGAAGAAAAGCCTTCACTAAGGTGACATCACCCTTGGGTTCCTCTGTCGCAAGACGTGCAGGTTCGAGTCCTGTTACCCGCACCAGAAAAAGACCAAGTCATTGACTTGGTCTTTTTCAACGAAATAAATCCCTGCGGGATTTGTGAAATGCACTTCGTGCGTGAAATACGCCTTCGGCGTGTGAAATGCCTGCGGGCGTGAGTGGATTTATTTCATTTCACTTGATGCGAAAGCAGCAAATTTCACAATAACCGCAGGTCATTATTTCACATCCGAAGGACATTTCACTTTAACTTTAGTAGCGGACAATAAGAGGAACAAGTCCCAACTTAAGGAGTTGCGCATATGACCGAAGCACAAAAGGAAACTCTTCGTTTTTATACCACAAATGATTATTTGCTGATTAACGGTCTTCTTTGGGGCGTGGATGAGCATACCATCGATCGATATATCCGGCTAATCAACGATGACGGGCGCTCCGTCATGGCTGAGGCGATTGAACAGGGGTTTGATGTCCGGTGGGCGTGCAGTAAAGAAGAAGGCGAAAGATTGTATCAACTCCATAAAAAGCGGTTCCCCATCATCGATCATCAGGATGTTAAAGACCAAATCCTTGCTCAAGCCAGAGCGGACATTGCCAATATGATGTCCTGTATGGTGCCGCTCGCTTCTGACCTTGTGCTGTACAGGAACATCAAAGCTGAGTTTGTTAACCACTTGGAGCAAGGGATGTCCTTTAATCATCCGGGTTTCTCCTCCTGTAGCTTGAGTCCACACATTGCCGAAAATGCCACATATGGCGCAACCGGTTGCACGCTGGTTGAGATTTTTGCTCCGGCTGGTACGCCCGCAATCCGGCTTGACTTAATGCCCGATGTGCAAAATGAGCCCGATGAAGTCATTTTGGCGCCGATGACTTTCCTTGTCACCAAAGTGGATCAAGACACCGGCAAGATCATCATGACTTGTCCATCCTGACGGTCAATCTATTCATGCGGAAGCACCCAACCGACTGCCGGGGCTGTTGTTTTTCGTCTTTTTGACCTGTGGCTGATCTTTGGGAAGCCAGCATCATCCGATTCACGATCCTGCGGGAGTCAGGTTCGGATTGTTTGTTTATCTCTTGTCGTCTACAAAACACCGCTAATCGGCGTAATCACGCCAAAAAATCAACCCTCACCCTCTGTGGGAGAAAGGTATATGAGGCGCAACATGGGCGTTATTGAATGTGCAAGTGGCAACTCTCTTTGGCGCGGATACGATTATTACAAAGAGAAGCAAGTCAAACAGCTTAAGGAAATCGGAAATCGCATCTATTCCGCAACCGTTATGGGCAGTGCAAACAACTTCTACTCCGTCGAGCTTAATCTTGACCACCCAAGGAAATGCACATGCGACTGCCCCCATGCCAACGGAAAAAGAATTATTTGCAAGCACATTGTCGCGACTTATTTTACGGTGCTTCCAGAAGAAGCCGACAGACTTTACGCCGAAACTATAGCATATCAGGAAGAAGAAGCAAAACATCAGGAGCAATTGGAGAACAAAGTCATCGAATACGTCAACAAAATGAAAAAGGCTGACCTGGCACAAACGCTCCTTGAATTGCTTTTTAACGGTCCCGAATGGCAATACGACCGATTCGTCCGGGATCGGGACTTAGATGATTGGTATTGACAGAAGATACATCTGAATCAACGCCAAAAGCCCAGCATCCACCTGCAAGGAGGTCCACCCATGCGTAACATTCCCGACTTCACCTGCGAATACGGCGCCGCCCAGCTCATTCTGGAGAACATCGATTACAGCCGCAAGGCCTACTGTCTGGTCCTCTGGGCGGTGGAGGGGCAAATGACCTCGCTTTTGACCGAATGCGCCCGGTTTTGCACCATGGTGGGTGCAGAGAAGACCTATGCCCTTCTGCCCCGGAACTATGCTGCGGAGGAAGATTTCCCCTATGCCGTTGCCTTTCGGGTGGTGGAGATGACCGCGCCCAAAGCAGCCTTTGCAGAAACCGACTGCGCCCTGTGGCCTGTACTGCCGGAAAATGCCGGAGAATATCTGGAGCGGCACAACAGGGCTATGGCGCAGGTAGACGGGGCCCGGCGGCTGAGAGAAACGGAAATTCCCCGGCTTTTGGACCGGGGAGGGTGCTATTTTGTCCATCGGCATGGGCAGGTTCTGGGCTTGGGTCAGGTAGAGGAGGACCGGATTCTGTCGCTGGCTGGTCTGATTCCCGGTGCGGGTGCGGCGGTGGTGGGCACTTTGGCTTCCCTGATTCCCGGGGACACGGTGCGGCTGTCCGTGGCAGACAGCAACACCAGAGCCACCGGGCTTTATCAGCGAATGGGCTTCACCGCAACAAGGATTTTGGAAGTTTGGTGGGAGATTGGGCGCAGCCGGTAAAAGATCTGCGATAATAACGACTCCACTGGGGACGGACTGCCTATATCCCGGCAGTGCCGTCCCCATGACATTTCACCTGCACCGGCAGTCCCCCGGTTACGGGGCAAGCGCAATTACCGCTTCTTCATCGCCCATTTTCCCTGGTCAGCCGTCTGTGGAAACCTGCACATTTTCCGGGTAACTTTCTGCCAACAAGCTCAGCCCCCTGCGGGCAAACGCTGCCGCCGGATTTCCAGGAGCAAACCGAAACTCCGCAAATCCGTCCCCCAACCGAGTCTCTCCCTCCGGCAGACTCCGGGCGAGGGTCTCCACCAAAATGGATACGGCGGCGCAGACGATGTCCGCTCCCCTGTTCCCCCACCCGGCGTGACCCCGGAGAGTCAGCCTGCCGGGTCTGTCGCTGACCCGAATCATGTGATGCTCCCGGCATTTGCCCGGGCTTTTTCCATATAGGGGTGTTCCCTTTGGGTGGCTGCTTCGGGTGCGCTCATGCCGGGCTGTGCCGTTTCCATGCTCTGCGCCGCCTGGTGTTCCAGCGCACGGCGCAGGAGCTGTTGCTGTCTCCCCTGGGCAATCTGGCGCACCAGCTCCGTCTTACCCTTAAAATCCATCATGCCCAGCATCATCAGCGCCTGGTCTGCCCGCTGGGGGTCAAAAATACCCAACTGATAGAGCTGTACCGCCAAATCGTTGTAGGTCTGCTTTTTGTACTGGGTCTCTGCCTGTACCTCCACCTGAATGTCAAACACCGGCAGACGAAGCCCACCATCCCGGGTCTTGGGCAGAAGTCCATCGTTGGCATAGGCAATATACCGGGCGGTGCCATACTGCCCCATGATTCTGAATCGCCGGGGCAGGGTATAAAACTGCCGGATGAGTTCAATGGACAGCTCCACCACCTTCCGGAATGCCCGGTAAGAGGCGGCAATCATGTCCCGGCTCAGTCCATTTCCCGCCTCCTGAAGCGCGGCAATGGCAGATGCCGCCGTAACCGCAGAGGCTGTGCCGCCGTTGTTCACATCCCGGTTACCGCTGACCTCCTTCATCTCGTTGATTTTCATCTGCATATACGTCAGACTGGACTGGGGCATAGGCTGGGTCACAATCTGCTTTACACTGTCTTCGTCCATGCGTCCTGCCACATGGACGAATTTTTTCGTCATATCCGCATACTCTGCCTCATTGACTCCACCATCGAGCCGCACAAACCACCGGGGTGTGGCCGCCGCCACCGCATTCTGAAGCATACAGTTGTTCAGGATGTCAATGGAGGTCTGGGGGTCCCGGCACAAATCCACATAGCCATAACCACAGCCGGGGTAGCCCTCCTCAGGGAAAAGCGCATCAAAAATGAAGGGATACCTGCCATGGTCATAGAGCCCACGGGTGGCAAAGTGAGGGTCATTTTCCGTGGCATAGAGAACCGTCTCGCCCACATATTTGCAGTAGTGGAGGATACCCTTTTTCTTATAGTATACATCCACCACCGCCGCCTTGTCTGCCGGGTTAAATGCCTCATCCTGCCGGTACTGCCGCACCATGGCCGCTCCGGTGTCCCATGTGTTTTTGAGTTGGGGCCAGGTTTCCTCCAGCTCTTTTTTGTCCCGGAGAATCACATGAAACAGGTATTTGGACTTCTGAATGTCCCGGACGCCGGGCTCCCAAAAGAGATTCAGAATGTCCACCTTCTCAATGGAAATGTCTCCCATACCGCCCAGCTTGCCGGTATCCCAGAATACGCCATAGACCCCCGTGCCGGACTTGAGTTTGTACCACCAGACATCGCTCCAGACCTGGGCGAAGTCATTCTGCTGTAAAACCACAGGCAGAATTGAGCTCAGTGCCTCGGCTTCGGTCTGGTCGCTCTCCTCCCGGGCCAGGCATACCGGCTCGGGATAAGCATCCACCGCGTCGGAGTGCTTGGACAAGATGGTATTGACCAGCCATCCGGAGGCGGGCTCAGGCTCGCCGGGGTTATTGGGGCGAATGGATCGCCAGTGGCGCAGTTTCCAGAATTCCTCTGCCTCCACAATGCGGCTGTCCAGATTGCGCTTTCCTGCCCGGTACTGCTCCAGCGCCCGGCGGAAGGTTTCCAGCTCCTTTCTGCCAATGGCTGTCGGGTTATGTACGGTTTTTTCCACTTGTTTTTCCATATTGACCTCCTGATTGTTCTGTTTTTCCGAAATCATCACTGTCCGGTTTTCCCGGCATAAAAGGTGACCCGCTCCGGTCCGGTGCTGCCCGGCATCTGATTCAGCGGGTCAGCCCAGATGGGGGCATCGGTGGCGGTATCCACCGGTTTAATGGGGCGGGCCATGCACATATAGCGCACCTCGTCCGCCACATGGTCCTCCCCATTGGTATCCAGATCCTCCGGCCGGTGTCCGTCATAGACCAGCAGGGGCATGGTGCGGATGAAGGCTTTACAGCAATCAAAAATGTACATTTTGGGGTAGCCATCCGAATCAAACGCCAGCCGGTAATGCACCTGCATCCAGCCGGGAATCCGGTCGTTGACCCCGGGGCTAAAGTACAGCCCATACTGCATCGCCGTATCCGCCACACTCTGCCCCTTACTGCCGTCCCAAATGCTGGGGTCTGCCACACCCAGGATTTCCCGCCCCTTAAGCCATGGATGCTCCTGCTCAATACGTCTGGCTTCTTCCATCTGCCGCTCCACCGTCCATTTGACCCCTTCATTGGGTGTCTTTGTGCAGCCATAGAGTTCAAGGATGCGATAAAGTACGCCATCATAATCCACTGCCCACCAGCCGAAGGAAAAAGGCTTGCCATACCCCCAGTCGTAGGAGCGATAAATGGTCCAGCTCCGGGGGATAGAAAAGGGCGCAATCACATGGCACCATCGTCGCTGCTCCCGGAGCTGTGCCGGGTCGCCCTTGTCTGCCGGCGGGTCGGGGCGAAAATCCTCAAAAAACTGGCCCTCGTACACGTCCCAGCGACCAAAAAGCCACGCCTCCCGGATTTTTGGCGGCAATTTTTCCAGCGCACGGACATATTCCGGTTGGGCGCTCATCAGGGCTTTGTTGTCCGTGACCAGGGCCTGAATAAAGCTGTAATCCTCAGGATGTTCCTCCTGTTCAAAGCGCCGGTCAATAAACAGCCGCTTGAAGTAGCCGTGGCTTGGGCCGCCGGGATTTAACGTATAATATGTACGCTTGGGATAGCCGTTGGCCCCACGAACACAGGCATCAATGGTTGTCAGCCAGGATTCGTGGAATTGTCCGGCCTCGTCTGCAAACCAAATGTCATATTCCGCGCCCTGATATTGTCCCAAATCGCTGTCCCCGTCGCAATAACCGAACCAAATCATGGAGCCGTTGCGAAAGGTGAACCGCTTTTCGGTTTTGTTATAGACGGCCAATCCACGGACCATGGCCTGCAACGGGACAATGTGGTTATTGGTTAGTTCCCGGAACGTGCGCCGGGTGATGAGGATTTTGATGCCCGGATACCTGGCGCACAGCAGTACCGCCTTCCAGCGGACGAACCAGCTCTTTCCGCCACCCCGCGCGCCGCCGTAAGCCACATACCGGTGGCTGTCCAGCAGAGCCAGCCGCTGTTTTTCGTTGGGCTGTGCCATCATCACCGGGCTTTGTTCAGTTGGCATATTCGTCCACTCCTTCCTCCAGCATAATGATGTTTACGCCGGTATCCTGCTTCACCTGCTCCTGCGCCAAAGCCAGCTTCGCCCGGGCGATTTCCTGACTGTGCCGCTCCGGCTGATCCGGCAGCTCCTGCAAATCCCGCACTACCTTGGTCAGGGATTTCAGGCTTTCCACCATATCTTTCAGGGCTTTGATGTCCATGGGCTGAGGGGAGATTGGGTCGGCTTCCTCCGGTTTTTGGCTTTTCGACCCTTTCTCCCGCTGGTAAAATTGGGTTTCATCACCCGCAATCCGGGACAGTACCTTGCAGAGCTGGGCCGCCGCCTCCCGGAGCTGATTCAATTCCCGGCAGTGCCGGTCAGCGCCGGGTGTGATTGGTGCATTCTCCATGTGGTCACCTCCTTCCGTGACCAGCATAGCATCAGTTCACCCGTCTGCGCTAACCTGCGGCGAAGGGATGTTCCAGTTATGGTGCCTGCGGCAGTTATGGTGCCTGCGGCAGTTATGGTGCTTCGCAGTGATGATTCCCCTGCGGGGAAGTGATTTTTTGGGGAAAGTTGCCAGTTTTCTTCCGGCGAATGCGCAAGCTGTTTGTCGCAGTGTCGTAGGGGCGGGTCATGACCCGCCCGGCGGCAGAACCTTTCCCTGACCACCAACCTCCCGGCGAATCCGCAACCAGCCCCGCAACATTGGCCCCTTCGCTTGCGAGGGACTGTCAGCGAAGCTGACTGGGGGAGCGGGGCTTTGCCAGTTATGATGCCTTCGGCAGTTATGATGCCTGCGGCAGTTATGGTGCTTCGCAGTGATGATTCCCCTGCGGGGAAGTGATTTTTTAGGGAGGTTGCCTTCGATCCCTGTCCCCTCGCAACCACCACCCCCGCCATTATGGGGAATCTGCGTCAATTCTCCATCTGCCTGCCCAGGAATCCTGCCACGGTCTGTACCACTTTCCGGTCGCCGTCCAGGGGTGCGGGTGCATTTTCTTCCATCAACAGCATCACACAGCCCATCAAATCTCCCTGGGCCAGAATCGGTGCCGCCGCACCCAGAAAGTACTTCTGCGAGCCCTCAATGGCAGGCAGTTTCACCCCGCCCGGGCTGTAGTGGTAGACTTTGCGCTGTTCCATCAGATTCTCCAAATCCTGAGAATTCCGCTGGTCCAGTAACTCCCGCCGGGGCGCGCCGGACAGCGCAATGATGCCGTCCCGGTCCGAAACTGCCGCGATATGCCCGGTGTTCTTCCCCACCGACTCGCAAATCTGCCCGGCAAAATCCTGCAAGTCCCCCATGGGCGAGTATTTCCGGAAAATCACTCCGCCGTCTTTCTCCGTATAAATCTCCAGCGGGTCGCCCTCCCGGATGCGGAGGGTTCTTCGGATTTCCTTGGGAATGACCACTCTCCCCAGATCATCAATTCGTCTGACAATTCCAGTAGCTTTCATCTTTTCTTCTCCTTCTTTGGCTCTCGCCGTTTTCTTCACCATGGGTATTATTTGTCTGTGGTAGCGGAAATATGTATTTTTGTCCAGATGTTGTCTGCGCCGGATTCACCCGGCGCAGTGGATTAAATATACATATATATTCAAAGTCCAATTTAGTATGGAATAAAAAACCATTCAGAAAGCCGCCGATTCTCCCCCATCTTTGCCTTGACTTTTCCCGGTCTTGGTGTATAATGGATGATAGCATCAGTATCTGTACTTGTGCACCAGTAATTTTGTCTTCATTTTTAGAATATTTGGTATACTATTATATACAAAGGAACGCAGCAAAAAATGAACAAGAAGATTAAACGAATTTGGAATACTATAACCACCATTTTGGTTACCGTGGTGGCTCTGCTGGCTATCGCCCTCTGGGGTGTACAGCTTCTGGGCATTGATGTCTTTGTGGTGCAGTCCGGCTCTATGGAGCCGGAGATCCATACCGGTTCTGTGGTCTATGTGACCGCTGTGGAAGAAGAAGATCTTGCCGTGGGTGACAATATCACCTTTAAGCTCACCGAGACCGTCAACGGCACCCACCAAATCATTGAGATTCTCGGCGAGGAAGAAGGCTCCGGCAAGCTGATGTTCCGCACCAAAGGCACCGCCAATGAACACGCCGACGAGGGCTATGTGACCATTGACGAGATTGTGGGTAAGGTTCGCTTCTCTCTGCCCTATGCCGGTTATGCCATCGCTTATATTCAGCAACCCCCCGGAACTTATGTCCTGTTTGCAGGTATCGCCTTCATTCTGCTGTTGGTCGTCCTGCCGGACCTCATCTTCAGCGAGAAGAAGCCCCAGAAGGAGGAACAGAATGATGAAGCATAATCCAGTAACCCAAGTTTTCAACCGGATACGGGTATTATCCCCCAAGCCGGATGAAATACACTCCTGGTGAATATGGAAGAAAGGAGGAGCAAATATGGCAAAAGGAAAATTTGAATCGCCCCCGTGGCAGCTCATCCCCTCTAAGGGAAAGTTTGAATCACCACCAAGGATGGCCAACCCCGTTAAGCGTGGCAGGGTGAAATTGGTCGCCATTGTGCTGACCGTCGTTCTCGTCCTGTGCGGCATTGTTGGTGGCACTGTGGCCTGGCTCACCGACGAGGCAGAGCCCGTGGTCAACACCTTTACTTACGGAGATATCCAAATCGACCTGGGAGAGACAGATACCGGGCTGGACGATGATGATGACCCCAACACCAATGACTATGAGATGTTGCCCGGTCAAACCATCATCAAGGACCCTGTGGTCACCGTCAAGGCGGGCAGCGAGGAACTGTGGCTCTTTGTCAAGCTGGTCAAGTCCGAGAATTTCGATACCTTCATGGAATATGAAATGGCTGAGGGCTGGACTGCGCTGACCGGTGTCGAGGGCGTATATTACCGCCATATCACTGCGGAGGAAGTTAGCGAACAGGATCTGGAGTTCCATGTCATTGCCAATGACACCATTAAGGTCAAGGAGACAGTCACCAAAGAGATGCTCAATGAGCTGGACAAAGATCCCGAGAACCCCACCTACCCCACCCTGACCATCACCGCCTATGCCGTGCAGTATGCCGGCAATCCCACGGCGGAAGAGGCATGGGCCAAAGTCGAGACCCAGCCCACCACCCCCTAATCCCTGTATGCAGCCGGCTTCCCGCCGTACGCATATCCATCCTTGAAGAAAGGAGGAAACAATCATGAGCACAAAGAAAGTCATCGCTTTGATTCTGGCCCTGGTTTTGGTGGCAGCAGTCTCCGTGGGCGCAACTCTGGCCTGGCTGACTGACCGGGACACCGTGACCAATGTCTTTACCGTTGGCGATGTCCAGATCAAGCTGGACGAGACGGATACCGACGAAGATGGTCAGCCCATCCCTGATGATGAGGGCAACCCCGTCCGCAAGGAGGAAGGCAACGAATACCACCTGATTCCCGGCCAGACTTATCTGAAGGACCCCATGGTCACCGTGAAGGCCGGAAGCGAGCCCTCTTATGTCCGGATGCTGGTCACCATCAACCGTCTGTCTGAGCTGAAGGCCATCTTTGGTGAAGATTTCCTGCCGGAGAAGTATGTCACCGGCTGGGATAACACCGTATGGCCCTGCTACAGCATGAAGGACAATGGCGACAACACCCTGACTCTGGAATTCCGCTACCCCACCATCGTTGATGCCAGCGCAGCAACCGAGGATATGGCTCTGCCTGCCCTGTTCACCCACTTCACCGTCCCCGGCGAAGTGACCGGCGAGCAGCTCAAGACCATTGCCGATCTCACCATTACCGTGGAAGGTCATGCCATCCAGTCCGCTACCTTTGCTGATGCGGATGCTGCATGGGCGGCATTTGACCAGCAGTACGGAAAGACCAATCCCTGACCCCAATCCTCTCCCAAAGGAGAGCAAATTCCCGATGTTCACAGATTATCTGTGTACATAAATCAAAAACCCAAAAATAGGAAAGGAACTACTTAACATGAAAAAGATCATTGCAATGATCCTGGTCATCGTTCTGTGCTGTGCAGTTTCTGTCGGCCTGACCGTGGCCTACCTGACCGACCGCGACAGCGCCGCCAACATCTTCACCGTTGGTAACGTTGCCATCGACCTGACCGAAGACTTCGAGCAGGGCGCTACCCTTATCCCTGGCGTTAACATCGAGAAGAAGCCCGTCATCACCAACACTGGCAATACCGATGCCTGGGTTTGGCTGACCTTTGCTATTCCCTCCGCTCTGGATAACTTTGTGCAGGGCACTGAGCAGGGTTCCAACGAAAACATCATCCACTGGAATCCCCTGGGCGCCACCACCGAGGGTTATGTGACTGCTGATCGTGTGAACAAGGCCATTGCTGACGGCAATCTGCCTGAGGGCATTACCGCTGACGAAATCCTCACCAACAACATGACCTGGAATGTGTTCAACAGCCTGGGTGCTGGTGAGAACGTCTTCCAGCAGGAAATCAATGGCGTTAAGTACAACGTCTATGTCCTGCTGTACAACAAGGCTCTGCAGCCCGGTGAGACCACTCTGCCCAACATCTACAAGGTTTTCCTGGATGCCACTGTTGACATCGCTCCCAACGGCGACTGGTACAAGGTCGTTGCCGGCAACGCCACCAAGCTCGATTGGAACTCCAACACCAACGGCAACCCCGTGATCTATGTCAATGCTTACGGCATGCAGAAGGACAACTTCGCCACCGTCAGGGAAGCCTATGATGCTTACGTCAAGCAGTGGGGCGCTCTGAATGGCGAGTACACCAAGCTGAATGTTGTTGTTGCTGAGCCCAAGTCCGGTGCTACCCGTCCTGCTGGCTACGAGCCCAATGTCGCTGGTGAGACCATCACCGGCCTGGTCGTTGTCGACAACTCCGATGAGAACACCAATCTGCGCGCCCTGTACCGTGAGGGTGGCGTTGAGGGTTCTGTCACCGTCAAGGACTCTGTTCTGGACGGTACCTATGCCATGAATCTGACTGTCAAGAATGGTTACACTGGCAACCTGGTTTGCGAGAATACCGCTTTCAACGGCTGGACCAGCTACTCCGGCTTTACCACCGTTACCTTCACCGACTGCACCTTCCGGGTCAACAGCGAGAACACTTACAACTTCATCCGCCCCTACGACACCACCACCTTCACTGGTTGTGAGTTCAAGGGCACCCAGATGGATCTGGACGACGCTTTCGTTGCCGAGGGTGGCAAAATCACTCTGGTGAACTGCACCTTCAACGGCGAGCTGATCACTGCTGAGAACGTGACCGACCTGCTGGACAACGATGCTGAAGTCTCCAGCATCATCATCAACAACAACTAATCCCTAACCCCCACCCCTCCCCCTTTTTCGGGGGGAGGGCACAAGAAAAAATGAAAAGGATGTGATCCAATGAAGAAAACAATTGCATTTATTCTGGTTCTGGTCCTGTGCTGCACTGCCTCCATTGGCCTCACCGTAGCTTACCTGACCGACCGGGACAGCGCCGCCAACATCTTCACCGTTGGCGATGTCAGTATCGAACTGAGCGAAGACTTCACACAGGGCGCAATGCTGATTCCTGGTGTGGACATCGTTAAGAAGCCCACCATCACCAACACCGGCAAGAATGACGCCTGGGTCTGGGCTACTGTCGCTATCCCCGCCGCTCTGGACAACGACGATGCCTCCAAAAACGTTATTCACTTCAACTATACCAAGGAATCCGTTGGTGATGGTCTGTGGACCTGGACTGACGATGCTGGCAAGTGGATGATGGATACCATCGAGATCGATGGCGTCAATTACAACCGCTATTGCATCCTGTACCAGACCGCACTGAAGCCCGGCGAGACCACTGCTCACCCCTTCATGACCAAGGTCTATGTGGACTATCATGTGGATATTGACCCCGATGGCAACTGGTATCATGTGGAGAATGGCATGGTTGATGGTCCTTTCTGGAACACCAACGAAAATGGCTATCCCATCATTTATGTCAACGCTTATGCTATCCAGAAGGAAAGCTTCGCCACTGTGCGCGATGGCTATGCCGCTTACATCGCTCAGTGGGGCAAGCTCAATGGCAGCTACGCCACCACCAAGGCTCCCGACATGGTAAATGGCGTAATGGACCTGACCAATGATGTGATTCTGGTCGACAATACCCTCATCCGTGAGTATGAGGCCACCGAGCCCTATACTGTCAACGGCAACGGCAAGACTGTCACCATGGTTGCCTCCTCTGCCAATACGTTTGACTGGATTGGCGGCACCATCCCCCTGCAGTCTCTGATTTTCTCCTCTGCCAATGGCTCTGACGTTGTTGTCAACGACCTGACCATTGCTGGCACCATGCAGTCTGTTATGGCTGGCAACTACAGATCTTCCACCTATAACGACTACAACACCACCTTTAACAATGTAAACATTGTGAACACTCAGGTGGTCTCCTTCTCCGCTGGTGTTTCCCCCGCCCTGACTGTTTATGGCACCATGACCATGAATGGTTGTAAGGTCTATGGCACCACCCTGTCTCCCATGGACACTGACCCCATGTGGCCCGTCTATGACATGGCTCTGGTCAACTACTCCGACACCACCATCAACGACAGCAAGATTGGCTCCATCCATGTCTGGAATCAGGCCAAGCTGACCGTTGCTGACGGCACCGAGGTTGACACCATCGTCATCCGTGGCAACATGAATACCACCAAGTATGGCGTCACCATCAAGGCCGGCGCTACTGTTGATACCATCGACCTGTCTGCCATCACCAATAAGAGCAGAGTGAACTTCACCATTGAGGACGGCGCCACCGTGGGCAAGTTCGTTGCCAATGGCGTGGAGTATGCCACCCTTGCTGACTGGCAGAACGCCTAATCCAAATCCAATCCTCCCCCCACCGGGGGGAGGAACCCCGCATAAAATGAATATCGAAAGGAACTAAGACCATGAATTTCAAAAAGATTCTTGCTCTGATCCTGGTTATTGCCGTCTGCTGTGGTATTACCGCTGGTCTTACCATTGCATACATGACGGACAGAGACGAAGAGCACAATGTCTTCACCGTGGGCAATATTGACATTGACCTGCGGGAAAAAGTTGGCGTGATCGGTGCCGGTACCGTTGTCAAAAATGACGGTGAGGGTGCAAATCACGGCGCAACCTATACCAACGTTATGCCCGGCGACAAGCTCCAGAAGGAAGTCACCATTGCCAACACCGGCAGCAACCCCGCTTATGTGGCTGTGACCGTCATTCTGAACAACGTTGGCAAGATCCACTCCGCAATTGATAAGTTCTACGAAGCTAAGTACGACGACGACGCTCCCCAAGTGCAGGAAGTATACAGCAATGTCTTCCAGGGCTGGGGCATCAACTACAATCCCCGTCCCGGTGCTTACGGCAAGAACGATGCCCGCCGTGTCATTGACGGTACTTACGGTCTGCCCGAGCACGTTCTCCATGTAGACTACACCCAGACCACTTTGGTTGATGACACGTATCAGATTTCCGTTGGCAACTGGTTCAAGAGTGCAGACGAGTCTATTAACCCCACACAGTATAGTGGTTATCGTTTCTCCAAAGATGGCTTCTACACCGACGACCTGGGCGGCTTCTCCCGTCCCATGGGCGAATATGAGCTGAAGTACACCTATTTCCTGTATCTGGAACCCGGTGAAAAATCCGTTCTGTTTGAGGGTCTGAACGTCCCCTATGAGTTCGACGAAGAACAGATTAAGATGTTCGAGAACCTGAAGATTGACATCTATGCCGCCGGTATTCAGGCCAGTGGCTTTGCCGATGCCAAGACCGCTTTTGCCGCTCTGGCTGGCGAGACCATCAACCATGTGTACGCTTCTAATACAGAGGAACTGACCAAGGCCATTGAGAACGCCGAAGGTGCCACCACCATCATGCTGGAAGAAGGCAACTACACCACCAACGTGAAAATTCCCGCTGGCAGCAACATCACCATCGGCGGCGAGGGCGAAGGAAAAACCATCCTCTCCGGTCAGATTGCCACCACCTCCAGCACTGCTGGCACCATCACCCTGAAGGACCTGACCATCAAGGTTGACAATTCCATTGCTGACTCCACCGGCATCTCTCAGACCGGCAAGTCTGCCATCGCTCTTTGGGGCAATCAGACTGTGGTTTGCGAGAATGTTACCTTTGACATGAGCCTGACTGACTCCACCGCCATCACTTCCTGGTGGGATACTGGCGTGGGTACCACCATCATTGTCCGCAACTGCACCTTCAACTGCAATGGTCAGCGCCCCATCCGTGCCACCGGCAATGTGACCGTGGAGAACTGCACCTTCAACGATCCCTACCGCTATGCCGTGCAGCTGACCGCCAAGGCCAGCACCGCTACCGAGCTGGATAAAGCCATCATCAACTTCAATGGCAACACCATCATTAATGGCGCAAACGGCAAGACTTTCGTCTACGGCATCCAGCTTGAAGGCGCCGACTAT
>SVLX01000046.1 GCA_015067725.1 Oscillospiraceae bacterium | reverse complement strand
CAGAAAGAGGACGGTTGGGAATTTGTCGGTGTGTACTCTGATGAAGCCATCACCGGCACCAAGGAGGCAAGACCAGGCTTCCAGCAGATGTTGGAAGATTGCCGTAACGGAAAAATTGATATGCTGCTCACAAAATCCATCTCCCGCTTTGCGAGAAATACGGTGACGCTCCTTGAGACCGTCCGTATGCTGAAAGCGTTGGAGGTGGATGTCTATTTTGAGGAGCAGAACATCCATACAATGAGCGCCGACGGAGAGTTGATGCTGACCATCCTGGCATCATATGCCCAGGAAGAGAGCCTGTCCGTCAGCGAGAACCAAAAGTGGCGCATCAAAAAGAACTTCGAGGAAGGTATGCCTTGGAACGGACGAATGCTCGGATACCGAATGCGAGACGGTCAATATTACATCATCCCAGACGAAGCCGAACTTGTCCGCCGCATTTACCGAGAGTACCTGGGTGGTTGGGGTCCGAACCGCATTGCTGCAGGTCTGAATGAGGATGGCATCCCGACACCGATGCACGGTAGCATTTGGCATCCGCAGACCATTGCAAAGATTCTCCGAAACTACTGCTACACAGGGAACTTGCTCCTGCAGACGACCTTCTGTGAAAGCCACATCACCAAGCGGATGCTCAAAAACACGGGTCAACGGCCACGTTACCTTGCCGAGGATACCCATGAAGCAATTATTCCGATGGATGAATGGCAAACGGTACAAAGCGAGATTGCACGTCGAGCAAGCCATCATAAGGTCACTCCGCCTGCCAAGCCGACATTCTTCTATACCGGGCTGATCCAGTGCGCAAAATGCGGAAAGAACTATCGTCGGAAGACAACGGCAACGAGAGTCGTTTGGATCTGCGCCACATTTAACACCAGGGGCAAAAAATACTGTGCTTCAAAGCAGATACCCGAAGCTACCCTTGATGCCTTGGTATCAGAGGTCACCAGTAAACCCACAGACATTCAGAAAATCATAGCCGACGATGGGAACACACTCCATTTCCACCTTGCAGACGGTAGCGTGGTTACCCGTATTTGGGGAGATCGTTCCAGATCCGAATCCTGGACGGCTGAAAAGCGTGAGACTGCAAGGCAAAAAGAACTTGAGAGGAGGCAAACGAAATGGCAAGAGCAATCACAATAATTCCTGCCACCAAGGATAAATTCACGGCGCTGCCGACCGCATCCATTGCCAAAAGGCGGGTTGCGGCCTATGCCCGTGTTTCCACCGATAGCGATGAGCAGTTCACCAGCTATGAGGCTCAGATTGACTACTATACGCAGTACATCAAAAAGCGAGACGATTGGGAGTTCGTTAAGGTCTATACCGATGAGGGCATTTCCGGCACGAACACGAAACGCCGCGAGGGCTTTAATGAGATGGTGGCAGATGCCCTTGCAGGCAAAATCGACCTCATAGTAACGAAGTCGGTCAGCCGCTTTGCCCGAAACACCGTTGACAGCCTGGTCACCGTCCGTAAGCTGAAGGAGCATCACGTGGAGGTGTTCTTTGAGAAGGAAAACATCTACACCTTCGACAGCAAGGGCGAACTGCTGATCACCATCATGTCGAGCCTTGCACAGGAGGAAAGCCGGAGCATCTCCGAGAATG
This sequence comes from Oscillospiraceae bacterium, assembly GCA_015067725.1. Classification (GTDB taxonomy): domain Bacteria; phylum Bacillota; class Clostridia; order Oscillospirales; family Oscillospiraceae; genus Faecousia. The sequence continues at coordinate 20,531 of SVLX01000046.1, read as the reverse complement.
TCACCTGGGGTCAACGGAAACGGTTTGCTGACGGGAAGGTCACCATGCCATTCAAAAATTTCCTCGGCTATGACCGTGGTGAGGGCGGTGTTCCTGTCATCAACGAAAAAGAGGCAGAGGTTGTTCGGATGATTTACCGACTGTTCCTTGAGGGCAAAACAGCGGCGGGCATTTGCAAACACCTTATGAGCCTGGGCATTCCTACACCGGGCGGCAAAACAAAATGGGTTCAGGGTACGGTAATGAGCATCCTTCAGAACGAGAAGTACAAGGGTGATGCCTTGCTGCAAAAGAAGTTCACGGTGGATTTCCTCACCAAAAAGCAGAAGGTAAATGAGGGTGAGGTTCCGCAGTATTATGTGGAAGGCAGTCATCCGGCAATCATTACTGCAATGGACTTTGACCGGGTTCAAGCAGAAATCGCACGACGCCAGCGCCTGGGGCGTTCCTACAGCGGTTCGAGTGTTTTTGCCAGCAAGTTGATCTGCGGTGATTGCGGAGGGTTCTACGGAAAAAAGGTATGGCACTCCACGGATGCGTACCGCAAAGAAGTGTGGCGCTGCAACAGCAAGTTCAAAGGGGAGGCGAAGTGCGAAACCCCAACATTGGATGCCGATACGGTTCAGCAAATGTTCCTCAAGGCATACAATCTTCTGATGGGCTCCCGTGAACAGGTCATCCAAGCCTGCGAGGTTATGCGGTCGGTCGTTGCCGACTTTACCGAACTTGATGCCGAAATCGACAGCCTTAACGAAGAAATCCAGGTGGTTGCCGGGTTGGTCAGCCAGTGCATTAAGGAGAACGCCACTTCACAGCAGTCCCAAGAGGAATACAACAAAAAATACAACCGACTGGTCAAACGCTATGAAAAGGCTGTAGAACGGCTGAAAGCAGCAAATGCCGAAAAGGAAAGCCGGATGGATCGTGACAGAGACCTTCGAATTTTCATTGGCTCCATTGAAAAACAGCCCCTCGTCCTTGAAACTTGGGACGAACGGCTGTGGATTTCACTTCTGGATTCAGCTACGGTACACGCAGACAGCAGAATAACATTCCGATTTAAGGACGGGACAGAAATCGAGGTTGGGGCTGAATAAGCCCCAGCTTTTTTGCTTTCAGGGTAATCGGGGTTCCTTTCTCCTGCTCTCAGCATAGCAGGATCGACCGCAGAATTTCCGTCTTGGATTTGCTGTTTCGAAGGAACGCCCGCACTGTATGCAGGTGATGGTGTAAAGCGTTCTGTCCATCTGGTCTTGGTGCTGCGCCCACCATTTCAAACGGCAGGCATCCGAGCAATATTTCTTTGCCCTTGCCCCCGGTGTCTGTACCAATGGCACACCGCAGCAGGGGCATAGACCTAATGCTGCTGTATAGGTGGTATCATCACCGTGTCGGTGAATAAAGGTTTTGACTGCTGAAGGATTCAGCCCCAATTGACCAGCTATCCGCTTGCTACCATACCCTTTGAGTTTCAACACAATTATCATCTGCTTTTCATGTTCAGACAACCTGCGACGTTCTTTCTTTACTGCTGTAGGCTCCATTTCTGTGACTCCTTCCGTCATGCTTATTATTTTATCGTCGAGTGTTTTGCTACCGTCAGAGGCAGTATCATCCGGCACGGCTGCCGGTATTCTTTTATGCGTAGGGCGCGTCCGCTTTGGCACTACAATTACGGTTTCATACCCATCTATAAATCTAAAGAGTAATTTCTGATCCGTGCGTACCGTCACTTGCTCAACCAAGGTCAGCCACATGGCAGGATCGTAGGACAATTCTGCCCAATCCTGGGGTATTGCCTCCGTCAAATACTCGATTGCGTCTTCATAACGCTCTGCTGACAGGTGATCTTTCAGCACCATTCGACAATATTCGACAACGCACGGATTCGCTTCCAGCAAATTTATAAAAGCCCGCTGATATGCTTCTGTCAGTTGCGGTTCGTATATGTGCGGTGTTGGGCATTTGGGGTTGCCCTGAAATCTTTGAGGGCACTCCCAAACCACGTCATTCGTTGTAGTGGTATGCCAGTGCTTTCGTGTATATATCTGATGGCAATGGCCGCATCGTAGCTTTCCGGCAAAAGGAGACCGTGTACAACGCTGCCGTTCCTTTACTGCCAACCGCTCCTGCACCGCATCGAATTGTGCCTTGCTGACAATGGGTGGATGGTCATCCTCTATGTAATACTGTGGCAGTTCGCCGCAGTTCTTTTTTGCTTTTTTCGTAAGAAAATCATAGGTGAACTTCTTTTGCAGAAGGGCGGCACCGTAGTATTTTTCGTTCGTAAGGATATTCTCCAATACGGTCACGTGCCATCGATCTTTTCCTTGCACCGTCTTTATGCCCGCACCCATAAGCACCCGTTTAATGTCTCCGAGGGTTCGTCCCTCAAGGTATAGAAGGTATATCAGCCGGACGATCTCTGCCTGGTCTGCATTGATGACCATAGTTCCGTCGTCCCCACGGTCGTACCCAAGAAATATTTTGTAGGGCATAGAAAACTTACCATCAGCGAACCGCTTGCGGATACCCCAAGCCACATTCTCGGAGATACTCCGGCTTTCCTCCTGGGCAAGGCTCGACATAAGGGTTATGAGGAACTCACCCTTGGAATCCAGCGTAGAAATGTCCTCTTTCTCAAAATAGACCTCCACGCCTTTTTCCTTCAATGCCCGGATTGTCTTTAGCGTATCCACCGTGTTGCGGGCGAACCGGGACAGCGATTTAGTGAGGATCAGATCAATTTTCCCTGCAAGGGCATCATCGACCATTTGCTTGAAAGCCTGACGCCTATTACTGGACGTGCCGGAAATGCCCTCATCAGCGTATATCCCCACAAAATCCCATTGTGCGTTTGCAGCTATGTATTTGCTGTAATAATCCCGTTGTGCCTCAATGCTCTCCATCTGTTCATCCGAAGAGGTGGAGACACGAGCATAGGCAGCAACCCGTTTTCTCCGGGGCATCGGTTGGAGTTTGGGGATGACGGTGACATTTGGCTCTATTCGGGTGATGACTTTCTCTCGCATCCCAGACCTCCTTCCAAAACACCAATAAAGGGCTGTATCTCTCTTATCAAATGCTGTCGGCACTCACTTTCTTCATCGGCAGTTATGATTCCGATCTCCCGCAGATTCTGAAGCAAAAATTTACACAGGCGGTAGTGCATTTCGCTGACAGCTTGTTCGTGCGTCATACGACCACTCCTTCCATATTGGGGTGTCATACTATTCGCTCTGAAACGCAAAAAAGTCAAGGCCCAAAACGAGCCTTGACCCCACATTCGGATAGTTTGTTTTCGCAGAGGAGAGTTTGTTTTTTCTGCACATAGTTTGCTCCCAAAAGCAAACTCTCGCAAACCAAAACCGACCGTAGCCATATTATCATTGTTTGCCATCAAAAAAGCAGCCTTTCGGCTGCTTTTCTCAATAAAATAAATCCCTTGTGGGATTTGTGAAATACGCTTCGCATGTGAAATATGGCTACGCCATGTGAAATGCCTGCGGGCGTGAGTGGATTGATTTCATTTTGCTTGATGTGATAGCATCAAATTTACAATTCGCGATGTAAATTGTTTCGCATTTGCCGCGCAGTTCCTCAGATTCCACGAACAATCACAAAACTAACCCTATAACCTCCCCAACGATTGACAGTCCTCCCCGTATCTGCTAAGATAAACGCACGATACCAAGGAGGACTCTTTTATGCTTGAACTTGCGGTGCTTGCCATATTTGCGGTGGCACTTTTCCTATGCGTCGCTCTGGACCATTCTCTGCTTATTGCTCTGGGTTTCGGCTTCTTCCTGTTCTTTGGCTATGGCCTTTACCGGAAGAACTCCTTTCGCCAAATGGTCAACTTTGCCCTTTCCGGGGTTAAAACCATTAAGAATATCCTGCTGACCTTTCTGCTCATCGGCATCATCACTGCCCTCTGGCGAGCCTGCGGAACTATTCCCTATATCGTCTATTATGCCACCAGCCTGTGTGCGCCGCAGGTCATGGTGCTGGTTACGTTCTTGATGTGCTGTCTGATTTCTTTCCTCACCGGCACATCCTTTGGTGCAACCGCCACCATTGGTGTCATCTGCGTAACCATGGCCAACAGCATGGGCATTCCCATTCTCTATACCGGCGGAGCGGTACTCTCCGGGGTGATGTTCGGTGACCGTTGCTCACCCATGTCCACAAGCGCCCTGTTGGTCAGCACCCTGACAAAAACCGACCTCTTTCGCAACATCAGGCATATGGTCAAAACTGCCTTTGTCCCCTTTATCCTGACCTGCTTAATCTATGGTGCGCTCGGCTTATTCCTTGACCCGCAGACCCAAAGTACCAACGTCAAGGACATCTTCCTGACTCATTTTCATCTGCACCCGTCCATGCTGTTGCCGCCCATTGCCATTTTGGTTCTCTCCCTGTGTAAAGTTAATATCCGCATCACCATGGCGGTCAGCATCGTCCTGAGCAGCATCATCGCCCTTACCGTGGAGCAAATGGCCCTTGGTGACCTGCTTCAAACAGCCATTTTCGGCTTCTCTCCGGAGAATCACGAACTGGCTCAGCTCCTTTCCGGGGGTGGCTTGCTGTCTATGCTCAATGTGTCGCTGATTGTGTGCATTTCGGCGTCCTTTTCCGGAATGTTTGACGGAACCGGACTGCTGAGTGCCATACAGGATTATCTGGTCAGATTCAGCAAAAAGACCACCGGCTTCTGCGCCATTTGCCTGACTTCTGTGCTGACCGGAATCATTGCCTGCAACCAGACCCTTGCCATTATGATGACCCATCAACTCTGCACGCAGGTTGAGCCGGACAACCAAAAGCTGGCTATCCACCTGGAGAATACCGCTGTGGTGATTTCACCCCTTGTCCCCTGGTCCATTGCCGGGGCTGTTCCGCTGGCGACCATTGGCGCACCGCTGACCTGTATGCTGACTGCTGTTTATCTTTATCTTCTTCCCCTGTGGAATCTGCTCATCTCGTTCAGGGAAAAGACGAAGGAGCACAAGACCATGTCCGCATAATCCCCTCCCCGCCCTAAAATCATCATGCCACCCCATACGGAAATGACCTGGAGACTTTCGCCTCCAGGTCATTATTTTTATGGGTTGTTCCGCTTATTCAGCAAATGCTTCACAATACCGCATGAGGATGGCGGCAACCTGTGCCCGGGTAGCCGTACCCTTGGGCGCAATGGTACCATTGTCCATGCCCAGAATCAGGCCATTTTCCACAGCCCAAATCATGGCACCCTCGGCATATTCGCTAACGGCGGCGGCATCGGTAAAGTCGGACAGGTCGCCCTCAGCCTCCATCTCCACACCGGAGAGGACAGCATAGCGGGCAAAGAAGGTCACCATCTGCTCACGGGTCACAGAAGCGTTGGGCGCAAACAGAGACTCGGTCATGCCCTGGGTGATTCCATTGGCATAAGCCCAGGAAACAGCCTCGCTGAACCATGCGTCAGCGGGTACATCGCTGAAGGTCTCAGTCAGCTCAACAGTGGGCTCACCAGCCATGCGATACAGCACGGTGACCAACTGGGCGCGGGTCATGTTGGCATTGGGGGCAAACTTGCCGTCGCCGATACCTTCCATAAGACCGGTTTCCAGAACATAGTCGATATACTGGTGATACCACTGGTTCATCTCCAGATCGCTGAATTCCATAGAGGGGCAGTAGGCGGGGATAATCTCGCCTTCAATCAGCAGCTTGCCGCAATCCACGCAGTAGGTATCGCCGGTATAGCCATCCTCGGTGCAGGTGGCCTCCTTGGCATTCCGGATTTCGGTATTGCTGTGGCCATAAATCACAGCGATGTCTTCCTTGTAACCGGGGATCTGATCCACGGTCTCCACATGAGTAATGGACAGGATGTTGTCTTCGGCTTCAAGGACCTTGAAGGTCAGCTTGGCGGTGGTCTCCCCTGCCGCAAAGCCAGCCAGATCCGCATAGACGAACTTCACCATGCCGTCTTCTTCCACGATGGTCTGGAAGTCGGCCATGACTTCGATCTCCTGCAGCTCCAGAAGCTGAGCATCAAAGGCAACCATGGTATAGCCGTTGTTGGTCATCACATCCTGACCGGAGGCGTTCTTGGCGGTAACCTCAATGGTCACAACCTGCTCGGTGACGGTTTCTTCGGACTGGGGCTGTGCCTCCACGGTAACGGCATTCAGACCGCCCTCAGCCTTGGTCTCCACTTCGCTGAGCTTGATGGGGTCAACATACTGAACAAAGGGCACATTCAGGCTCTGGGTGGCGGACTGGCAGATGCCCTCGCCCTGAACCAGCTCAGAGGCGGCGGCGTGCGTCTCATACTGCTGTTCCTCGGCCATGGTCAAACCGGAGATGGCGGTTGCGCCGGGGACAGTACCCAGCTTGTAACCCTTCAGCGCATCGTCCACCAGGTCGATATAATACAGCTCAACAGCGCCGGTCAGCTCATTGTTGTAACCAACAACCAGACCTTCCTTCGTGCCGTCGTTGTAGTAATCCATGGTCATGCCCTTGAAGTTGTAGAAGCTGATGTCGGCCTTACCCAGCACGTCACGGCGCATACGGTAAGAGGCAGGACCGATCTTAATCCGGTAGATGCTGCCATGACCGGCCAGCACATAGAACAGATGCTGTGTACCATAGCTCTTTTCGTAAATCTGACCCACATAAGCCATAGCGCCCTGATCGGAATAGGAACTGTCGCCATAGCCGAAGAAGTCGCTCTCCTGGAAGTTCCGCAGGAAGTAGAAGCCCTGATCGTTGGCCAGATAGATGGGGAAGTCGAAGGCATACTTGGTGGTACCGGCCTGAACATATTCCATCTCAGGAGCCTGAGTCACATCCAGGAAGGCATAACCGGTGGGGCACTGGATACCGGCAGTCTCTGCGTAACCGTTGGCGGGGTCAACCTGATAGATGGTGCCACTGCTCTTCAGGTCGCTGTCCGTGCCATAGAACTTGCCATCGTACATACCAGCACCGGTTAGGGTGGTCTTGGCATTGGCGTTGACCTTGACGGACATATCCTTGGTGTTGATGGTGACCCACTGGGTACCCTCGTCGGTAACAATCTGGGCATGAACCTGAGTATCCAGATCATAGGGGGCCAGAACCGTAATCTCGCAGGAAGCGGAGGCAGTCTGACCGGCATCGTTGGTGGCCACGGAGGTGGCGGTGATGGTCACATTGCCGTCCTTGATGGCGGTAACCAGACCATTTTCGTCCACGGTAGCGATGGAGGTATCGCTGGAGCTCCAGACAACATCCTGCGCATAAGCATTGGGTTTGACTCTGGCAACAAGCTGGAGGGTCTCGCCGGTATAGACACTGTCTTCGTACTTGTTCAGCCGGACAGTCAGGTCGGCGGCACGGTTATGCTGGTACAGCGCAACCATAGACTCGCCGTTTTCACCGAAGTTGCCCAAATCCACCACCACGAAGGTCTGGGGATTCACGGCATAGAGCTTGTTGTTTTCGCCGCCCATGCAGGCACTGATGACCAGCCAGCCGGTAGCCTCATCATAGACCATGGAGGCAGAACGGCCGTCAGTAACGGCAGACACACCGGACAGGTCGAGATCAATCTGACCAACCACTTCATAGTTCAGTACATAGCTGTACCCCTGATCATAGGTCAGGACACTGATTTCGTGGAGCAGACCGCTCTCGGTAATCATGTAGTAATACTGAGTGGGGCAGTCAAAGTACTTGACATAAGAGGGCAGGATAGTGGAATAGTCGCTGACATCGCTCTTGTGATAGGCAATAACAGCCATGGGGTCTTCCGCAAAATAGGAGGTCAAATCCCAGTAATCCACTTCACCAATCTCAGCCACCACGGTCTCCAGGAAAGTACCGTTGTTGGCCAGAGCCATGAAGTCACCAAAGAGCCCCTCTTCGGTATAGGGTGCGAAGGTGGAGTCGGACCAGATGTAGGAAGGTGCAATAGTACCGTAAGAAGTGGTGGTGAAGTCATCCGCATCCACGGTGAACAGTTCCTTGCCATCATGGACATACATGGTCTCTTCCAGAATACCGCCGCCCAGATAAGCACCGGTCTCGTCAGAGACAGCGGTCCAGTCGGTAGCATCATCGGTGGTGAACTCTGCCCAGTAAGCCTTGCCATCCTTGTCATAAGCCAGACCGTTCAGCTTGATGGTGGGGAGTTGTTCCACGGTAATGGTGCAAGTGGCCTTCAGGTTGGGAGAAGCAACGGTGGTAGCGGTGACGGTGGCAGTACCCACGCCAACACCGGTAACCTCACCGTCAACGACCTTGACGACGGACTCGTCGGAGGATTCCCAGGTTACAGACTTATCTTCCAGCGTCCAGGGGTAGACGGTGGGACGCAGGGTGATGGTCTGACCCTTGAGCATTTCGGTCTCGGTGATGTCCAGCGTAATCTTGGTGGCCTCAGTGACAGGGGCAATGCCGGAGGTCTGGTTGGGGACGATGTACAGACCGGCACTGGAGCACTGCATTCTGGAGGCGTAAGTACCGGGGGCATTCTCACCGGCGTAAGTGGTGTTGACCTTGGTGCCTTCACCGGTCTGTGTGTCCACCTTAACCAGGAAGCTGCCGGAGCCACCGGAAGCGGAGGAATAGGCATTGGCGAAGTACAGAATATCATCCTCATGATCCCATGCCAGTGCGCCGGGGTAGTCGTAATTCTCGAAGTAGACTCTACCCACACTGGGAACCATGGACACAGCACCGTCCACGATGTCAGCGGAAGTCCACTTATACAGATAAGTATAGGACTTGGGACCATTGTTCACAGAGTAGAATGTGCCGTTGTCGTCAATCGCCAGACGGGACAGCCACTTGTAAGAGGAGGAGGAGCTGGGGTGGTCAATGGTGACGGTAAATTCCTTGGTGAACTCGCCATCAATCAGGCCAACAGAGTAGACAGTGGAATCGTCACCCATGCAGTATAGCTTCCCGTCGGCATAGTTATAGGCCATGTCATAGACCTTGCTAAAAGCGTCACCGAAATAACCGGCAGGCTCATACTCATCCCACAGGCCCTGCTTTGCCACATACAGATAGCCGTCGTCGGCGGCCATGTATACATAACCATCAACATAGTCAGCGGCGGTAATTTCCAAATCAATGAAGGCGGCGGTCTTAATGCCTTCGTTGTCGGTGGAGTTGCGGTAGTACAGAACTTCGGGCTCAATCTCAATCCACCGCTGACCGGCACCACGATAGGTGGAGCTGGTAAAGGCGTAGAACTTGCCGGAGTAATCCTCGGGCTCTCCGCCGTACTCGACCTCATAGACGGTCTGGTTGTCGGCATAGTCAGCCACAACGATGTAGCACTTCTCCCCAATCTTCACGTCAGTCAGATCGAAGGTGACGCTGGTCATTTCGTTGGCGTCGGTCTGCTGGGGCAGCATAGCCTCGGCATACTCGTTGCCACTGCGGTCCTGAATGGAGACCATGGAGATATACTGATTGTCCTGCGCCGTAACGGTCAGGTTGCCGGTAACAAAGTCCTTGGCGATGCCGTAAATCTGGGGTGCGGTATCGTCAATGACCATGGAGGTACGCAGGTAAGCGCCATGGCCCAGAGCATCCTCGTCCATGAGCTGCTTGATTTCCTCAGCGGTCAGCGCTCCGTTGTTCTCATAGTAAGAAGGCACAGCCACCAGCGTGATGTTAATCCGGTCGCCCTCCTCCACCTTCAGGGTGGAGACCTTCTTGTTCATGGGATAGGCAATGGCGGTATCGGTCCATGCCTGATAGCTGGTGTAATAGAAAGCGGCGTTGACCTGATCCATCACAGGACCGGTGTAGAGGATATCCCCCGCATCATCCGTAACCACAGCCATCACAGCACCGGCGTTCCGAATCAAAGACATCTGGTACTGATAGAGCGTACTGCCGGTGCTGATGGCGGCACGCTCTGCGGGGTACTCATCTTCAACGAAGTAGGGGTTACCCACGAAGTAATAACCGGTGGGGTCGCCGGGGTACTTAATGGCCAGCACGTTGATGCGGTCATTGCCAAGATAGGTGATGCTGTCGTCGCCATAGTAGGAGTCGACGAAGGTGGTTTTGTCGAACATAGAGGGGTCAGACCAGTTGCCGTAGAAGGCCAGCATGGGGATGGAGTGGGTTGTGCCCTCAACGCCTTCTTCGGAGGAGAATTCCTCAGCGAAGAAGTAACCCTGAATGTAAGCGCCGTTGGGATAGCCGGCATCCAGTTCCGCCATCTGATTATCGGTAAGCTGGGCAGAAACCTGAACGGTAACCTGACCACCGGCGGGCAGGCAGACAATGCCGGTGCTGAGCTGCTTGAGAAGCTCGTAGGCATCGTAGGTGGTGATGATGCCATCACCATTGAGGTCGGCATTTTCGGCGTTGTTCAGGGTCTCCCGGGTGCCGATAACCTGATCCAGAATCGCCTGAACGTCGGCAGTATCAATGAAACCGTCGCCGTTAAAGTCCATGCCGCTCAAATCCATGGCAGGTGTCATTTTCTGACCATCAACCGTCCAGTTCAGGGAAGCCAGAAGCCGGACCGTCTCGGTATCCATATAGAAGACACCATCTTCGTCCTGCGCCAGGCCCTGAGTAAACAGCTCGCCGGAGAGGATAAACTGCTGAACCTCATCGCTCATATTGTTCAGCGTAAAGCCGAAGCTGTACTGACCGTTACGGGCAGGGTCATCGCCCAGCTCTGCCTTAATCTTGCCATCAGCCCAGGATTCGGTGGCGTTGGCATTCATCATCACATAGGACTGGGCATTGACCGCCGCATTGACGTTCGCCAGACCGGAACCCTGACGCAGAACGGGATAGTAGCTGTCTGCATCCTGCTTCATGGGCACGGCGGTGGACATCAGCAAGCTCTGGCTCAAGGCGCGGACAGTCAGTCCGGTCTTCTCGTCCAGCTTGTTCTCCCGGATGTACTGAGCCATCAGGGCCGCCATACCGGCAACCTGAGGTGCAGCCATGGAAGTACCGGACATATTCTCATACTGGTCGCTGCCGCCCAGATAACCGCCGTCTACGGCATGCTTACCGTTGACGGAATAGATGTTGCCACCGGGAGCGGTAATCTCAGGCTTCATCTCCAGGGAACTGGGAACACCCCAGGAGGAGAAATAGCTCATGGAATAGTATTCGTTTTCAAAGACGGTGGTGTCCAGCGTGCCGGTGATTTCCATCTTGCCGGTGCGGTAGAGCTCATTGCCGTCATTGTCGGTGACCACCTGAGAGTTATCGGTAATCCACTGACCGTCAGCCTGGGTGACGGAAACAAAGGGAGCGGTATACTCGTAGTCCGTCAGATCCATGTTGATGATGCCGGTGGTGTTGTTGATGACGATGGTGGCAATTGCGCCGTGGGCAACTGCGGCATTACCCTTCTCAAAGAAAGAGTTCTCGCCACGGTGGACAAAGACAACCTTGCCCTTAACCACATCACCCAGAGTCTCAAACTCAGCCTCAGTGCCGAAACCGGGCAGGACGATATAATCATGTTCACCCACCAGAGTCATAATGGGCGCATTGTCATAGTCGGTCTCCGCATAGGTAAAGAGCTCATCACCCACATGGAGGAAATAATCGGTCAGGCCGATGTTGTCCACGGAAGCCACGGTGAAGGCATTGGTATAAGTACCGGGAGCACCGGCGGTGGACATATTCACATCATCGGCAAAGAGGTAACCGGGTACGCCGTGGAGTGCCTGGTCAGGCCATGCACCGGCGTTGCTGGCAGAAATGGACACCACGGTGTCGCTCTCCACCAGAGAATCCAGAATTCTGGCATAGGTGTCATTCCGGGAGTAACCGGCATACACAGAGCCCAGAGACAGGTTGATGGCATCGGCCCCCAAAATCAGAGCGTCCTCAATGGCGACCATGTAGTCGGATTCATAGCCGCCACGGGTAGCGCCAAAGACCTTCATGACCATGAGCTGGGCATTGGGGGCAACACCCTGCACCTTCACGTCATCCATAACAGAGGTGAAGGTTCCGTCGCCATTGTTCAGATAGCTGTTGGCGGTGGCAATACCGGCAACGTGAGAACCGTGCTCACTCTGGCTGTCATTCAGGTGGCTGACATCCAGACTGGTATCGGCATAGTTGTAGGCAAAAGGAATCTTGCCGGAAAGGTACAGTCTGTCGGCGTTTGCCTGAATGTGAAGCTGTTCCTTCCTGGAGGCAATTTCTTCCACGGTCAGCAGGGACAAAGAATCGATGTATTCCTCCGTGTCCATACCGGCCTTGATGGCCTGCTGTTCCAGCGCGTAGAAGTAAGCCTCACCGTCAAAAGCCTGATGGTCGGGGTCAACGCCACTGTCAATAACAGCAATGCGGCTGCCTGCACCGGTATAACCGGAAGCCCAGGTGGCAGTGGTACCAATCATCTCGCCGGAGGTGCTCATCATGGGATTTACCGGCAGTTCGTCCGCCACAACACAGGGCGCATAGCGGGCCTCAATGACCACGTCCTGAACACCGGGCATAGAGCGGATGGCGTCCAGCTCGCCATAGCGCACATCGGCAGAAATAATGTTGGCGGCCAGCGTCAGATTCCATACAACCTGAAGCTCCTCACCAATGACCTTGCTGATTTGCGCGGTCATGACTTCCTGCTGTTCCTGCAGACTCTGGCGATAAGCCATGGCCTGAGCATTCTCAGCAATATTCATGGTGGAGAAGCCCTTATCCAGCGTGGACTTTTCCGAAAGAACAATGGAGACACGGATGCGATCCGTATCTGCGTAGGTAATCCGGGTCTCTGGCTCACCGGCGACCTCCAAAAGGTTGGCGGGGCGGCCATGACCCTCCACTTCCCGGAAGGAAAGCAGTTCCTGCGTATTGACCGTTTCCGCAGCCATGCCGGGAACAGCCAGACCCATCAGGAGCGCCACAACCAGGAACAGGGACAGTACGCGCTTAGTCAATCGTTTCATCTTGTATTCTCCTTTATTGATATTTGGGTGTTTTGGGGAAGAGGTGACATTCTCGGACTCCAACGAAAAGTTGATACTATAGATTGGTACAACTTACCGTTGTGCCCAAAAATTTCCGGTCAGTTGATTTCCGCCTGCATCGCATTGCAAGAATTACAGGTGAAATCCCGGCTCAATCCCAGGAAACAACCCTATATTAAGAATATATCAGGATAAATCAAATGGCAAGCAATGTGCCCTTGTTCTATTCTATTTGCATTTGGAGGAACGACTCGATTGAAATTTACTCGCTCATCTTACAAATATTGCTTTCATTTTCGGTCAAAGATTGCAATTCCATGTTGCAGCAAGTCAAAAAATCTGGTATAATCGCCTCAATATTTGCTTGCCCACAATGGGGAAGGAGGAACATATGACCAATAATACTCTTGGCAAGAATATTGCCCGTTTCCGTGAACAAGCCGGTCTTTCCCAGAGTGAGCTGGGACGACGGCTCAGCGTATCGTCACAAGCCGTTTCCCGATGGGAGCATGGCGGTCTTCCGGACACAGCGCTGCTGCCAAAAATTGCCATGGAGCTGGGTTGCTCTCTGGATGCTCTGTTTTCCCTGTCCGTATCCTCCCCAGACAATACTGAAGACTTGCTCTCGCAGGAGCTTCAGCGCACCCCACCGGACCAGCGGCTGAAGCAAACCATCCGCTATGCCTGGCACATGATGAAAATGAACGGCGCGCTGGCTGAGGACACCGTGGAATCCTTTTTTACCGTGGCTTCTTCCTGCGAAGATGCCGACCGGAATATCGGTGCAGGCGGCAAAAGCTCCACCACCAAATGCTCCTTTACGTTTAATGAGGGCTTGATGCTGTCTTCCGTGGCCTCAGATTTTAAGTACATCCTGCTGATGCAAGAGCCGGAAGACGGTTTTGCCTCCATCATGAAAGATATCGGCTCTTATCAGAAGCTTTTCGGGTTATTCAGCAGAGCTCACCGGCTTGAGGTCTTCCTGTTGGGTTTCTCTCTGCCTCAGGGCAGGCTGTTTACCCGGGATTATGTCTGCGAACAGCTCCGCATTTCTCCGGAGCTGGCACAGGAAATTCTGGACGAGCTCTGCGACTACCGGATGCTGGGCTGTCACAGCATTCAAGTCTTCGGCAAGTGTACCGAGGCCTATGTCTGCCACGAAATTCCCATGTTCATCCCCTTCCTCTACTTCGCCGGGGCTATGATGCGTGAAGGCAAGACTTACTATATGTCAGCCGCTCTGCGAACGGATCCCCTCCTCCGCTCCACCTTGGTTTCCGACCCCAACGCGCCTTCATGGGAGCCGGTCAGCAGTAAGCAACAGCCCAGTCATTCGGCATATACGTTAGCTGGGAAAGGGAAATGAGTTACAGGTCTTCAGGCGTTCCACCTGTGACGGAAGTAATTGTGCAGATATGCCTTTCCCCAATGCAATCGCCATGCCAGAGGCCGAAGAACCAAGTCCATCTGTCCTGCGTATTCCACTTGCTGACCGCCAAAACTCTGCTTAAACCGCTGCAGTCCCTCTCCATCCGGTATCCATTCAACGCCACGCATATCATAAACCGTACAACCGGAACGGAGCGCCCGGCGCATCATCTCCCATTGCAGAAGTACATTGGGCATATCCCGGCGACCTTCATCTGCAGAGCAACCGTAGGCATACCAGGCCCGGTTTCCCTGTATCACCTCAATTGCACCCGCAATGTACTCCCCTTTCCGCTCGGCCAGAAGCAAACTAACCTCATTTTCTCCGGCAAGTAAAAGATTGCGGAAGAAGCGCTCGCTCCTTGGTTGGAATCCTGCCCGCTTTGCTGTCTGCTCCATCAGGCGGCAAAAAATCCATAGCTGTTCTGTGCCCGCCTGATGCACCGTGACCCCCCGTCTTTGGGCTAAGCGGATATTGTATCGGGTTTTCGGGTGAAACTCGGCCAGCAATTCCTCGTCAGTCAAATTGGCAAGTTGTATCTGATGCACCACTTTGGGCTGAAAGGTGCTAAAATCGGCTCTGGGGTCAAATCGATAACCCAATTCCTCTGCAAGATCGCGAAATTCCCGGTCTGCGGCACTGACCGCCGGGTCACAGCGCAGGATGTAGCCGCCCTGACTGCGCACCCACGGAATTAAAAACGCCATCAACTCCCGATAATGGGATAAGGTTGAAAACACCGGGCCTCTGGGGATATAAAAGAACCGTCTTCCCGGCAGCCGGGAATCTCGATACAGCAGTGCCGCCGTCGCCAAAATCTCCCGGTTTCTTCCCCGCAGGATTACCCCCAACCATTGCCATTCCGGTCTGGCTCGCCCCCACAGGCTGGTCTGCATATAATGTCCCCGCAGATGACCGGTCACAAATCGGTCTAACGCCTCTGCTCTGCTCAATGGCACGAATTCAATCATGGTATTCCCTCCGTTTCCTGCCGATGCAGTGTTTGGCGTTATTCTATTTGCCCATGCCCTCAAAACTGCATCCGCAAGTCACCTTTCCGGCATCATTCCCATTCCAGGTTGATCTTCCGGAAAAATGATGCTGTTTTGATGCTTTTATTTTGTATGCTTAAGACGAGGTGAGAGAAAATGATTCAAATTCTGATTGTAGAAGATGAACGCCCCATCGCCAATCTGATTCGCATGAGTCTGCGCCGGGCCGGCTACTGCTGTCACTGCGCCTTTGACGGACAGGAAGCACTGGCAATGACGGA
Source organism: Oscillospiraceae bacterium (assembly GCA_015067725.1). GTDB lineage: Bacteria > Bacillota > Clostridia > Oscillospirales > Oscillospiraceae > Faecousia. Next base: position 4,876 of record SVLX01000046.1, on the reverse strand, counting down.
GAAAAGCAGCTATGATTTGGTTTTACTGGATGTGATGCTCCCGGGCATTGACGGCTTTACCTTGGCAGAATACATCTGCCCGAAGCAAATCCCGGTTATTTTCATCACCGCAAAAGCCAGTGTCATGGACCGGGTCAAGGGGTTGCGGATGGGTGCCGAAGACTATCTGGTTAAGCCCTTTGATGTACTGGAACTGCTGGCCCGTGTGGAAGTGGTACTGCGGCGGTATCACAAATTGGATGCCCGGATCGAGGTTGGGGGTCTTGTCATCGATACGCTTTCCATGACCGTTACCCGGGAGGAGCAGGAAATCCGGCTGACCAAGACAGAATATGACCTTCTGTTGCTCTTTGCCCGGAATCCCCGGATTGCCCTATACCGGGAGACCATCTATGAGCGGGTCTGGAACGAGGAGTTTCCCTACGGCAGCAAGGCTGTAGACCTGCATATTCAGCGGCTTCGGAAAAAAGTGGGCTGGGAGCATTGTCTTAAGGCGGTGAACAAGGTGGGCTATCGGCTGGAGGTTTAGATGGGATTTCGATTCAAAATTCTGCTTTGTCTCATGGCGCTTCTGAGTCTGTCTCTGGGCATCAGTGGGAGCTGGATCATCAGCGATTCCTTCCGGGATGCTCTGGAGCAGGAGCAGCGCTCTGCCCGGAGCGCCTTCCAAATGACCGTCTCTGCCCTGGTGCTCACCGGAGAAATCGACCCGGAGTCTCTGGGACAAGCACTGGGCAAAATTCAGAAGCTGGCGGGATGGGACTGCGCCCAACTCAGCCGGGAGGGCGAAACCATCTACCGTCTGGGCAGTCACTTTGACCCGGCGCAAATCGAGCAGGCAACCACCCCGGACGAATGTTTTGCCGGACTCTTCTTCCCGGAAGACAAAGTCTGCAATCAACTCACCGGGGTCATTTCCCTGCGTGGCGAAGCCTATACCCTGACACTGGTGCGGGACATTACCGCCATATACGAAAATCGGGACAGTCTCCTGAAAAACTACCATACCGTTTTTCTGGTTACTGTCCTTGTGGTGGGTGCTGTGGGTTGGCTTCTGGTTTCCGTGCTGACCGGTCCACTGCGCCGGGTCAGCATTGCGGCAAGACGGATGGCAAAGGGTGATCTGTCTGTCAGGCTTAAAACCCGGAGCAAGGATGAGATTGGGCTTCTGTCCCGAAATTTTAACCACATGGCCAGCCAGTTGGAGGAAAATATACACTCGCTGGAAGATACCATGGCCGCACAGGAGCGATTTATGGGCAGTTTTGCTCATGAGCTGAAAACCCCCATGACCTCCATCATTGGCTACGCAGACCTGCTCAGAACCCAGGTATTGTCTCAGGAGGAAAGCCGGGAAGCCGCCAACTATATTTATGCCGAAGGCAGACGGCTGGAGAGTTTATCCATAAAACTCCTGGAGCTGTTGGTGGCCAAGAACAAGCATCTGGAGCTGTTGGAAGTGTCCATTGACCAGCAAATCTATGCTCTGGTCAAACACCTGCGCCCCATCTATGCCAAGAGCAACATACAGATAAAGTGCCGCTGTAAACCCATCAAGTGTGCCATTGATTCCGCACTCATTCAATCTGTCCTTATCAATCTTCTGGAGAACAGCCGCAAAGCCATGGAATCCGGTGGTCATATCCTCATCCTGACCGATGGGGACAGCACACACTGCCGAATCCAAATCTGTGACAACGGCAGAGGAATGCCCCGGGAGGCACTGCAACACCTCACCGAAGCCTTCTATCGGGTAGATAAATCCCGGTCGAGAGCTCAGGGCAATGCCGGTCTGGGATTGACCCTGTGTGATGAAATCACCCGGCTTCACGGTGGAATTCTTTCCTTTGACAGCAAGCCAGGCAGAGGCACTTGTGTGACCATTACCCTGCCCCAGCATCCGGAAGGAGGCACACGATGAAATCTTTGCACATCGCCATTTTCTCTTTTCTGACCTTGGTAACCGCCATGACTGTGGGCTACTGGTTGCCCGATGGGATTGCTCTGCTGACAGACCGGCAGGTTGGAAACCAAAACTGGAAATACCAAATCTCGGAATTTGAACTGAGCGACCATCCAACAATCAGCCCTGGAAGTTTGCCTCTGTCTCAAAAACTGGAGCTAATTCACACCATGCCCTTTTCCCTGGCCACATTGACTGACGGGCAACTGATGGACATGGGTGAGGCCAATGAGATCACCATAGATATCCTGCTGTCGCTGACCGATGATAGGATTTGGGTCAATGGTGTCTATGTTCAACCATGTGTCGCCTACTTCTCCGAGAGTCAGTCTTTTATCCTCTGGGCGGCATTTGTGCAGTTTGGTAACGATTGTACAATGCAACTTCTTCTTGATGATGCCACCGGAGCAGTGCTGGCACTACAGCTCAGCGGACAGAGTACGCTTTTTGAGGAATTGATGCCCAGTCTGTTTCCGGAGCAGTCCCCAAACCCGGAAGAAGCCATTTCTCCAACCAAACGGCTGACAGAACGGTTTACCGAAATTCTCGCCATCCACGGCGGCGTAACCGTCACCGGTTATGACCCAAAAACCGCCGTTCTGACGTTGAACGCAGATAATAACCCGGTAAAAACCGAGCTGGTCATCAGCATTGCAAACAGTGTAATCTACTTTAATACCCCATATACCGGAAGTCAGAATGACTCTTCCGAAGTATTCGGCGGTTTCTTCTTCCCATAACGGCAAAACCGGGCCGCTCTCGCGGCCCGGCAATTCTTTCAGGATATCCAACCCAATTCCCGGAGGGAATTAAGAACCTGCTCCGGTATGTCGGTGATCGCTCCATCTCCGGTGCGGACAATCAGATAGACACCGGTCTTTCCGGGGTAGGACTCCTGTATTCCATCGTGAAGAATCCAGATTCTGTCCCCGGTCTCCAGTGTGCCAAAAGCATTCTCTCTGCCGGTACGGTTGCCCATCACCACAGGAGCATTGTCCAGAATAATCAAGCAGTCTCCCCGCTCAGTCACAAGACAGTATCCTGTCGAGATACCCTTCCCCGACACAAAGAGCACCAGAAGACCAACGATCAGCACCAGAATCAGTCCCGGAAGAACAAAACTCAGCGCCTTCTTCATGGGTATCTCTCAGCGACCCACTCCGCTGACGGGCTGCTGGACAATGGGCATCATGCCGCCTGCGCCTGTTGCCACTGCCGTGCCGTCAGGACTCAGCTTGGGAATAACCGTCATGAGGCACCAGTTGGCCATATCCATGGTGGCAATCTCCGGCACTTCCACACTGAGCTGAACCACAGCACTGGTCTCGTCACAGAAAATCTGGGCACTATACCGGGCAGAGCCGGTATTGGTGACTCTGGGGATAATCAGCAGGTCATAGGAGGTAAAGAAATTTGCATCATAACCGGCACAGGCTTCTTCCAGATAGCCGGAACCCATTTTGTCCAGAAGCGCCTCCAGCGCAGCACGATCCCGGAGATGCGCCATGGGAATGTCGCCCATACTGCTGAGGCTCAGCTCGTAAATCAGGGACTCGATGACGCTCTGGTCAACATCCTGCACCCGCAGGGTGATCAGTTCCTGGGGGACACTGCCGGGAATCTCGCCGTCGCCGGAACCTTCACCGCCGATGACCACAGGGCCCTGCGGCTCACCGGGGTCAAGGGTGATATCGGGAACGTTCTCGTTGATGGGGTATTGGGTTTCACCGGGGTCAGTGGGCGGCTCGGTGGGGAGTTCAATAACGGGATCGCCGTTGGCGGCAGGATCATTGGCGAGGGAAGATGCGCGGCAACCGGCCATAGACAGGACAATCGCCAGCGTCAGGATGATGGTAACGAACAGCTTCATATTTTTCATGGTATATTCCTCCATTCCAGGTCGGTTCAACCGTCCTTTTGCTAGTATAGACGGAAAAACTTCACTGGAGTTGCTGTCGGTTGCCATTTTTTCCCCTGATTTTTGTGAACATTTTGTTACCGGAGGATAACGCAACTATTTGCAGGGTCTTTCCATTCTGCCGTCACCGGCTGCCATAGTATAGTGCCTTGCCAGTTGTCGCCATGTCACTTTATCCAAAATCCCGGTTGGTTCCAGCCCGCTGAAAGTTTGGAATCTCCGCAAGGCCGCCACCGTGGGCGCATCCATCATGCCGGTCAATTCCAGATTGGGTATGCCACCGTAGATGCAGCGCAAAACCCGGAGAATCACCTGCACCAAATAGACATGATAATTGTTCTCCCCTGGTCTGATGGTCTGTCGGGGATTGAGTATGGGGATAAGGTGTTCCGCCTCAGCCTGCAAAATCCTCTCCCGGTCATACGCCTCCACCAGCAGCTCCCATGTGTCCAAATCCATGTTACCGGTGGCCGGTCTGCGCCGACTCCGTTGGAATGCCATCACTGCAGCCCGGGTATTGTGTCCGAAAATGCCGTCTGCCACAACCGGCAGAAGCCGGTTGTCTCCTTTGGCCAGCACTCTGAGCATATGCTGCATACTCTCAACCGGTTTTCCCACAAAATATTCCGGATTTCTGGAGCTCATTGACCTGCCTCCTCTCTCCCCTGATCCCGATCGCCAATGGTCATGGTTCTTCCGGGATGCTGACGCTGTTGGGTAGATCTTTCATAGTTGCTTCCACCTCCGGTGGATGTCCCACCAACCGACTCCGGAAACAATTGCCCATCTCTGAATGTTCTGTCCCGGATTCCGCTGTACTGCCCCTCAATGGCCAGCCATGTCTGCTCATCTACCCGCCCGGTCTGCGGCAGTCCCAAATACCGCTGGGCCGAAATGACGGCATCTCTGGTGGCTGAACCAAATATCCCATCTACCTCAATAGACGGTATGGTAGCAATAAAGCTGGCCAGCACCCGGAGCATATACTGAAGTTG
>SVLX01000045.1 GCA_015067725.1 Oscillospiraceae bacterium | reverse complement strand
GTCAAGGGAATTATGATGCAACCACTCAGAGATACAATCAAAACAAAGGTCAAAAGTACAAACAAAAATGGTTTAAATGGCTTCATAATCTCGCCTCCTTTTTTATAGTATATCATAAACAAGTTTGATTTTCAATATTTTTTAACGATTATTGGCTACAATTCAACGATTACCCCAATAAATCAACGATTATGGTTGTAATTTAACGATTACTTGTCTTTTAACGATTTGAAGCAGGCAGATCCGGTCAATGGAACTAAAAAGTGCTCAAAACACTGATTTTAGATATAAAACAACCGTCATTCCGTTGTATCAGAATGACGGTTATTCTTTGGCGGAGACGGTGGGATTCGAACCCACGTGCGGTTGCCCGCAAACTGATTTCGAGTCAGCCCCGTTATGACCACTTCGATACGTCTCCAGATTCCGTTGTCCCGTATGCAAGCGAACATGATGATTATACCAGATTTCCCGAAAAAATCAATCCCCATTCCACCGGAATTTCTCATTCGCCGCCCACAATATCCCATCAGGGGAATAATACCTGTGCCGAATGTCACCGTAACTCTTGTATAGCCGGCGAAAATATGCTATAATGGGCAAAACTTGTGGAATTCTGGCGGAGACTTACCCCGCCGAGCCCATATTCAGGAGGTCCTATGGAAGAACGAACCCGGGAGAATCAACCCCGCCGGAGAAAGCGGCGCAAAATCAGAAAACGGCAAATCCAGCAGCTTTTGCTCCTTGCCGGCGTCCTTGCGTTGGCTGTCGGCATGGTTTGGCTGGCCATTTTCGCCGTGAGTAACCTGCTCCCCGACCACCCGGAGATAACGCTTCCCCGGGAAACGGAGTATCCCAACCCAGACCCCAACCCCTATACCGAAGCTGACTTCTACCGGGACGGAGAGTTTATCCTCTGCTCTGCCACCGATGCGCTGGTGGGAATCGATGTGTCCTCTCACCAGAAGGATATTGACTGGCCCGCCGTGGCTGAAGCCGGGGTGGACTATGCCATGATTCGGCTGGGCTACCGGGGCTATGACCAGGGCGGGGTCTATGTGGACAGCTATTGGGAGAAGAATGTCTCCGGGGCGCTGGATGCCGGGCTGGATGTGGGGGTCTACTTCTATTCTCAGGCCATCACCGTGGAAGAAGCCATTGAGGAGGCACAGCTTGTCCTGAAGAATATCCGGTATTATGACATCACGTTCCCCGTGGTCTTTGACTGGGAATGTATCGGTCCTGATGCCCGCACCTATGGTCTGTCCTCCCGCATGGTGACAGACTGCACCGCCGCCTTCTGCCAGAGTATTGCGGCGGCCGGCTATACCCCCATGTTCTATTTCAATCAGTCCATGGCCAGAGATACCTTCCGTCTGCCGGAGTTGCAGGAATATGACTTCTGGCTGGCCCAGTATGATGAAGCCATGACCTTCTCTTATGATGTGCAGATGTGGCAGTATACCAACAGCGGGCAAGTCCCCGGCATACCCACGGAGGTGGATTTGAACCTGTCTTTCGTGGACTATGGCAGGACGCAGACAGACTGACCCGCATAAGGAGGAGAAACGATGAACATCTGTGTTTACGGTGCCGCCAGTCAGCGGATTGACGGGGCATATTTAAGCGCCGCGGAGGATTTGGGCAGAGCCCTGGCCAAGCGGGGCTTCACTCTGGTCTTCGGCGGCGGAGAAACCGGGGTCATGGGCGCAACCGCCCGTGGCGCGGCTTCCGTGGGTGGCGAAATTATCGGCATTGCCCCCAAATTCTTTGACCAGGAGGGGGTATTGTACCAAAGCTGTACCCAGTTCCACTTCACCGAGACCATGCGCCAGCGGAAGGAGCTGATGGAGTCCCTCTCCGATGCCTTCGTTATGGCCCCCGGCGGCATTGGCACATTGGAGGAATTCTTTGAGATTCTCACCCTGCGCCAGCTTGGCCGGCATGACAAGCCCATTTTCATCCTCAATACCCGGGGTTATTACAACGCTCTGGGACAGATGCTGGAAGAAGCCGTTCATCAGGGTTTTCTGGAGGAGAGCGGACTGGCGCTGTACCGGATGGTGGAGGATGCGGAGGAATTGGCGGAGGAACTGACCCATATTCTGCATACAAGAGAATAAAGAGAAGCCCGGCAGTCACCAAATGGATACTGCCGGGTTTTGTGATGTAAAAATTACTGGAACAGACCGTTGGCACCAGCGGCAGCGATGCCGGCAGCGCAAGCAACGCACACGATGGACAGCACAGCAAGAACAACACCAATGATGCCGGTAACCAGACCGCCGGTAGCCATGCCGGTAGGCTCACCAAGAGCCTTAGCCTGCTTCTGAGCCTTTGCGCCCAGAACGATGGCGACGATGGACAGGACCAGCGTGAAGTAGCAGACCACGGGAATCCAACCACCCACCAGGCCCAGAATACCGCAGACCAGAGCCGCAATAGACTTATTCTTTGTTTGCATGATATAATCCTCCTCTTTCTAATTTGGGGTTTCCGGCTACATCATACCATAATGCGGCCATTTTGTCAATTCTCTAAATAAAGGAATGTGCAGAATTTCTTTGCTTGCGGCAGTTGAATTTGATGCGCCACTCTCCAAACCAGAAGCCCCGGCAACTGCCCGAAAGCAATCGCCGGAGCGGATGTAAACCTGAGGATTCTGCCCTTACTGCAGAGCGCCCATCAACTGACCCAGCAGGTCGCCCAGCAGATCACCCACCTTGGATGCGCCCAATACAAAGAGCACCACGGCAACCAGGACAATCAGCCCCACAACCACCAGACCGATGATGCCCATAACCCGGCCGGCCGTTGCCATTGCGGTGGATTCGCCACTGGCTAAGGCGGCGGCTTTGGCTTTACTGCCCACAACGATACCGGCAATGGCCAAGGGGAGAACGATGAACCAATGGTTGATGACCGGGATAAGCCAGCCGAAAAGCCCCAGTCCGCCACAAATCATGGCAATGAGGGAGAGATGTTTGTTGTTCATGGGATAACCTCCATATTCTTTGTGGTGTTGACAAGCACAAGAAGCAATGCTCCGTGCCCTGATCTTTGACCACAGTATAGCCGCCCCAAAAGAAGAAACTTTTTTCCGCAACCAGATTTGGCCGTGCCAGATTACCCCGCAAGGGTCAACGCCCACAATCCCCTGCCCCGGCCAATCCGCACAACTTCAGGCGAGAATCGTAGGGGAGGTTGCCCTCGACGTCCCGCCCCCGCAACCACCAAACCTCCGGCGAATTCGCACCGAGCTTTGTCGACGGTCGTAGGGGCGGGTCATGACCCGCCCGCTGGCAGAACCTTTCCGCAACCACCAAACTTTCCAAGAATCCGCACCCACCCACCAAGTCTGCACCAGCTGTAGCGCGCGGCATCCCTGACGCGCCCGGCGGTACAACCCGCCAGCAACCACCAGTCTTCCGGCGAATTCGTAAAAACCCTCTCAGCCGCTGCGGCGGCAGTGACCGGAGGGAATGCCTGTGGTGCTCTCCCAAGGGGAGAGCCAAGGGGGGAGGAAACCGGAGGGTTGTGCGTTTATCGGCACTCCCCGGTTGCGCAACACGGAACAGCCAAGGCAGTTCCCTACGAATTATTGGGGAGGTTTTTGCGTTTTATCCGGCGTTTTCGCTCCCGGAAGTGCCCGGAGGGGTCATGACCGCCTCCATACGAACGTAAGTCCACCCCACTCCGTAGGGGAGGTTGCCCTCGACGTCCCGCCCCTCCGCAACCACCAACCTCCCGGCGAATCCATACCCACCCACCGTGCGCGTCAGGGATGCCGCGCGCTACAAGGTGGGTGCTATGGGTGCGGCGTGTGATTATCGGCATTCCCCGGTTGCGCAACACGGAACAGCCAAGGCAGTTCCCTACGAATTATTGGGGAGGTTCTTGCGGTTTAACCGGCGTTTTCGCTCCCGGAAGTGCCCGGAGGGGTCATGACCGCCTCCGTACGAACGTAAGTCCACCCCACTCCGTAGGGGAGGTTGCCCTCGACGTCCCGCCCCTCCGCAACCACCAACCTCCCGGCGAATCCATACCCACCCACCAAGCGCGTCAGGGATGCCGCGCGCTACAAGGTGGGTGCTATGGGTGCGGCGTGTGATTATCGGCACTCCCCAGTTGCACAACACGGAACAGCCAAGGCAGTTCCCCACGAATCACGGGGAGGCCCTTGTGGTTTATCTGCCTGTTTTTTCCGAAGCCCTCAATAGCCCCAGGTCTGCAAGGTCCACCGCCCGCCGCCGTTTCTGGTCAGTACCCAGCTCCAATTCTTGTAGGTCTGCCCCGGATTCAGACTTGGATTGATGCCACTGGGATCAACGTCAAAGGTGGAGTACAGCACAATGGCTTCTTCTGCGTTGTATTGCTCTGCCCACTGGTCGCTGACTTTCTGGGAGCGTTCCTCGTCATAGTACAGCCGGAGCAGTGTACAGCCCTCGAAACCCTTGAACTTCTGCAGAACCAAATTCATGGCCGCCCTGATTTCGCCGTCTGTGTAAAGCTGCGATGGGCCAATCTCCAGTGCCACCTGACTGGTATCCCCCTTATGGCAGGCCGTCAACAAGATGGCGCAGAGCAAAAACAGGGCAATCAGGGTTTTCTTCATGGTTATCCTCTCCTTTTTGGAATTTGGTTATAGATTAACATAATTTTCTTTTCTCTGCAAGCGACTTCCCGATTTTTAAGAAAATCTTATGAAAATCTTAATCTTTACCCGGTTTTTAGCCAGAAAAAGCGAGAAAAACTGCGCCATAGAGTTGACATAACTCCGTGGCGCAGTTCCTTATTCTCTCTTACATCCCGGTCAGGGGGTACAGGCTCAGCACCCGCTTCTCCCAAGCGAGAATCTTCTCCTGAATGTCAGCACAAATGGCTTCCTTCTCCTGAACGAAAGCCGTGTCGCTGATGGAGGCCAGATTCACCCGCACATTGTAGATGGCACCCAGCACACCGGTCCGGGCCATCATCACGGACACCAGACCATCGGTAACGGCATTGCTGTTGCCCTGCGCCAGAATCACTTCCAGCAGAGGCGTTACCTCCAGCACCTTCTGCGCCACACTCAGGGGCACAGCCACGGCAGCCTTCAGACCGTTTTCCATGGCGGCTTTCCGGGCGGCAATCTGCTCCTCCGTGTCCTTGGGCAGAGTCAGGGCTTCCATGTACAGGTCAAAAGCGCTGCTGTCCTTGTCTACAGCCGCCAGCAATTCTGCCTGCGCCTGCTTCAGGGTTTCGGCTCTTACGCCCATTTCTTCCCAGACATCCTGATACTTCTTCTTGCCAATGGTCAGGTTTGCCACCATCTGGCTCAGTGCAGTGGCCAGAGTGCCGGCCAGAGCGGACACACTGCCACCACCGGGGGCGGGAGCATTGGAGGCGGTGATGTCCACAAATTCAGTTACAGTCAAATTCTTCAGTTCCATGGTTTACCTCACAGTCTGTTTTCCAGCACCTGTTCGCCGTTGAAGCCCTCAAGCTGGAGATAGTATGCGGCTGCATCCACCAGAGCCTGCTGGGGCACCAGACCCACGATTTCACTGCCCAGCACATTGACACCATAGCGGCGAGCCTCCATCTTAACCGTCTCAAAGACACGATAGATGGCGGTCTGGGTGAAGTCGGTCAAGTTCATGGAGACCTGCGCAATGTTCCGGTCTTCCAGCTTCACGCCCATGGCCTTGCAGTAGCGGAAGCCACCCCGGACGTGGCGAATGACATTGGCGATGTTCTGGGCAATCTCCAGATTGGGGGTATCCAGATTGATGTTGTAAGCGATCAGGGGCATACGGGCGCCGATGGCAGTAACACCGCCGGTGGGGTGGATGGTGTTGGGACCGAAGTCAGGCCGCCATGCGGGAGCCAGCATCTTCTGGGCCATGCCTTCAAACTGACCCTTGCGCACCTCGGCCAGATTCTCCCGGTGGGGAGCGGTAGCGGACTTCTCATAGAGGAAGAAAGGCTGACCAAACCGCTCAGCGGCAATCTGCGCCACTTCCCGGGCGACCCGGTCCGCATCGGCCAGAGTGGTGTTGCGAATGGGGATAAAGGGAACCACGTCCACGCAACCCATGCGGGGATGCTGACCCTGATGCTTGGTCATGTCAATGAGCTCAACCGCTCTGCCGATGGCCTCCACCATGGCATCCCGGAGGGCATCCGGCTCACCGATAACGGTGACCACGCTGCGGTTGTGGTCATAGTCCCAGGTATAGTCCAGCAGGCGAACGCCTTCTTTGCCACGGAAAGAGTCGCAAATCTTCTCGATAACATCCAGATTGCGGCCTTCGCTGAAATTGGGTACACATTCCAGAATCTGATTCATCGTTATTACTTCCTTTCATCAGGTGGTGTTATATTTAGGGAGGACTGGCGGCAAAGTCAGCCGTTTTCTCCCTTTGGGGTAACGCGCAAACCAAGTTAATATGGATTGGGGCAGGGCGGTGCCAGTGATGCGCCTGCGGCTGTGATGTTGCTTCGCAGTGATGATTCCCTTCGGGAAGTGATTTTGTGGGGGTGATACGCTGACCGGGGGGTTGTTCTTCCCGGAAGGTCCGCTCCCCCAGCCTCGCTTCGCTCGGCAGCCCCCTCGCCGAGGGGGCCTTCGGCGTGGCGCAACCCTTCGGCTACCAGCAGACTTCCGGCAAATCCACACACCTTCGGGCGACAATCGTAGGGGACGGCGCCCTCGACGTCCCTATCCCCCCAGTAACCACCAAGCCTCCGGCAAATCCGCAAATTGTTTGCCGAAAGTCGTAGGGGCGGCGTCATGACCCGCCCGCTGGCAGAACCTTTCCGCAACCACCCACCTCCCGGCGAATCCGCACCAACCCCGCAACCTCGTCCCCCTCATTGATGAGAGGGATGCCGAAGGCAGGGGGAGTGTGGGCTGCGCCAGTGATGCGCCTTCGGCTGTAATGTTGCTGGCGCAGTGATGTTGCTTCGCAGTGATGATTCCCTTCGGGAAGTGATTTTGTGGGGGTGATACGCTGACCGGGGAGGTTGTTCTTCCTGTGAGGTCCGCTCCCCCAGCCTCGCCGAGGGGGCCTTCGGCGTGGCGTAACCCTTCGGCTACCAGCAGACTTCCGGCAAGTTCACAACCGCCCACTAAGCGCGTCAGGGATGCCGCGCGCTACAAGGTTGGCGTTACAGAAACGGCATACATTCATCGGCAGTCCCCGGTTGCGGAACACAGAACGCTCAAGGCCGTTCCCGGCGAAATCCGCAGACGTTTTCTTAAAACAGCAACGGCTCAGCAGACCTTGCCATTCTTAATCACGGTCTTGGCCAGATTCTGGCCGAAGCGGTAGAACAGATAGTCCAGATTATCGGTCTTCCAGATGACCAAATCTGCCTGCTTGCCCGGCTCAACCGTACCCAGACGCTCCGCTCTGCCAATGGCGGCGGCGGCATTGAGGGTCACGGCGGTGAGGGCTTCCGCCGGGGTCAGCTTATAGCCCCAGCAGGCCAAATCCATGACCAACTGCAAATTGAAGCTGGGACAAGAACCGGGGTTAAAGTCAGAAGCCGTGGCTACCGGCACACCGGCATCAATCATGGCTCTGGCCGGGGCATAGGGTTTGCCCAGATACAGAGAGGTCGCCGGGAGCAGAACTGCCACCGTACCGCCCTTGGCCATGGCCTGAATGCCCGCATCGTCAGCGGCGATTAGGTGCTCGGCAGAGATTGCGCCGATATTGCCGGCCAGGGTACTTCCGCCAATGGCATCGATTTCGTCGGCGTGAATCTTTGCCCCCAGACCGTGGGCCTGTCCTGCCCGAAGGATGGTTTCGGACTCCTGCGCCGTGAAGACGCCGGTCTCACAGAAGACATCGCAGAATTCCGCCAAACCTTCCTTTGCTACCTGAGGAATCAGTTCCTCCGTCAGCAGGCGGATATAGCCCTCCCGGTCTTCCTTATACTCCTGCGGCAGGGCATGGGCGCCCAGGAAAGTAGAGACCAGCTCAACCGGCTGCTTTTTGTTCAGGGATTTAGCCGCCCGGAGCTGTTTGAGTTCCGTCTCCGTGTCCAGACCATAGCCGCTCTTGGCTTCGCAAGTGGTCACGCCCAGGGCCAGCATTTCCCGGAGGATTTCCTCGGCCTTGTCTTCCAGTTCCTCCTGCGTGGCGCTTCTGGTGGAGCGGACGGTGGAGAGAATGCCGCCGCCCTTGGCCAGAATTTCCAGATAGGGTACACCCTGCCGCTTCATGGACAGCTCATGCTCACGCCAGCCGCCGAAGATCAGATGGGTGTGGGCATCGATGAGACCGGGGGTGACCAGTGCGCCGCCGGCATCGATGATGTTGGGTTCTGCCAGTACCGCGGCAGGGACGGTGCCGGTACCTACGGCGGTAATGATGCCGCCCTCGGCCTCCAGCCATGCGTTAGTCAGATATTGAATCTCGCCCTGAGCCTTGCCCCCTTGGGCGGAATTGCCCAGAGGGGTGGCCAGCAGGCCGATATTTTTGATGACCAGTCTTTCCATATTACTCACCCAGAACTTCCCGAATCATATCCCGGTCAGCCACCTGAGGCACGGTGATATGGTCAGTCTCGGCATACATTTCGTTATACCGCTCGATGGTGCCCAGCGCATTCTCGTTTCTGGCCCAGGCCCGGCGGGAGACGCCCACCATGGTATCCCAGGGCATGGCCATGCGCAGGATGGTGTCCACCCGCTCAGAGCCGTCAAGCACCATGCCGAAGCCGCCGTTGATGCTCTTGCCCATGCCCACGCCGCCGCCATTGTGCAGCGCAATCAGGCTCATGCCACGGGCGGCATTACCGGCGAAGCACTGGGTAGCCATATCGGCCATGATGTTGGAGCCGTCCTTGATGTTGGAGGTCTCCCGGAAGGGGGAGTCGGTGCCGCCGGTATCGTGGTGGTCACGACCCAGCATAATGGGACCGACCTCGCCATTGCGGACCATCTCGTTAAACTTCAGGGCAATATTCATGCGGCCCCAGGCATCCTGATAGAGGATACGGCACTGGGTACCCACCACCAGCTTATTCTTCTTGGCATCCCGCACCCAGACATAGTTGTCTCTGTCCTGATAGCGGCGGTTATTGGCCAGAATGTACTCGGCGGCGGCGGCATCGGTCTTGTCCAAATCCTCGGGCTTGCCGGACAGACAGCACCAGCGGAAAGGACCATAGCCATAGTCAAAGAGCTGGGGACCCAGAATGTCTTCCACATAGGAGGGGAAGACGAAGCCATCCAGATCGTTTTCGCCGTTCTTGCAGATGGACTTGACACCGGCATCATAGACCGCCTTCAGGAAGCTGTTGCCGTAGTCAAAGAAGTAAGTTCCTCTCTCGTGGAACTTGCAGATCATTTCATAGTGGTGGCGCAGAGTCTTGTCCACCAGTACACGGAAGCCCTCTCTGTCCTCAGCCAGCATCCGGGTACGCTCAGCGAAGGTCAGACCCTGGGGGCAGTAGCCGCCGTCATAGGGCACATGGCAGGAGGTCTGGTCAGAAAGCAGGTCGATGTGGATATTGTGGTCATAGAGGTACTCCAGCAAATCCACCACGTTGCCGCAGTAGGCAATGGCGCAGGCCTCTTTGGCCTCCACCTTTTCCTTGGCCCAAGCCCAGGCTTCGTCCAGATTTTCGGTCACTTTGCTGACCCAGCCCTGAGTATAGCGGGTCTGGATGCGGGACATATCCACCTCAGCGATGATGGAGACCGCACCGGCGATTTCCGCGGCCTTGCCCTGTGCGCCGGACATACCGCCCAGACCGGAAGTGACATAGAGCTTACCGGCCAAATCCTCATCCTGAGGCACGCCCAGCACCAGACGGCCCGCGTTGAGCAGGGTATTGAAGGTGCCGTGGACAATGCCCTGGGGCCCGATATACATCCAGCCACCGGCGGTCATCTGACCATAGTTGGCCACGCCCAGAGCGGCGGCACGGTTAAAGTCTGCCTGATTATCGAACAGACCCACCATCAGACCATTGGTGATGATGACTCTGGGGGCAAACTTATGGGAGCGGAACAGGCCCAGAGGATGGCCGGACATGACCACCAGCGTCTGATCCTGGGTAAGTGCTTCCAGATACTTCTTGATGAGCTGATACTGCATCCAGTTCTGGCAGACCTGACCGGTTTCGCCGTAGGTGACCAGCTCATAGGGGTACAGGGCCACATCGAAGTCCAGATTGTTGTCGATCATGACCTGCATGGCCTTGCCCTCCACGCAGTTGCCCTTGTATTCGTCAATAGGCTTACCGTGGAGACGACCGGCAGGACGGAAACGGTAGCCATAAATGCGGCCATGCTCCTCCAGCTCTTTGGCGAATTCCTCTGCCATAAAGCGGTGGTGCTCCTTGGGGATGTAACGCAGGGCATTGGCGATGGCCACTTCCCGGTCATTCTGGCTCAGGCTGGATTCACGCCGGGGAGCACGGCGGATACCCGGCTCAAAGGTGGGGTACTCCGGCAGGACGCTGTCCAGCTGGAAAATTTGGGCATTGAGATTCATGGGTAATTACCTCCGGATAGATTCATGGTTGCGGGGTTTTTCATGTCTTTATTGTATACCATAAATCTAAAAAATACAATGGGGAATCGGGAGTTTTTACAAAAAATGGCTAAAGTGCCGGCGTAGGTGGGGGAATTGGTAGCGACTTGTTTGGTTGGGTGGGGGAACGAGAAAACCAGAAAGTCAACTAAACCGGCAGGTGTTACTCAACAGGACAAGTGCGTAACCAGCCCCGCTTAGCACCCCCTGACATACTCCGCGTATTCAAATGGGCGAGGTGTCTCCTTTGGTAACATTCAATTCACCACTCCCTGTTTTATGCTGAGGTCTGCGCAAAAAGGCCGCAGCGTAACACTGCGGCCTCAAAAGCTCCGTTTTACCGGACGTATTCAATAATCACCCGGCGGTTCGGCTCAGTGCCGGTGGAATAGGTGGTGATGTTGTCCATCTCCTGCAGAGCCGCATGGACCACATGGCGCTCATAAGCGTTCATGGGTTCCAAAGTGGTGCGGCGGCGGACACGGAGCACCTGCTGGGCCTTCTTCCGGGCATACCGGCGCAGGGATTCCTCCCGCTTCACCCGATAGTCCTCAGCATCCACGTTGATCCGAACATGACCCTCCAGATTCCGGTTGACGGCATAGTTGGTCAGATGCTGGATGGCATCCAGAGTGTCACCCCGGCGGCCAATGAGCATACCCAAATCCTTGCCCACCAGCTCGACCTGATAGCTGGTCTCGCCGGTCTGCACGGCATGGGGGACGGCATCAGAACCCATATGCTCCATCAGACCCTTCAGGAAAGTCTCAATGGCGGCCTCAATGCTGCCCTCAGCAACAGGGGCATAGACCTTGGGCTCTTTGGGGGCTTTCACTTCTCTGGGCTCTTTGGCTTCCTTGGGTTCCTTGGCGGGCTTAGGCTCTTTGGCGGGCTTGGGCTCTCTGGGTTCCTTGGGGGTCTTGGGCTTCCGCTCGGGCTTGGCTTTGGGTTCAGCCTTGGGCGCTTCCTCAACGGGAGCTTCCTTGGTGTCCATCTTCCTGGGCTCAGGCTTCTTGGGTTCGGGAACCTTGGCCATGGGCTTGGGTGCTTCTGCCTTGGGTGCTTCTGCCTTCACGGGCTCAGCCTTTTTGGGCTTGGAGCGGGAGGCGGAAGACAGGGCGGTGGCGGGCTTGGGGTCAGGAACTTCATAAGTGACCTCAATCTTGCAGGGACGGGCGCCAAAACCAAAGACGCCGGTCTTGGCCCGCTCCAGCAACTGGATGGTCACATCTTCCTCTGCCAGACCCAGCTCCTTCAGGGCAGCCTGGACAGCGGCATCAAAATCTTTACCGGTGGCGATAAATTTCTTTTCCATAGCTTACTCCTCAGTCTTCAGAGCCTCTGCCATAGCGGTCTGCCTGATAAGCACGACCCTTGGCGAAGGGACGATCGGGGTCGCCGGAAAGGGGCGCGTCTTCGTCGTCCAGATCGGGGGTGCTGCCCCGTCTCATTGCGGCCTGGCTCTGTTCTTTCTGTGCCTGCTGCTTATTGTGCAGCTTCTTCTTGCTGGTGTTGGTGGTGATGCCGTCGGGATTCTCGGCTCTGCGCTGGGCACGGATGCGCTCTCTCTCCGCTTCTGCGGCGGCACGCTCAGCGGCGGCACGGCGGCGAATCTCGTCTTCGTCATCATAAATCTTGCGGTAGCGGACGGTGAGAATGGCGTCCTGAACAATACCGAACAGACCCTGACACAGCCAATACAGCGACAGGGCGCAGGGATAGCTGAAGCCGATAATCAGCGACATGATGGGAGAGAACCACATCATGGTCTTGCTGGTCTTCTGGGCCTGCTTTGCGGCAGCCTCGTCCACCTCGCCATCTTCATTGGTGGCGACTTTGGCATTCATCTTCTGGCTGATGGTCATGGCCAGAATGTTGGTGCCGGCAGAGCACAGCGGAATCAGGCAGGCGCCGATGGTATTCCAATTGAGATTCCACTTCCAGAACCGCCAACTGGGAACCTGGGTCAGGTCAATGCCCAGGAAGTTAAAGTTCAGGCTTTCCATTGCCCGGTGCGTACCGAACTCGATGCCCAGGAAGGTGAAACCGAAGCCGGAATTGGCCCGGTCGGCCAGCTCAGGCAAAGCCTCCAGAATCTGGTCGGAATACTCCGACAAATGGGCAGCGGAAATCAACTGGTCATAGAATGCATTGCCGCCGAAGGCATCGGGAATCAGCGTCTTCATGGTGGCAACAATGGATGCGGACTGCTCCGCGGTGAAGTGGAGCATATAGGTAAGGGGTTCACGGATGACCACATACAGGGGGATCAGCAACAGCAGCGGAATCAGCATCCACAGGCAACCGCCGCCCATGCTGACGCCTTCTTCTTTATAGAGCTTGCTGATTTCCTGATTGGCCTTGACCTGGTCATCGGGGTATTTGGCCTGAATTGCCTGCGCCAGCGGGGCAAGGCGACTCATGGCCATGGTGCTCCGCTTGCTCTTGGCGTTCATGGGCATCATGATGGCCTTCAGGAGCAACGAGAACAGAATCAGGGCAATACCATAATTGGTGGTGAGCTGGTACAGAATGTCCAGCAGATAACCAAAGGGAACACGGATAATATCCGCAATGCTAAAAGCAAGGATCATAATCTTCCTCCAATGGTTTAAGGAACGGGATCATTGTAATCCCCATGGTTGAAGGGATTACATCGTAACAATCGCCGCAGGGCCAGATAACCGCCCCGCAGCGCGCCGTATTTGCTCACCGCCTCCAGCGCATACTGCGAGCAGGTGGGGCGAAACCGGCAACAAGGGGGAAATTGGGGGGAAATACGCCGCTGATAAAAGCGAATAAGCCAAATCAGGATCGATTTCATGGAGTGTCCTCCCGCAATACGCCCAGCCTGGCCGCCAGGGCCAGATAAGCCTCCTGCAATTGCGCGAAGGAGGCATCCACTGCGGCGGTACGGGCCACCACCACCAGGTCATGGCCCGGCTTGAACCGACCCTCATGGATGCGGTAGATTTCCCGCAGGCGGCGGCGAACACGGTTGCGGACGACAGCCTTACCCAGCTTTTTGCCGGCAGTAATCCCCACCCGGTTGCCGGGGGTACGGTTACGGCGGCAGTACAGTGCCAGATAGCGGTTAGCGGCCTGATTCCCACTGTGGTAAAGGCGACGGAAAATGTGATTTAATTTCAGCGATGTGGAGAACTCCATAACATATCCCTTTCGGAAAGACCGGTGCGTATAACGAAAATCCCCGGACCGCACACGGGTGAGAGCCGGGGGACACAGACCCGCCCCCTGTGGCAGAGGGGGAAAGTCCCGGGATAAAGGCGAGGGGGCGAACAGACACGGCCATTCACCCCCACTACGATCTTGTCTTAAGATGGCGTTATTCCCCATTCATGGGCGCCCGGGGACTCAGGCAGACAGGACCTTGCGGCCTTTGGCGCGGCGACGGGCCAGAACCTTGCGACCATTGGCGGTAGCCATTCTCTGACGGAAACCATGGACCTTGGATCTGTGACGCTTTCTGGGCTGATAGGTACGCTTCATTGGGATAACACCTCCTGTAAAAAATGATGCTCAACACCCATTGCGGGCGCAGCGAGTCAAAATAAAACACGCCCCAAAGAGGTCATGTACCTATCCATTATAGCGGATAATTGCCCGCAGGTCAACTGTTTTTTTCATAAAAATCCCGGTTTTCCGCATAAAAATAGACCTTGTGGTTGCGGATAAGAACCGGCCCAAGATATGGGGCAACCGGAGCAACGGCCCGGCGAACAATTCGCAATTTATCGTCAGCAACCGGCCGGATGGGGCGGGTTTTATGCGTATTCCTGCCGGTGGGTGGCCGTGTCGCCCCAATGCCCAACATCTTTAGAATCCCAGCTCCGAAACCGTGACAAATACATAACCCTGAGCCCGCAGCCGGTCGATCGCCGCCAGTGCGCCATCCACGGATGCATTCCACATATCGTGGAGCAGAACAATGTCCCCGTCTGCCGTTTCGCTGACGATTCTCCGGGTCAGCTCTTTTGCGTCATGGCAGGCCCAATCCCGGGGGTCTACTGTCCAGAGGATAATGCGCAGTCCCCGCTCCTCCGCCACCGACCGGACCGTTTCGCTGCAACAGCCACCCGGCGGGCGCAAGAGGGTGGGCATTATTCCGGTCTGCTCCTGAATCAGCGCAGCCGTCTGCTCCAATTCCTGAATCAAGGTTGCCCGGCTCATTTCTTTCATGGAGTCGTGGCTGTAGCCGTGAAGACCAATCTCGTGGCCACCTGCGGCAATCAGTGGCGCAATCTCCGGGTATTGCTCCAGCCGGTAGCCACAGAGGAAGAAGGTGGCTCTGACCTGTCTTTCCGCCAGACCCTCCAGCAGCCGCCGGGTGATTACCCCCGATGGGCCATCATCGAAGGTCAGGGCAATATATCCCGTTATGGGCTGACCGCCTGTCTGAGCGGTCTGTCCGGCACTTGCCGGCGTGACTGCCGTCAGCAGCAGCCCCGCCATAACCAACCCCAGCAACACCAAAAAACCTGGTCTTTTCATCACAATCCCCCCTATGTAGCCCTTGACGAACGACCGGACTTGGGGTAAGATGAAGAAAAGTTGCTTCATCCCCGCCCGGCAAAACGCCGGAATACTTCACCCCCGGAGGCCAATATGGTTCATCTGCTTTGCCCACTGTGCGGTCAACGCCTGACTGCCGAAGAACACCGGATGCGTTGTTCCGAAAATCACTGCTTTGATATCGCCCGCCAAGGTTATGTCAACTTGCTCCCGGTCAATCACAAGCACTCCCTCCACCCCGGCGACACCAAAGAGCAGGTTGCCGCCCGGCGTAGTTTTCTCGATGGCGGCTACTATGCCCCCATTGCTCAGGCTGTCCGGGAAGCGGCGCTGGAATTCTGCCCCCACGCCCAAACCATTCTGGACGTGGGCTGTGGCGAGGGTTATTACAGCGCTCAGGTGGCCGCCGGATTCCCCGGTGCAACGCTCTATGGTCTGGACATCTCCAAAGACGCGGTGCGTCTGGCCTCAGGAAAGTACAAGGGCGGTCATTGGCTCTGCGGGACGGCCGCAAAGTTGCCCTTTGACGGCGGCTTTGACCTGCTGCTCAGCCTCTTTGCCCTGACGATTCCGCAGGAATTCCGGCGGGTACTCACAGATCATGGCATTTTTATTCAGGTATTGGCCGCAGAAGACCACCTGCTGGGTCTGAAAGAGGTCATCTATCCGGAGCTTCTCTTTAAGGAGAAAGACTCCGTCCCCGACCTGCCCGGTTTCCGCCGCATAGCCAGCCGGAGTCTGCGGTTTTCCTTTGCCGTGGCGGGGGAACAGATCGGGCATTTGCTGTCCATGACACCCCACTTCTGGCGTATTGGCAAAGACGGGGCCCTTCGGCTGCAACAGCTTACCCGGTTAGCGGATACCGCCAGCGTGATCATCAATGTTTTTACCCCAAATTAACGGATATTGTGGGTCTTTTCCCTTGTCGTGCTTTACTTTTCCCCGTTTTTCTGGTACAATACAGGTAAAGGTTTGATTATTGGCCCTGCGGTGTGCCGGTGAGGGCAATTGTGAGGAATGAACTATGCTGGATAAATTGCGCGCCGTTGCCAACCGGTATGAAGAGCTGTGCGCCAAAGCGGAGCAACCGGACTTCTATGCCGACCCCAAAAAGGCGGCGAAGCTGTTAAAAGAACGAAATGAATTGGAGCCCATTGTCACCACCTACCATGCCCTGCTGAATGCCCAGAAGGAGGAGCAGGAGGCACTGGAGTTGCAGGCGGGCGAGACCGACCCGGACCTCCGGGCACTGTGTCAGGAGCAGTACCACGAAGCCAGAGCCGCCCAGGAGAAGCTGGAGCAGGAGCTGAAGATTCTCCTTCTGCCTAAAGACCCCAATGACGAAAAGAGCGTCATTGTGGAAATCCGTGGCGGTGTCGGCGGCGAGGAGAGTGCCCTCTTTGCCCACAGCCTGTTCCGGATGTACTCCATGTACGCCGCCGCCCGGGGCTGGAAAATTGAACTGCTCAACTATAACGAAACCGAGTTGGGCGGCGTAAAAGAGGCGGACTTCGTTATTGACGGCCGTGGCGCATGGTCCAGAATGAAATTTGAAAGCGGTGTCCACCGGGTACAGCGGGTCCCGGAGACGGAGTCCGGCGGTCGGGTCCATACCTCCACCGCCACCGTGGCTGTCCTGCCCGAAATGGAGGAAGTGGACGTGGAAATCCGCCCCGAAGACGTGGAAATGCAAGTCTACCGGGCTTCCGGCGCAGGCGGTCAGCACGTCAACAAGACTTCCTCCGCCGTCCGGCTGATTCACAAGCCCACGGGCATTGTGGTCGCCTGTCAGGAGGAGCGCAGTCAGGTACAAAACCGGGAGAAATGTATGCGGATGCTGGCCTCCAAACTCTATGACATCGAGCAGTCCCGCATCTCCGATGAAATCACCGGTATGCGCCGGAGTCAGGTGGGTACAGGTATGCGCAATGAGCGAATCCGCACCTACAATTTCCCCCAGGGTCGAGTCACCGACCACCGCATTGGTCTGACCCTGTATAAGATTGATGCCATTATGGATGGTGCGCTGGATGAGCTGATGGATGGTCTGATTACTGCCGACCAGGCGGAGAAGCTGAAAAACGCCAACGCCTGAGCCGGGCCAACGAAAGGAAAACCCATGGAACTGATTCCCCTCCACCCCGGAAAATACCGGGATTATCCCATTGATGTCCACTATACCACCGACCGGGTCTATGCCGTCAAAACCTCCCCATGGGGCTTCTCCCTTGAACTTACGGTACTGCCCCAACCGGAAGAACACCGCTTTTCCGGTACCCTGTTCAGTAGCTGGCTGGAAGACCCACTGGCTTTCGGGCTTCGGGAAGACGGCGAGCTGTTGGGCATTGTGGAGGGCAGTATGGAATCCTGGCATCAGTTGTTCCGCATCAGCAACATTTTCGTCCAGCCGGAACACCGGGGCAAGGGTTTGGGGAGCATCCTGCTCAAGAAGATGATTGCCTATGCCCGGGATTTGCCCTATTGCCGGGGCGTGGTTCTGGAAACCCAGACCTGCAACTATCCGGCCATCTGCCTGTATCGCAAGCACGGCTTCAGGCTGTGCAGCATCGATACCCATGCGTATTCCAACCACGATATCGAAACCCACGAAGTCAGAATCGATTTATTTTTGGAATGATGACATTACCCCGCCTGTTCATGCCCCATTTTTGCAGTACAGGCGACAGAATAACCCCCCTGAGGGAGAGAAAACCACATGAACACTATGCTACTTCCTGCCGACCATCCGGATACCCCGGTTTTGGCGGCTGAGCTCATCAAATCCGGCGCTCTGGTGGCTCTGCCCACGGAGACGGTCTATGGTCTGGGGGCAAACGGACTTGACCCGGAGGCGGTTGCCCAGATTTTTCAGGTCAAAGGGCGCCCCGGGGACAATCCTTTGATTCTCCATCTGACCGGCGCTGACCAGATTGCGCAGTTTTGCCACCATATTCCGGAGACGGCGTACCGGCTGGCAGAGCGGTTTTGGCCCGGCCCACTGACCATGGTGCTTCCGGCAAAACCCAATGTACCTAAGCGCACCACCGGCGGGCTCAATACCGTGGCTGTCCGCTGTCCGGATTGTGAAATCACCCGGAAGATCATCGCCCTTTCCGGTGTGCCCATCGCCGCACCCTCTGCCAACCTCTCCGGCAAACCCTCCACCACCACCGCCCGGCACGTGCTGGATGACCACAACGGAAAGATTCCCGCTGTGGTGGATGGCGGTCCTTGTGCGGTTGGCGTAGAGTCCACCATCATTGACCTGACCGGAGATACCCCCCGACTCCTGCGCCCCGGCGGAATCACCCCGGAACAACTCCGGCAGATTCTGGGCGAGATTGTCATTGACGAAGCCGTCACCGCCCAGCTTTCCCCCGATGCGGTAGCCAAAGCGCCGGGCATGAAGTACCGCCACTATGCCCCCCAGGAGCCGGTGGTCATTGTGGCCGGAGAGCGGGAGGTGGCCGCCCGGTACATCCGCGCCCATATGCGGAAAGAGGACCGGGTGCTGTGCTTTGAAGAAGAACTGCCCCTCTATGCCGGTTGCAATCCTCTCTCCTATGGGCGGGAGGATGACCCGGATTCTCTGGGCGCGGGACTCTTTGCCGCCCTGCGGATTCTGGATGACCCGGGCATTCATCAGGTCTATGCCCGCTGTCCCAAGGGAGAGGGCGTAGCCTTTGCGGTGCAGAACCGACTGAAAAAGGCAGCCGCTTTCCGCATCATTGACCCGGAGGCAGAAGGATGATTATTGGCCTTACCGGCGGCTCAGGCTGTGGCAAAACCACGGCACTGGACGTGATTCAGGATATGGGCGGGCTGATTCTGGACTGTGACGCCATTTATCACCGCCTGCTGGAGACTTCGGACTCCCTGCTCTGCGCCATTGATGCCCGGTTTCCGGGAGTGGTCTGTGGCGGAAAGCTGGAGCGGAAGAAGCTGGGCGCGCTGGTCTTCTCCGACCCGCAGGCTCTGTTGGACTTAAATGCCATCGCCCATGGCGCGGTGAAAGAAGAAGTCCTGCGCCTGCTTCAGCCCAGACCCAAACTGGCGGCCATCGATGCCATTGCCCTCTTTGAGGGGAATCTGGCGGAACTGTGCGACTATACCGTGGCCATCACCGCCCCCCGGGAAAGCCGGATTGCCCGGCTCATGGCAAGAGAGGGAATCTCCCGGGAATATGCCGGGAGCCGAATCGATGCCCAAAAAACCGACCATTGGTTCAGCACCATGGCCGACTTTACCTTAGTCAACAACAGCACCCGGCAGGCATTCTCTGCCGAAGCCCGGAAGCTGTTCCAGTCCCTTTGGGACGAATACCAGCGAAATTGAATTTGTACATTATTTAAGGAGGACTATCCCTATGAGCAACGAAACTCTGCGTGAACAGCTTCTGTTCCAGCCCAAGCACGGCTATGATCTGCTGACTGCCGAGCAGCGCACCGAGATGGAGGAATACTGCAAGAAGTATTCTGCCTTCATGGATGCCGCCAAGACCGAGCGCGAAGCTGTCACCTACACCGTCGAGATGGCTGAGAAGGCCGGCTTTAAGCCTCTGGTGGCCGGTATGGAGCTGAAGCCCGGCGACCGGGTCTACCGCAACAACCGCGGCAAGAGCATCATTCTGGCTGTGATCGGCTCTGCTTCCCTGAACGAAGGCGTCAACATCACCGCCGCCCACATCGACAGCCCCCGCATGGACGTGAAGCCCAACCCCCTGTATGAGGATTCCGAGATTGCCTTCTTCAAGACCCACTACTATGGTGGCATCAAGAAGTACCAGTGGACCACCATTCCTCTGGCCATCCATGGCGTTGTCTACAAGAAGAACGGCGAAGTCATCACCATCACCATTGGTGAGGCTGACACCGACCCCATCTTCTGCGTCTCCGACCTGCTGATCCACCTGTCCGCCGACCAGATGCGCAAGACTCTGGCCGAGGGCATCACCGGCGAGCAGCTCAACCTGATTCTGGGCACCACTCCTCTGGCCGGTGACGAGGGCTCCGACCGGATGAAGCTGGCTGTTTTGTCCATCCTGAACGAGAAGTACGGCATCATCGAGGAAGATTTCCTGTCCGCTGAGCTGACCATCGTCCCCGCCGGCAAGTGCCGTGAAGTGGGTCTGGACCGCAGCCTGCTGGGTGCTTATGGCCATGACGACCGTGTCTGCGCCTTCGCCTCCTTCCTGCCCCTGCTGGACCTGACTGTCCCCACCAAGACCGCCGTCTGCGTCCTGGCTGACAAGGAAGAAATCGGCTCCGTGGGCATCTCCGGTATGCAGTCCCAGTGCTTCGAGGACTTCATGGCCGACATCTGTGCCAGCCAGAACGTGAGCCTGCTGCATTGCTTCGCCAATTCCTTCTGCCTGTCCTCTGACGTGACCAACGCCTTCGACCCCAACTTCCCCGAGACCTGCGACAAGCGGAACAACTCCCGCCTGAACTATGGCGTGGGCATCTGCAAGTACACCGGCTCCCGTGGCAAGGGCGGCGCTTCCGACGCTTCTGCTGAGGCTATGGGCTATGTCCGCAGCCTGTTCGCGGAGAACGGCGTTGTCTGGCAGTCTGCCACTCTGGGCAAGGTCGACCAAGGCGGCGGCGGCACTGTCGCGGCTTACATGGCCAACCGGAACATCGTCACCGTAGACGCCGGCGTTCCCGTTTTGTGCATGCATGCGCCCATGGAACTGGTTTCCAAGTACGACTGCTACATGACCATGAAGGCCATGGCCGCTGTGTACAAGGGAAGATAAGTTCCTGACCCGGTTCTAACATACAAGGATCCCCAGCCGCTGTTGAGGTGGCTGGGGATTTTTCTGCTTTTGGGGGAATATTCCAGTTTTTGTGCAGGTTTTTTGGGTTATCCCGGTAATTCCCGGAGAAATCGGAACAATTCAGCCAAAAACCTCTGCCGCCGCCACTACCCGCAATTTCTCCGGCTCGACCCAGTCCCGTCCGTACACATCCAGAAACCGTCGGGTATAGGCATTGGTCTTCAGGTTAAATTCCAGACTCCACAGCCCCCAAAACAGGTCAACGTGCCGGTCACCCACGCCGCCAAAGCCCAAATCGATGAAGCCGGTCAGTTGCCAATCCCGGAGCAGGATATTGGGCAGGCAGTAGTCGCCGTGGATAAGGGTATCCTGCCGGAAATAAGGCAGGCCACGTTCCGCAATCTGCCACGCCTCCTCCCGGGAGGAAATGCACCAATGGTCGGGGAGCAGGCGCAAATCGCAACAGCCCGCCCGGTAATTCTCCCGGACAGACCGGCGATAAGTTTCCGTCCGGTTGGTGATGGGGCAGTGGGCATAATCCAAACTATGGAGCATCCGCAAAGACTGGGCCAAAATGTCGCACAGTCGCCGGGGGTCAGCCAAAAGGGACTGATGAATGCAGGATTCACCGGGGACAGCCCGGGTCAACAGCCAGTCCGTTTCTCCGGGGACATAGGACACCACTTCCGGACCTAAGCCTTTTTGGTGGAAGTAGCTGTCCATGGCGGCTTCGTTCTGCAGTGTGCCGCCGGGGGCGGATTTCAGGTAGAGGGCGCTTTCGGGGAAGTAGTAGACTTTGGCTTCGGGGGAGGAACTGCGGTCTTGGGGTTGGGTGGTGGGGAGGAGGGAGTGGAGGGAGGTGGGGATGGTGTTGAGGGGGAGAGTGGTGGGGGGCATGGGCGAGGGCTCCTTTTGGTGGGATGGGGGTATTATAGCATGGAGACGAGGGGGAAGTATAGAGGAAATTTGGCCGGTAAAGTGGTTTCTTTGATATAGGTAGGTGTTGCTGTATTGTTAGGGGATTGATGTTGAGATGCTCTAATTTCTTGCTCTCAAAGTTTGAGTAAAATCAAGAACTCAAAGCCTGAGTATAGTATAATACACCAAAACCAGCTTTTTGGAGTGGTAGATAGTGGATTAAAGAACAAGAATCCGCAACATTCGAGAAGACCGCGACCTGACCCAAGCCACTGTGGGCAAGCTCCTGAACAAATCCCAGCAGGGCTACAGCCACATTGAGTCCGGTCGTGCGGAGCTGAAAATCGATGACCTGATTAAACTCTGCCGATTCTATGACCTGTCCGCCGATTACCTGATTGGCCTGTCCGACCATCCAAAATCCTGGCAAATCCCCGCCGAACCCCAAACCGAAACCTGAACACCACCCGTTGTGCGGTGGTGTTTTTTTGCTGGCAGACCGGCTTTCACTTTTACTAAAAATGAAGTTATTTCAATTTCATCCCCCAAATTGAAATAAGCGCACCAACAATCTCCCCATATTTCAAGTTCGCCCCCCCAAATCGAAATAAGCACCCCAATCCCCCCCCC
>SVLX01000001.1 GCA_015067725.1 Oscillospiraceae bacterium | reverse complement strand
TATCGCAGGTGGGCGCGACAACAACGGACAGCGCGTCGTGGCCATGGGCGGGAATAACACGGGTCTCGGTCTCGCCGCAGGCGCAGGTTCTGGTTTCCTCACCATTCTCGGTGCAGGTGGCTTCCTTTGTGACCTTCCACTCGCCGAAGCTGTGGCCGGTGGCGGGCACTTCACGGGTCTCGGTCTCGCCGCAGGCGCAGGAACGGGACTCAATGCCCTTTTCGGTGCAGGTGGGCGCCTTGGTCAGGGTCCATTCACCGAAGCTGTGGCCGGTGGCGGGGATGACTCTGCTTTGGCTTACATCGCAGTTGGCGCAGTAGCGGATCTCCTCGCCGGGTTCGGTGCAGGTGGCGGGCTTGCCGGTCACCCATTCACCATAAGCGTGGCCCTTGGCTTCAATGATTTCGCCCTTCTTGATGAGCTGACCGCAATCCACGCAGTAGATGTCACCGGTGTAGCCGGCAGTGGTACAGGTAGCCTCCATGGCGCGGCGCAGTTCGGTGTTCTCATGCCGGAATTCCACCTTGATGGTCTCCACGCCACCGCCTTCGTTGTTCACCTGCAGTGTTTCCACGGTGATGGCGGTCTCGTCATGGTTCTTTGCCTGGAAAGTCAGGGTGGCAACCGTGCCCTCCGCGGGAATCTCCGCCAGAGCGACATAGCCGAAGGTCAACTCACCCTCGCCGGGAATCTCCACAGAGAAGTCGCCCTTCACCTGAATGTCAGTCAGGGTCAGCTTTTCGGTATCGTACTTCACCTTGACCAGACCATTGTTGGAACCGGCGGCCTCGCCGCTGACATCGGAAACGGTCACATTCACGGTGACGGTCTTGGTGTCGTCAATGGGCTCGGTGATGCTCTTGGGGTTGGCGCTGTAGGCGGTCTCCACCACCGGCTCGTCAGACATGATTTCTGCCTCAACCGTCACGGCATTCTCCCAGACGGACTCAGGGATGGACTGCTTCGTGGTTTCGCCGGTGTCCACATTGCAAATCATGGCGGGCCAATAGTTGGTGCCGAAGTCGCCCAAACAGTAGGACTCATAGATTCCCTTCTCCTCATTGTACACCAGCCGGTACAGGGTGCTGTATGTCTTGGTGTACTGGCTGTAGTACAGGCTGCCGTCTCCGGCATTGTGGAGGGAGCTGTAGTTATAAGTTGCGCCAATGGGATACTGGGTGTGCAGGTCGGAGGCAATGGTGGTATACTCAACCGTACCATTTTCCACATCCAGCTTCAGCGCCCAGACATAACCCAGGTCGTCCATGGCATAGAGCAGTTCGCAGGGCTTGCCGTCCTTGGTGGTACTCTCGCCCATGGAGGTAATGGCGATGAAGTTGGTGGCGTTGGTATACTCATGAATCAGGATTCTCCAGCCCATGTTGAAGCTGTTTTCCTTCAGGGTGCTGGGGCCCACCAGCCAGGAATAATACTGGTTATTGGTGACAACGCCCATGAACTTGGGCTCAGTATCCGTACCGACAGTTTCCATGCGGGCCAGATCCAGCACATTGGTACCAAAGAGGCAAGCGCCGGACTTCTCCACAACCTTACCGGTGGCGGGGTCAATCTTCATCATGGCCGCCGCGCCGCCGTCTTCCTGACCATAGATATAGCCGTCAGCGCCCATGGTGGCGTTGGCCAGAGGAGCTTCCAATGTCACACCGGCAGTCCATGTGCCGCCCTGAGACAAATCCCAGGTGTAGGCATGGGCAACGGCATCGGGGTCCATGACCACGCCGGTGATGGTGGCATCCAGCTTCTCCACGGTGACGGTGCAGGTATCCTTGAAGCTGGGGTCACAGGTGGAGGTAGCGGTGATGGTGGCAGTACCCACGCCCACGCCGGTCACCTTACCGGTGGCATCCACAGTGGCAACAGTTTCGTCAGAAGAAGTCCAGGTCAGACCACGGTCAGTGACATTCCAGGGCAGGACAGCACCATTGAGGGTCTTGTTGCCGCCCAGATAAATCTTTGCGGTGTCTTCGGTGATGGTGACCAGAGTGACCTTATCCTCGGGCCAGACCCAGGTATCGGGCTCGGTGCGGTCGGTGATCATGAACGCACCGTGACGCTCGTCAAAGAACCACTCGGTCTCCTCCCAGTAGTCATCCTCGGGGTAGTAAGACCAGATGGTGCTCTCATAGAAGAATTCCTCGGGATCTTCATACTTGCTGGGTACTGCGCCCCAGTCAATCCAGTCGATGCAGTTCTCGTTGAAGTTCCACTCCATGGGCTGCAGACCGCCATAGTAAGAGTCGGGACCCAGACGGCTGTCAATGCCGAAGCGGTTATCGGGAATACGGGCAACAAACTGGGGATTCTTCACGGTATCGATGGTGAAGCTGTAAATGTCGGCATAGTCGGGGCCCTTGTTGGTATAGAATGTGCCCTCGCCGTCAATGGCCAGAGAATTGCTGATGGTGCCGAAGGGCATATCGCAGACATAGCTGACCTGACCGGTGTACTTGTCGATGGTCACCAGCTTGCCTTCGCCGGTGCCATAAATCTTGCCGTCTACCTTGTTGTATGCCATGTCGTCAATCTGCATACCCAGATTGCAGACCAGCTCCAGCGCGCGGAAGTCTTCTTCGGGGGCGGCATAGAGGTTGCCGTCGTCGGTGGTGACGAAGGCGGTCTTCTGGGCAATGGTGGCGGCACGGTACATCTTGGGATCTTCCCAGTCATAGTACTCGGTGTAGTTCCAGCGCTCAACCATGGTACACCAGGCATTGGCAAAGCGGTTAAAGGCTCTGGCATCCGGGAGCTGAGGCTCGCCGCCAATCTGCATATCCAGGGCATAAGTGACCCGGTTAAAGGCATAGTCACAGACCTGAATCAGGAACTCATTGCCGTTGACCTCATCCAGAGGAATCACATATTCGGCAGTCTCGCCGGGCTGGATGTCGGTTTTGGAACCGGCGGCGGCCAGCAGTGTCTTGCCACTGCGGGTATAAAGACCCACACCGGCCAGATAGCGGTCATCGCTGGCCTTGACCACGATGGCATTGTTCATCATGTCCAGTGCCACGGAGTACATCTGGGGTTTGGTGTTGTCCACAGTCACGGGGAGCACCAGACTTGCGCCCTTGCCCAGAGCATCCCAGTCCACATTGCCCTCGTCATCCACATAGTACTCAGGGGCCAAATCCAGCCGGAACTCCAACTGGTCGCCTTCCTTGGCATCCATGCTCCGGCGGTCGAAGTTAATCATATAACCGCTGGTCCAGATGCCCATGTAGGCATTGAGCCACTGCAGATAGATACCAATGAGGCTGCCGAACTGCTGCTCCTGCATGACCTTACCGGTAGTCTTGTTGGTGGCCAGATAGCGGGTGGCATAGGCATTCCGGATGGGGTCAAACTCTGTGCCGGAAATCACGTCGCCGTTTTCGCTGTTGATGGCATTGCGCTCGGGTCTGTAGACGGGATCCATGACCACCGGGTTTCCACGGAACACATAGGAGTTATACGGATCGTCGCCATAGGCAATGGTCAGATAACTGCCCATGCCGGCACGGGTATAGGACATACCCAGCTCATTGGCTTCCAGATCCAGATAACTGCCGAAGTCATACATGGAAGAATCGGTCCAGTTTCCATAGAAGCCCAATACGGGGACAGAGTGCTCCGTACCCATAACACCCTCATCATTGGTTGCGCCCCGGACATAGACGAAACCCTGAATGTAAGTGCCACAGGGGAACTTTTCTTCCAGATCTTCCTTGACCTGCTGGGGGATGGAGATGCTCACTTCCACCGTGGCCTTGCCGTTGGCGGGGAGCATGAGGGTGCCGGTGCTGACCCGGCTGAAGAACAGGTAAGCATCGTGGGTATCCACATCGCCGTCACCGTCCAAATCGGCCTTGTCCGCATTTTCCAGCATCACATCCATACCGGCGGCATACTGAAGCAGTCTCTCACCGTCGGCGGTGTTCACCAGACCATTGCCGTCAAAGTCCAGTGCCATAGTCGAGGCATCGGGCTTCAGGGCAACACCATTGACCTTCCAGCTCACTTCCGCAGCCAGAGGATCGGTTTCCAAATCCATGAACGCCTTGGTAACATCATAGAGGGTTTCTTCAAACCAGCCCTGGGTGAAGAAGTCGGCGGACAGGACATAGGCCTGCTCCTCATCCAGCAGGTTATTCAGATTGAAGGTAAAGCTGTAGTTGCCGGTACGCTCCGGGTCGTGACCCAGCTCGGCCTTAATCTTGCCGTCAGCCCAGCTCTTGGTGGCATCTTCGCCCATGACAATGTAACTCTGGGCGGTGATGGCCTTATTGGCATTGGCAAGACCTGCGCCCTGCTGCAGGAGGGGCCAGTAGTCACCATTGTCCGTTGTGCCGTTGCGCAGGGGTTTGGCAGTGGACATCAAAAGGCTCTGGGCAAGTTGACGGGCAGTCAGACCGGTCTTTTCCACCAGGCCATTTTCCTCAATGTACTGGATGACCAGAGCGGCCAGACCGGTGACCTGAGGGGTAGCCATGGAAGTACCGGACATGACCTCATAAGCCGTGCCGCTGGTTTCCATGCCGTTGATGGAATAGATGTTGCCGCCGGGGGCGGTGATTTCGGGCTTCAGCTCCAGTGTGCCGGGGACACCCCAGGAGGAGAAGTCACTCATGGTATAATACTCGCTGTTGTACTGGTTGACCAGGACGTCGCCGGTAATGGAGATCTTCACCGTACCGGCATAGCCACGGGTCACGCCGCTGATTTTAATGGGCTCTGCCAAAGACTTCAGCAAATCGGCGGCAGCCTTGTTGATGGAGACACAGGGGTTGGTATAGGTGTAGCCGGACAAATCCATCATGGGCGCACTGCCGGAGGAGGCATAGACGATACCCGCCACGCCGCCGACCTTGGCCATCTGGTTGGCCTTGTAAGAGAAATTATAAGTACCCTGCTTGCAAATCAGAATCTTACCCTTCACCAGATCCCCCAGACGGCTCCAGTCAGTGGAAGAACCGACGCCATCAATGATGATGTACTCATACTCACCGGCGATGCTGGCCAGACTCTTGTACCCGGAGACGGTCAGGTTGCCGGGCTCATTATAACCGATGGCGGTGTCGTTCACATAGAACACATTGTGCACCGCACCGTCGTTATTGACGGAGGCAACGGCCAGAGAATTGGTATAAGAAGCGGGGTTGCCGACGCCATTGAGATTGACATCGTCAGCAAACAGGTGGTAATTGGGTACAGCGGCGGCGGCCCAGTAAGAGGTATTGCCGGCGGCAATGGCCACAACCATATCGGTATCTGCCAGACTCTCCATAACCTTCTGGTAGGCGGGGACGGAGCTGGTGGCATGGCCGGGAGCTTCCGTACCCAGAGACAGGTTCACGGAATCACAGCCCAGAATGGCGGCGTCCTCAATGGCAACCATGAAGTCAGACTCATAGGGGTTGCCGGCCTTGCCGAAGACCTTCATGGTGATGAGCTGTGCATCAGGCGCAACACCCTTGACACCCACACGGTCAAGCGCATCGACATACTTGCCGTCAGCAGTGGGGATATAGGCATTGGCCACGGAGATACCCGCCACATGAGAGCCATGAGAACCGGCGGTATCGTTGTCGTGGGTAATGTCGTAGTCGCCGTCTTTGTAGTTGTAGCCGAAGGGCATCTTGGTATTGAGGTAAGTCTCATTGGGATTGACCTTGACATTCAGCAGATGAGAAACGGAGGCCACTTCCGCCACATCCAGCAGGTCCAGACTCTGGATATACTCCTCGATGTCCATGCCATGAGCACCGGCCTGATACGCCAGAGAATATTCATACGCGCCCACATTCAGGGACTGATGGTTGGTATCCGTACCGGTATCGATGATGGCCACACGCATACCCGCGCCGGTATAGCCGTCAGCCCAGGCCTGATAAGAGCCGACCTGAACGCCGGAGGTGGCCATGAAGGGCTTAAACTCCACGTCTTCCTCCTGCTCCACCACGGCGGGCTCATACTGAGTCTCCAGCAGGACAGCCTTGACGCCGGGAACTGCCTCAATGGCGGCAATCTGACCATACTCCACGTTGGCGGAGATGGCATTGGCCACCAGCGTCAGATTCCAGACCACGTCCAGCTTCTGACCCAGCCGGTTGCCGATGGCCGTAACCATGGCATCGTGCTTTTCTTCCAGACCCTGACGGTAAGCCATGGCCTGAGCATCTCCGGAAATGTCCTTCAGGTTGAAGCCCTGCTCCAGGGTGGACTTCTCCTCCAGGAAAATGGAGACACGGACAATCTCTGTATCGGCATACAGAGGTTCTTCGGTTTCCGCCAGTTCCATGGGCATTGCGGAAACTTCGCTGTTGTCTACCTGTGTCCATGTGATGTTGGGCTTTTCGTTGCGGGCGGCTGTTGCGGGGACAGCAAAACCCGCCAGCATGGCCAGCACCAACACAATAGACAGCAGTCTCTTGATTTTATTGGTTTGCATCTTGTTTCCTCCTTTGATTGTGGGTGTTTTGTATATTCAGAGCGGTTTGCTCCAAATACCGGGGCAGGCATTTTCTGTACAAAAATACAGAAGGTTCTGGTTGTATTTGCATTATATCACGGTCTTTGGGGCGCGTCAACCGCTTTCCTTCTTTTTCCGGAAAAAACGGTTGCGAGATTCGCCTTTCTCCCCTTACCGGTGTCATGGGTCACAGATGGAATTCTCCACCAACTCCAAAAAGTTGTGAATTACCTCCCGGTCCGTCCGGTAGTAGACCCGCAACCGGTCCTTTTCCTCTCTTAAAAAGCCATAGCTGTGGAGCTGTGCCAAAGTACGGGACATATTGCCGGAGTCCATCCCCATCAAATCCGCCAGCTCCAGACCATAGGATGCCCCACGGCTGAGCCGCCGGAGAATCTCCAGCCTGCGCTTGTCGCTGAAGGCTTTGAGGATGGTACTCAGCGTCTCCAAATCGCCGCCCTTGCTTCTCGATGAGCTGTTGTAGGGGATTGCGCCGCCGATGCAAAGCATGTTGTACCCAAGATGCAGCGGAGAATGTCCCTCCATCTCCAGAAGAAGCTGGTGGGTATTCATCAGGGATACCGCAATGACCGTCCGCGCCCCTGCTCCCCGGCAGAATTCTTCTCCGGCAAAATTGGCCACAAACTGCAGTGGCGACAACTTCTCAAAAGCCGCCTGCCAATACTCCTCCGTCACCTGAAAGAGCCACCCCTCCTGCCGGTAAATCTTCGCCAGCTTCTCCGCCAGCGGGGCCATATAGTCGGTCAGCGTCCGGAAGCTGGTCTTAAAGTCCCGGAATGTGCCGTAAATCTTCATCAGGAAGTCCCCGGGGAAATTCAGCCTGCGCACCTGCTCAAAGAGGTCGCCGGGGCAGTCTTTGCCATTGCTGAAGGAGAAGCCACCCCAGGAGGAAATCCAGTAGCCCTCCCGTTGCAGATTATCCCAAAGGGTGAGGATTTCCTCCACATTCTCCTGATAGTCAGGCTTCTGCAGGGTGCAAAAAGAATTGACCATCAGGGAAGCCAGACACATATATTCCCGCTCCGTACCCTTTCGGGAGAAGTACCACTGCAGAAGTTCATCCTCCGGATTCAGTTCCAGACAGACTTCCTCCATGATCTCCTGCAGCCGCTTCATCTTCCGGGTCTGCACTTCAAAGCTGGCACTGTCCATGAAGAATTTCTGCTTGTTGGTTACACTCTGGAAAGAAATACCATTGATATATTTATAGAGCATCGCCACCGTCTCAATCAGCATAAACGGGCCTCTGATCATCTCGTATCCCATGTGCATTGCCGTCCTTTCCCGGTTTCGTTCTGTTTGTTTTTACTTTATTGTCTTTCCATCCGGATGTCAAGACGGAAAGTCCATTCTTTTTTCATTCTTCCGGTGGAATTTTTCAAAAGATATGATATAATAGAGGAAAACACAATGTGAGGTGCATTATGGAAAACGAAGAACTGAACCAAACCCCGGAAACCGAAACCCCCGGACAAATGCCTCCGGAGCAACCGGAAAAGCGTTATGTCCCCCGCCCCAAATGGCAACTGGTCCTGGCATGGATTCTGCTGATCCTGATGGTGATTGGCGTTGCCGGTTATTACTACTGGATTGCCTACCGGTATTAAGTCATGCGGATTCTGGGAATTGATCCCGGCTACGGGACAACCGGCTTTGCCATTCTGGAAGCTCAGCGGGGGGTATATCAGCTCCTGCGTTGCGGTGTAATCACCACGCCGCCGGGCATGGCTTTCCCCCGGCGACTGCAGATGCTCTATGGAGATATGCAGCAGCTTCTGGATGCCGCAAAACCGGACGCGCTGGCCATTGAGGAGCTGTTTTTCGGGCAGAATGTGACCACCGGCATTGGGGTTGCCCATGCAAGGGGCGTGATTCTGCTCGCCGCCGCCCAGTGGGATGTGGAGATTTTTGAGTATAAACCCATGCAGGTCAAGCAGGCCGTGGTGGGCTATGGCAGTGCCACCAAGCATCAGGTGATGGACATGACCCGCAGACTGCTGAAGCTGGAGAAGCTCCCCCGCCCCGATGACGCCGCCGATGCCATTGCCATTTCTCTTTGCCATGCCCGGTCTGCCACCTCTCTGCTGGGGCAACTCCGGTGATGTGCCGGGCGGGCAGCAAGGCGCATATGCCATCTATACCGAAACCGGCCTCCTTTCCGTGTGGAAGAGAGGCCGGTTTTTTGTAGAGGAAAGGCTTAAAAACAGGTTCTGGTTTTCTACAGTCCGCTTTGGAAGGAGCGGATGATCCACAGCGGCCGGTTTTGTTCCCCCTCCCCGGAGAGCAATCCCCAATCCCGGCTCAGTCCCCCACCACGAAGCCATAGCGGATGCCCAGTGCGCCCTCGCCCACATAGACCTCCACGGTGTCGCCGGGCTTTATGCGGTTGTAAAGTGCCTTGCTGATGGACAGCTCCACTTCCTCGCCATTTTCCAGCACCACGGTACAATCGCAGAAGGTGCCTCCCCGACGCCGGTTCTTTTCGGTCTCTGAAATGGTGACCTGCTGGGTTTGGTCCAGCGCCGGGTTAACCAGATGGTTGAACTGAAGGAGCAGACCGCAGGAGAAAAGGAGCATGACCAGCCCAAAGGCCAACAAACTGGTTTGGTTCTCCCGCAATTCCCGGGACAGTTTGCGCAGAATCACCAACAGTACCGCCCCCGGAACAACACCCATCAGCAGGAGTTTGCCCCAACTGAGAACGGTTAAGCTGCGAAAACCGCAGAAAAACAAGATGGTTGCGGGGACAAATACGCCCAAATCCAAATGCTCAACCGGAGCGGTATACCCGACCCGCTTAAATTCTTTGCTGCTCAAGATGGAGAAATACTGAGGGAAACATAAATATACCGCCAGATTCACGATAACAGCCCCCAGACACGCCACCAGTCCCAGCAGGCTGAGTCCGTGATTGATGGTAGTTATGGCGGCAACGGCACTGCAACCAATGCTCACCACATTCAGCGCCAAATCTGCAATCCTCGCCGTTTTGCGCCCGGATTCGGTTTGCCGGGATATGCGCCAGTCCTTTGCGCCGTGTCCCCCGGTGCCGGACGGGGGCTGAACCCGGGGAATGTCCGGGAACATCTGACTTATATCCTGACCTGCAAAGTCGTCGTCCAGTTGGTACTTCAGGGTTTCGGTGTTGATATATAGCGTCAGTGGGTCGCCGGCACTCCCTCCGGGGCAGCATACGCCCTTGAATTCTTGCCGGGTGATGGTCTGACAGGTGAGCCCCAGCTCCTGAATGGTCTGGGGACTGCAAGAGCCACTGAGCAGTCTCGCCTCCGCTTCCTGGGTCAGCTTTCTGTCCACAGTCACCAGATAATACCGGTCAGGGTACTGCACCAGCAAGAGCAGTTTCCCGCCTTTGCGCAAAAGAACGTGGTTTACCATATATCCTCCCCCCGGGCAAAAGGGGATTGCTGTCTGCGTATTCCCTCCGGCCCATGCTTTTGGGATTATTCTACCATAATCTACAAAAAATGCAAGAGGTGTGCGGTATTTTGCTTACCCCTCCACACCAATACCAAACTGCTCACCAAAAATCGCCCGCCGCCCCATTGACAACACCCCCAAGACTTGATACAATTTCCCCGGAAACCAAAGAACGGAGGGAAAAGACATGGATATCCTTCATGTAACCAAAGACAATTTTACCACCCTGCTGGCGGAGCATCCCCGGCTGGTGCTGGATTTCTGGGCGACCTGGTGTATGCCCTGCAAGATGCTGGCCCCTGTGCTGGCGGAGATTGCGGCAGAGCGTCCGGATGTGGCCATTGGTAAGGTGGATGTGGACGAATCGCCGGAGCTGGCGGCCCAGTTCCGGGTCATGAGCATCCCCACGCTGGTCTATTTCCGGGATGGTGCGGCGGCAGAGCAGACCGTGGGCGTTATCCCCAAGGATCGGATTCTGGAGATGATCGACAATCTCTGAACCTTTGCCCCTTATACCCATAACCCCCATGCCCCATGAGTCGGTTTTTGCCGGTTCATGGGGTTTTTCTGCGCCTGCCCCATAAATCCGGCGGCAGGAAAAAATTTTGAAAAAAGTTGGGATAAATTATTAGACCCCTCTTGACAATCATATGACCATGTGATATAATCTAGTCACAATAACAAAAGGAGAGGTGATGACATATGAACTGGCTCTTACCTGGTACCGTCCTGGAAGTTGACCCTCAGCGTCCGGAGGCGGCCAGAGAAATCTGCGCTTCGTTGTTCGCTGCCGGCGGTCTGGTGCTTTCTCAGGTCTGCCAGCTTACGGGACTTGAACCCTATACCGTTCAGAATTGGGTGAAGCGGGGATTTCTCCGTCCGCCGGAGAAGAAGAAATATACCTGCCGTCAGCTTTGCCGCATTATCCTCATCAATATGATGAAAGATGCTATGCCCATGGAATCCATTTGCCGCCTGCTGTCCTATGTCAATGGTCAGCTTGACGACGAAAGCGACGACATCATTGATGACAGCATCATGTATTTCACCTTCGCCCGGCTCGCCGCCGCCTGCCCCGACCGGTGGCCGCCGGAGGATTTGGACGGAGCCATTGACCGGGCGCTGACCGGCTATGATGCCCCCAGTGAAGAGGCCCGGCACCGGGTGGCACAGGCGCTGGAGATTATGCTCACCGCCTGGTATGCCGCCCAGCTCCATCAGCAAGCACTGCGGCGCATGGCAGATTTGGGGCTGTAAGATTGGTTGGATTGGGGCAAAACTACCTCATATCCCGGTTTTCACCATGTAAAGGAGGACAAAAATTATGGAAAATGGAAGCTATCGCTGGACACCGCCCAAGCCGGATGGTGGGGCACAACCCCCCAGAGGCGGTAAACCCACCGGGGACATGAAGAAATTCAAGCGCATCTTCATCACCCTGCTGGTGGTCCTGCTTCTGGGCATTACGGTGAGCACCTGCTGGTACACCGTGGACGACAAACAGCAGGCTGTGGTCACCACCTTCGGCAAGGTGACGGAGATTACCGGCGCCGGCGTCCACTTCAAGCTCCCCTTCGGCATTCAGCAGGCCCACAAGGTGGATGTGAATGTCTACCAGAAGCTGGAGCTGGGCTACCGTACCGACAGCCATAGCTCCGGCGGCTATCAGGTGGTAGAGGAAGAATGCAAGATGATCACCGGCGATTATAACATCGTCAATGTGGAATTCTTCGTGGAGTACAAGGTCTCCAACCCGGAAAAGTACCTCTTTGGCTCTTATGAACCCGAGGAAATCCTCCGTAACCTGATTCAGAGTCAGGTGCGCAATGTGGTGGGCTCCAGTCAGGTGGACAGCGTCCTGACCGACGGCAAAGAGGCCATCCAGATGCGGGTCAAGGAACTGGTCACCGAGATTCTGCAGGAATATGACATTGGCCTGACCCTGGTGGATGTTAAGATTCAGGATGCAGAGCCGCCCACCGCCGCCGTCATTGAGGCGTTCAAGGCTGTGGAAACCGCCAAGCAGGGGGCAGAGACTGTGGTCAACGAGGCCATGGCTTACCAGAATGCCCAGCTCCCCGCAGCGCAGGCCCAGGCGGACCAGCTCATTCAGCACGCCGAATACCTGAAGCAGGCCCGCATCAACGAGGCCAAAGAGCAGGTGGCCATGTTCAATGCCATGTATGCCGAGTACGCCCTGAACCCGGAAATCACCCGGAGCAGAATGTACTTTGAGGCCATTTCCCAGGCTCTGCCCGGGGTGAAGGTGATCATCAATACCGGCTCCGGCGAGTCGTTGGATATGTTGCTGCCCATTGAGCCCATGGTTGGCCAGACCGGCTCCGGTCAGGGCAGTACCGTGAACGGAGGTAACTAAGATGAAGAAAAAGATTATCCTTGGCATTGTCCTGATTCTGGCGGTCATTTGCATTGCCGCCTCCATGTATACTGTTGAGGAAGATGAGTTTGCCTGTGTGGTGCGCTTCTCGGAGATTATTGACACCACCGGTGAGGCGGGTCTGCACTTTAAGGTGCCGTTCCTGGATTCTGTGCGTACCTTCCCCAAGGCGGTCATGCTCTATGACATTCCCCCCTCTGAGGTGCTGACCTCCGACAAGCAGAACATGACCGTGGACAATTATATCCTCTGGCAAATTTCCGACCCCAAGCTGTTCTATCAGACGCTGGGCTCCACCGTGGTGGCTGAGGAGCGACTCAACGCCCTGACCTACAACGAGCTGAAGACTGTTATGGGTACGCTGGCGCAGAAAGACATCATCAATATGGACGACGGCGGCGAGCGGAACACCATCTATGACGGTATTGCCCAGAGTGTGGATGAACTGGCGGAGAATTACGGCATTAAAGTCGTGGATGTAAAAATCAAGCGGCTGGACCTGCCGGAATCCAACGAGAACGCCGTCTATACCCGAATGATTTCCGAGCGCAACCAGATTGCGGAGAAGTACACCGCCGACGGCAATTACGAGGCCTCCATTATCCGCAACGATGTGGATAAGCAGGTGAATATCCTCATCTCCAATGCCCAGGCTCAGGCGGCACAGTTGGAGGCAGAGGGCGAGGCGGAATATATGCGCCTGCTGGCTGAGGCCTACAACAGCCCGGAGAAGCAGGAATTCTACCGCTTCCATCTGGCTCTGGATGCCCTGAAGAAGACCCTCAACGGCACGGAGAAGACCGTGATCCTGGATGCGGATTCTCCCCTGGCTCAGCTCCTGCTGGAGTCCTGACAAACCCACAATCTCTCCCCGGCCATCAGCCGGGGAAGGATTCAGGGATATTTTCGCTAAAGTATCTGCAGGTTGCCCGAATTTCCCTGTTGCGGATTGCCGAAAAATCTGTTATACTGGATGCGGAACAAATTCTGGCGAAACTGATGGAAAGGAGTGGAAACAATGGAAATGCTGATCTGGTTTGGTCTGATGATCCTCTTTCTGGTGATGGAAACCGGTACGGTGGGTCTGGTGAGTGTCTGGTTTGCCGCAGGATCTCTGGTGGCGCTGATTGCATCGGCTCTGGGTGCCGGGGTCGTGGTGCAGATTATTCTGGCTGTGGCGGTGTCTGCCCTGTGTCTGGCGGCTGTTCGTCCTCTGGTCAGGAAGTACATGAACCCAAAGCTGGTAAAGACCAACGTTGATGCCGTCGTCGGCAGCCTTGCCGTAGTCACGGAGGAGATTAACAACCTTCAGGCCACCGGCGCGGTGAAGCTGGGGGCAGTAGTCTGGACGGCCAGAAGCACCGAAGACGTGACCGTCCCCGCAGGCGCAACCGTCCGGATTGACCGGGTGG
This sequence comes from Oscillospiraceae bacterium, assembly GCA_015067725.1. Lineage (GTDB taxonomy): Bacteria > Bacillota > Clostridia > Oscillospirales > Oscillospiraceae > Faecousia. The sequence goes on along the minus strand of SVLX01000001.1, from coordinate 95,308 downwards.
ATGGCGTCAAACTGTTCGTGTCCTTGGTAAACACACCGGTTTCCAAGGCGTAAATCAACCGTAAACATTATCTTAGGAGGTAAAACTATGGAATGGATTATCCCTGTTGTGCTGGTACTGGTGGTCATCATCATCATTGCCAAGAATATCCGCGTGGTTCAGCAGTCTCAGGCTTTTGTCATTGAGCGTCTGGGCGCGTTCAAAGAGGTATGGGGCGTTGGTATGCACATGAAAGTGCCCTTCATTGACAAGGTTGCCAAGCGGGTCAGCCTGAAAGAGCAGGTTCTGGACTATCCCCCTCAGGCCGTTATCACCAAGGACAACGTCACCATGCAGATTGATACCGTTGTCTACTTCCAGATTACCGACCCCAGACTCTATGCCTACGGCGTGGAAATGCCCATGATGGCCATGGAGACCCTGACCGCCACCACACTGCGTAACATCATCGGTGAGCTGGAGCTGGACCAGACCCTGACCAGCCGCGATGTCATCAACACCAAGATGCGCTCCATTCTGGACGAAGCCACCGACCCCTGGGGCATCAAGGTCAACCGTGTTGAGCTGAAGAACATCCTGCCTCCCGCCGATATCCAGTCTTCCATGGAGAAGCAGATGAAGGCCGAGCGTGACCGCCGTCAGGCCATTCTGCAGGCCGAAGGCCAGAAGAAGTCTGCCATCCTGATCGCCGAAGGTGAGCGGGAATCCGCCATCCTGAGAGCCGACGCTGAGAAGCAGGCCGCCATTTTGAAGGCTGAGGCCGAGAAGCAGGCCGCGATCCTCCGGGCTGACGGTGAAGCGCAGGCCATCCGCATGGTCCAGCAGGCTATGGCCGACTCTCTGGGCATGCTGAATTCCCAGGCCCCCAACGATCAGGTCGTCAAGCTCAAGGCCATCCAGGCCATGGAGAAGCTGGGCGACGGCAAGGCCACCAAGATCATCATCCCCAGCGAGATGCAGGGTCTTGTGGGCATGGCCACCGGTCTGGTCGAGGGTGTCGCCGGCGAAAAGAGCAAGTAAGATGGGCAAGGATAAGCGCTTTGTCCGGCTCTATAAGCAGTCCGGCTGGGCGGCTAATGCAGAAATCTGGGTGGATACCGTCACCGGCGTCAACTACCTGTATATCTGCGAGGGCTATTCCGGCGGTCTGACCCCTCTGCTGGGGAAAGACGGCAAGCCGGTGGTCAGTACACTGCCGCTGAATGAGCAGGAATACCCCAGATAATCCCCGAATCATCCACCCATAATCCCCAATACCCCCGCCGCCTTTGATGAACCCTTCAGAGGCGGCGGAAATTTGGGATGAAGCATCTTTGGGGTGAGTTAAATCCGGTGGTGCATCCGCAGCTAATGTTCATCCCGGAAGAAAAATGAAAAAACCTGTATTTTTTGAAAAATTCCCCTTTACAACGGAATAACTTCGTGATAGAATGGGAAGGCTGGCAATAGCCAGACATATTTTTGCGCCCGCCGCTCAGTTTAGGGACAACGCCATTGGCACTCCACTGGCCCATTCTTAGCCGCCGGGCAATCAACATGAAAGGTGGAAATTCCCATGATTCAGAAAGCAAAGAAGACTGAGGTTATCGCTCAGTACGCTACCCACGAAGGCGACACCGGTTCCCCCGAGGTTCAGATCGCTATCCTGACCGCTCGCATCAACGAGCTGACCGAGCATCTGCGTATCCACAAGCATGACAACCACTCCCGCCGTGGTCTGCTCATGATGGTCGGTAAGCGCCGCAGCCTGCTGGACTATCTGGCCAAGAAGGACATCAACCGCTATCGTGCCATCATCGCCAAGCTGGGCATCCGTAAGTAAGATCGAAGGGGGCGACGGAAGTCGCCCCTTTTTGAGTTGCTTCCTTCAGTATTCTCCGAATCTTAAGCATCGCAAAACCTACCCCCGGGAGTTCTTTAGCAGTTGAAAGCGCCGCCGACCATCCCTCTCGGCGTTGGTTTCAAGTGCTAAACCTCCCGATATCTCATACCATATCCATTAGGAGGTCAATACTATGGTTACTCGTAAACAGTACCCCAATCACAGAGTTTTTGAAACTCAGATCGGCAACCGCACCTTTACCGTCGAGACCGGTAAGGTGGCTGAGCTGGCCAATGCCGAGTGCATCTGCCGCTATGGCGACACCGTGGTCCTGGTGACCTGCACCGCTTCCCCCGACCCCAAGCCCGGCATCGACTATTTCCCCCTGACCATCGAATTTGAGGAGCGGATGTACTCCGTGGGCCGTATTCCCGGCTCGTTCAACCGCCGCGAGGGTAAGCCCTCCGAGCGGGGTATTCTGAACTCCCGCATCATCGACCGCCCCATGCGCCCCCTCTTCGATGAAGAGCTGCGCAATGACGTGGTGGTCACCTGCACCGTCCTGGCTACCGACCACGAGAACCCCGTGGAGATCGTGGCTTCCCTGGGTGCCTCCATTGCCATCGCTTCTTCCGATGTGCCCTGGAATGGCCCCGTCGCCACCACCAATGTGGCCTATGTTAACGGTGAGTATGTCATCAACCCCTCCGCCGAGGAGCGCGCCGCCTGCCAGTGCTTCGTCTGCATCGCCTCCACCTTTGAGAAGGTCGTCATGATTGAGACCGAGGCCAACGAAGCCCCCGAAGCCATGGTCCTGGAGTGCATCCGCATCGCCCACGAGACCAATATGGAAGTCGTCCAGTTCATCAACGGCATCGTTAATGAGATCGGCAAGCCCAAGTTCACCTTTGAGAAGGCCGCCGTCAACCATGACCTGCTGGACGATCTGGTGGCTTACGGCATGGATCAGATTGAGTACGCACTGGACACCGACGACAAGAACATCCGTGAAGAGCGTCTGGTCGCCGCCCGGAGAGACTTTGCCGCCAAGTTCGCGGACAAGTACGAGGACTTCGATGTGCATATCGATGTCTGCCTGTACAAGATGCAGAAGAAGGTCGTCAAGAAGTGGCTGCTGGCCGGCAAGCGTGTTGACGGCCGTGGCATGGACGATATCCGTCCTCTGGATGCTGAGGTCGGTGTTTTGCCCAGAGTCCATGGCTCCGGCCTGTTCTCCCGTGGTCAGACCCAGGTGCTGTCCATCTGCACCCTGAATACCCTGTCCGCCGCCCAGAAGCTGGACACCATCTACCCCGAGGAGTCCAAGCGGTATATCCACCACTATAATTTCCCCTCTTTCTCCACCGGCGAGGCCAGAGCCGCCCGCTCCACCTCCCGTCGTGAGATTGGTCACGGCGCTCTGGCAGAGAAGGCTCTGCTGCCCGTGATTCCCTCCATTGAGGAATTCCCCTATGCCATCCGTGTGGTCTCTGAGGTGCTGTCTTCCAACGGCTCTACTTCTCAGGGTTCTATCTGCGGCTCTACGCTGGCGCTGATGGATGCCGGTGTACCCATTAAGCGTCCCGTTGCCGGCATTTCCTGCGGTCTGATTTCCGACCAGGAGACCGGCGAGTGGAGAACCTTCACCGACATTCAGGGTGTTGAGGACTTCCACGGCGAGATGGACTTCAAGGTTGCCGGTACTTCCGAAGGCATTACCGCCATCCAGATGGATCTGAAGAACAAGGGCCTGACCATGGAAATCATTGCCGATGCTCTGGAGCGTTGCCGTGTGGCCCGCATGGAGATTCTCAACGAGATTATGCTGCCCTGCATCGCTGAGCCCCGTCCTGAGGTCTCTGAGTTTGCCCCCAAGATGCTCTCTCTGAAGATTCCTGTGGAGAAGATTCGCGAGGTCATTGGCTCCGGTGGCAAGACCATCCAGAAGATTTGTGCCGATACCGGCGCAAAGGTGGATATTGACGATGACGGCTCCGTCTTCATCTCCGCTGTGGATGCTGAGGCCGCTTATGCCGCCAAGAAGATGATTGACGACATCTGCTTTGTTCCCGAAGTGGGTAAGCTGTACTACGGCAAGGTCGTCCGCATTCTGCCCATTGGCGCTTTTGTGGAAATCGCTCCCGGCCATGACGGCATGGTGCATATCTCCAAGCTGGAAAGCCGCCGGGTCGAGAAGGTAGAAGACGTCCTGCAGTTGGGCGATATGACCTGGGTGAAGTTCATGGGCTTCGACGAGAAGGGTCGCGCCAACTTCAGCCGCAAGGATGCGCTGAAGGAACTGGCCAACCAGTAAGCATTTCCCTCCCCGGCAGTGTTAAAGCTGCCGGGGAGTTTTTTGAATATCAGCACCTGCCCAGGATTATTCCCGGGCAGATTTTTTGTATATCTTACTGTATATTTTCCACTTAATATTCATCTTCTTCACAGACCAATCTCCGCTCATTCGGCGAAATATCCGATTATTCATTTATTTTTTCCCATATTTATACATTATAACTAGGTTTTTCTGTATTTTTATTGATTAAATTGTATTCTCTCACAGTTGACGTTGTATAATATTCGTTGTATAATTCACTCATTCAATTCCCCCGCTGAGAGGAAAGAAAAGGAGAAATGTAAAATGAAAAAGATGATCGCCGTCATATTGTCCCTGTTGTTTGTTCTGTCCGCCCTGTCCGGTTGCTCCGGTGGTCAGGCGGGAAACAAAGTCCTGACCGTTGCCACCTCCCCAGATTTCGCACCCATGGCCTTCGTTTCCGCAGACGAGAACGCCACCGGTAATGACAAATATGTGGGCTTCGATATGCTGCTGGCCCAGTATCTTGCCGACGAGATGGGCATGGAACTGGAAATCAAGCCCATGAGTTTCGATGCCTGCCAGACCGCCGTTAGCCTGGGCGCTGTGGATATGGCCATCTCCGGCTTCTCCTGGAAGGAAGACCGCGCCGAAAACTACAACCTCTCCGATTACTACTGGGCCGGCGACAACGAAGATGAGCAAATTCTCATTACCCTGGCCGGGAACGAAGGTAAATACGATTCCCTCGAGAAACTTTCCGGTGTGAAGGTGGGCGCGCAGATTGCCTCCCTGCAGCAGTCGCTGTGTCAGGAGCAACTGACGGATTCCGAAATTGTGGTGGTAACCGACCTGACCACCGCACTGATGCAGCTCAGAAACGGGGACTTCGATGTTCTGGCTGTGGCAGGTGGCTATGCCGATGCCATGATGATCAACAACAGCGACATCATTAAGACCGGTTTCTGCTTTGAGGTTGACCCCAAGTACACTGGCAATGTTATTCTCATGACAAAGGGCGAGGATGAACTCACCGCCACAGTCAACGCCCTGCTGGCCAAGGCCGAAGCTGCCGGTTACTATGACATCTGGTACGCACAGGCCAAGTCAACTGCCGGCATTCAGGTGGTTTACGATGAGGAGGGCAATGCCGTGGAGACGCTGCCCTAAAGGTACATACCCGCCCCAGGACCGACAGCCAAACCGGTTGCCGGCCCTGGGCGGCACAGGAAGAAAGGTGATCCCATGGATTTTTCTAACATTGGCAATAATATTATTAAGCTGATGACCCAATACTGGAAGGTCTTCCTGCTGGACGGACTGAGCCATACCCTTCTGCTGACTCTGATTGCCGTATTTTTTGGTGTGGCTCTGGGGTCACTGGTAGCAATGTGTAAGATGTCCAGATTTTGGTTTATCCGTTTCCCCATATCCGTGTACATTGAAGTCATCCGTGGTACACCCATTTTGTTGCAGCTTTATGTCTTCTATTTTATGATTCCCCAAATGCTGCCCTTTTTGCGTCTGAGTCCCTTCATGTGGGTAGCTGTCGCTTTGTGCATCAATTCCTCCGCTTACGTTTCTGAGGTTATCCGCTCCGGAATTCAAGCCGTTGATCAAGGCCAGACCGAGGCCGCCCGGAGTCTGGGACTAAGTGCCGGTCAGACCATGAGGAAGATTGTCATGCCCCAGGCCATCAAAAACATTCTGCCCGCACTGGGCAATGAGTTTATCATGATTCTGAAAGAGACATCTTTGGCATCCACCTTCTTTGTTGGTGACCTGATGACCAAGTATCTGGAGATTAAAGGCGCCACTTATCTGGGCTTCGAGTGCCTGATTATTGTGGGCTGCATCTATCTGTGCGTCACCTTCCCCCTGAGCAAGCTGGTGGAGTCTTTTGAACGAAAAATGTCCGGCAAAGCTGGGGCGAAGAAAGCCGGCACGGGAGGTGCGGTCTGATGGAACTGATTAAAACGGTGAATTTGCATAAACGTTTCGGCAATCTGACGGTTTTAAAGGGCGTCACCGAAACCATTCATCAAGGTGAGGTCGTGACCATCATTGGCCCGTCCGGCGGTGGTAAAAGCACATTCCTCCGTTGCCTGAATCTGCTGGAGCAACCCGAAGAAGGCAAGATTTTCTTCAATGGCAGGGAGATTACCGGCAACCTGACCAAAGAGGAGAAACAGGCCATCCGCAACCGGCAGATGCCTAAGCCCCCCAAAGTCAACATCGACCTTCACCGCCAGAAGATGGGTATGGTATTCCAGCAATTCAACGTCTTCCCCCACCTGACGGTGGCCGAAAATATTATGCTTGCGCCCAAACTGCTGAAGGGTATGTCTGAGGCCGATGCACAAATTCTGGCCAGAGATTTACTAGCCCGTGTAGGTCTTCTGGATAAGTACCACGAGATGCCCGGCAACCTTTCCGGCGGGCAGAAGCAGCGTCTGGCTATTGTTCGTGCCATGGCAGTGGAGCCGGAAGTTATGCTTTTTGACGAGCCCACCTCTGCTCTGGACCCCGAAATGGTGGGCGAGGTTCTGGATGTAATCAAGGCTCTGGCCAAATCCGGTATGACCTGCGTCATTGTTACCCACGAAATGGGATTCGCCCGGGAAGTCTCCGACCGGGTACTGTTCATCGCTGACGGCAATATCCTGGAGCAAGGACCTCCCGCAGAATTTTTTGACCATCCCAGGCATCCCAGATTGCAGGATTTTTTGAAGAAGGTTCTATAAATTCCAAATCATCAGGGAGCGGTGTCTCCGCCGTTCCCTGATTCTCTGGCAGCCATTCGGCCATGATGTTTCCGCTAATACGCCTGACGCCCAAAAATGTTCGGAAGACATGGTATAAATTAGATGCCAATCTCCCCCATTCTCACCCGCGAACCATAAGAATCTGCCCTGCCCCATCTCCGCAAAAATTCCCCAAAATTTTTTAAAAAATTTTCAAAAAACCCTTGACAAATCCCCATTATGTGATATAATGTGCAAGGTCGATGCGGGTGTAGCTCATCCGGTAGAGCGCCACCTTGCCAAGGTGGAGGTAGCGAGTTCGAGCCTCGTCACCCGCTCCAACCCCTGCCCTTTCGGGCGGGGGTTTTTCTTTCCTGCGTTTTCTTTTTTTGGAGAACTTTCAAAAAGGGCTTGCTATTTTTGCGGCTTTGTATTATAATAGCCCTGCGTGTTCCCCCAATATGCCGGTGTGATGGAATGGTAGACGTAGTGGACTCAAAATCCACCGCCAGCGATGGCGTACCGGTTCGAGTCCGGTCACCGGCACCATAATACCTACCCTTATTTGATACAATGGTATCAGCGAGGGTAGGTATTTTTATATCCATTTTTACCCCAAAACAGGGTGATTTCCTAAACTTTGCAACGCATTTGTTGCAGATGATTCCACTATGTTTTGGTTTTGTGGTGTGTTCGGGGTGTCTGATCCCCACATATTGTGCGTTCAATTCGTCAAAATATCGAGATTCGTTAAACAGCCAAAATACTTATACTGAAATCAAACATTGGAATAGCAAACAGATAGTGGTATAATACATGGGCTAACTTTTGTTGGTAGCAGTATTTATCACAGCCCTTGTGGTCGGAATCCCCGCCGAAGCAGTATCACTCTTCCTAAGTCTTATTCAGACAGTAATCGCTATTTTTAGTATAATTAACTACGAGGAGAGGTTCTCAATGGTGAACAGAATGTTGGTGGCAAGCGGCACGCACGGAGTGGTCCGCATCCTGGTGGGAGGATACTTACTGTTACAAGTGCCGAGTAGGTTCGATCCCTGCCCGCTCCGCCATATAGGAGAAAAGGCAGGGACAGAACTTGCATACGAGTTTTTTGTGTGTCGGATACAACATGGTGAAGTAGTTGGTATGAAAAGCGACGGATCCTTCCACAAAAACTTTTCTGCAAGTGACAAATAATACAAGCAGATGCGTGCCATTATTGATACCCTTCCTGCTCGGAGAATGCCCACTCTATTCTGGATATGCTGTATTGCTATTACCACGAATGCAATAACACCGACAATGATACCGTCAAGGCCTCTTTTGAGGATTTGTATCAGCGGATGCACGGTATGTCGCTACAGGATATGGATCGGATTGTCGATGCAGTCTGCACTCTCTGTCGGGAACATGAACGAACTGGATTTGTCGAGGGAATAAAAGTCGGAATACGACTGGAACAGGAATTAACAAGTGAATAAGGGCAAAAACCCGGCGTCTACACAGGATTATCTGTGTGGATGCCGGGTTTTCTTATAACTGCTCAGTGATCTTGCTTCCGTCTCTGAAGTGAAATTCCAGTCGCTCATCATAGTAAACCGTCACATGGTCCACCAAGCCATGCCATAATCTTTCCTCAAACGCAATGGGCAATTCATCTAATTCCCGGAGTTCAAACATGAATCCTCCAATGCGGATTGCCTCTGTTTCACATTCTTCCCGCTGGGTTTGAAGCTGTGTGTAGCGATCCTTTAGAGATTCATACCGTTCCACATAACTGGTATACCGCCTACGGTAGTCAGACTGGTCAACGGCCGGGGTGGCGTTTTCATCAACGCAGGAGCGAATCACTCCAGCTACCACATTCAACTCTTGGAGCAACTCCTCGCACTCGGCATCGATGCCGCAGTTGTCTGTAAGGGTGGTTTGCATCAAGCGGCAAGTATCCAGGATCGTTTCCCGATCTGCAAACAATGAGCTGACTGCTGATAGAATGATATGATCCATTTGCTCATTTTGCGTATCGAGTATTAAAGGGTAATTATTCCTTCGTTGTAAAAGGAACAGCTGCAAACATTTTGCGATTTATTGCAGTCGATGTAAACCGTTTTTCTGCCCGACGCCTGGTAAACGATATTAAAGATATCGGTGTACCCCAACTATTGACATAGAGCCAACCAAAATGCGCCTACCGCATGGTGACGGTAGGCGCATTTGCATTAGAAATCAACCCGGCAGGTGATGATTCTCTTTAGGCTTTGCCGGCCTTAATGGCAGCCTGAGCGGCAGCCAGACGGGCGATGGGCACACGGAAGGGAGAGCAGGACACATAGTCCAGACCCAGCTTGTGGCAGAACTCCACGGAGGTGGGGTCGCCGCCGTGCTCGCCGCAGATGCCGATGTGCAGGTTGGCATTGTTGGCGCGGCCTTCTCTGCAAGCCATGTTCATCAGCTTGCCAACACCGATCTGGTCCAGCTTGGCGAAGGGATCGTTCTCCAGAATCTTGGTGTCATAGTAGGCACTCAGGAACTTACCGGCATCGTCACGGGAGAAGCCGAAGGTCATCTGGGTCAGGTCGTTGGTACCGAAGCAGAAGAAGTCAGCATTCTGGGCGATTTCGTCAGCGGTCAGGCAGGCGCGGGGAATCTCAATCATGGTGCCCACTTCATAGGGCAGCTCAATGCCGGAGGCGGCGATTTCGGCATCGGCAGTCTTGACCACGATGTTCTTGACATACTTCAGCTCCTTGGTCTCGCCGACCAGGGGGATCATGATTTCGGGAACCAGGTTCCAATCGGGATGAGCCTTCTTCACGGCCAGAGCGGCACGGATGACGGCCTTGGTCTGCATGACGGCGATCTCGGGATAGGTGACGGTCAGACGGCAGCCACGGTGACCCATCATGGGGTTGAACTCGTGGAGGGAAGCAATCAGGTCCTTAATCTGCTGGACAGTCTTGCCCTGAGCTGCGGCCAGAGCAGCGATGTCTTCCTCAGTGTTGGGAACGAACTCATGCAGGGGGGGATCCAGGAAACGGATGCAGACACGATACTCTTCCATGGCGGTGTACAGAGCCTCAAAGTCGGCCTGCTGCATGGGCAGAATCTTGTTCAGGGCAGCTTCACGGCCCTCAACGGTGTCGGAGCAAATCATTTCACGGAAAGCGGCGATACGGCTGGCCTCAAAGAACATATGCTCAGTACGGCACAGACCGATGCCCTCAGCACCCAGCTCACGAGCCTTCTTGGCATCGGTGGGGGTGTCGGCGTTGGTGCGGACCTTCAGGGTGCGGAACTTGTCAGCCCAGCCCATGATGGTGCCGAAGTTGCCGGAAATCTCAGCATCAACGGTGGGGATGATGCCGTCGTAAATCTTACCGGTGGAGCCGTCGATGGAGATATAGTCGCCCTCGACATAGGTCTTGCCGGCCAGCTCGAACTTCTTGTTTTCCTCGTCCATCTTGATGTCGCCACAGCCGGAGACACAGCACTTGCCCATGCCACGAGCCACGACGGCGGCGTGAGAGGTCATACCGCCACGGACGGTCAGGATGCCCTGAGAGGCCTTCATACCGGTGATGTCTTCGGGGGAAGTTTCCAGACGAACCAGAACAACCTTCTTGCCGGCGGCCTTCCAAGCCTCAGCGTCCTCAGCGGAGAAGACGATCTGGCCACAGGCAGCGCCGGGAGAAGCACCCAGACCACGACCGATAGGGGTAGCGGCCTTCAGTGCAGCGGCGTCAAACTGGGGGTGCAGCAGGGTATCCAGGTTACGGGGGTCGATCATGAGGACAGCCTCAGCCTCGGTCTTGTGACCCTCAGCCACCAGATCAACGGCGATCTGCAGAGCGGCCTGAGCGGTACGCTTGCCATTACGGGTCTGGAGCATGAAGAGCTTGCCGTGCTCGACGGTGAACTCCATGTCCTGCATATCGTGATAGTGGTTTTCCAGAATCTTGCAGACTTCCTGGAAGTGACGGAAAGCCTCGGGGAACTTCTCAGCCATCTCAGCGATGGGCATGGGAGTCCGGACGCCGGCGACCACGTCTTCGCCCTGAGCGTTGGTCAGGAATTCGCCCATGAGGACCTTCTCGCCGGTGGCGGGGTCACGGGTGAAGGCAACGCCGGTACCGCAATCGTCACCCATGTTGCCGAAGGCCATGGCCTGAACGTTGACGGCAGTGCCCCAGGAATAGGGGATATCGTTGTCACGACGATAGACATTGGCGCGGGGGTTATCCCAGGAACGGAACACGGCCTGAACGGCACCCATGAGCTGCTCCACGGGATCGGTGGGGAAGTCGACGCCCAGCTTGGACTTGTACTCGGCCTTGAACAGACCGGCCAGTTCCTTCAGGTCCTCGGCGGACAGGTCCACGTCCAGGGTAACGCCCTTGCGCTCCTTCATCTCGTCGATGAGGGCCTCGAAATACTTCTTGCCCACTTCCATGACCACGTCGGAATACATCTGGATGAACCGGCGATAGCAGTCATAGGCCCAGCGGGGGTTACCGGACTTGGCGGCCAGAACTTCCACAACTTCCTCATTCAGACCCAGGTTCAGGATGGTATCCATCATGCCGGGCATGGAGGCGCGGGCACCGGAACGGACAGAGACCAGCAGGGGATTCTCGGTATCACCGAACTTCTTGCCGGTGATTTCTTCCAGCTTGGCGACATTGGCCAGGATTTCGGCCTTGATCTCGTCATTAACCTTGCGGCCGTCTTCGTAATACTTGGTGCAGGCCTCGGTGGAGATGGTGAAGCCCTGAGGGACGGGCAGACCGATATTGGTCATTTCGGCCAGGTTAGCACCCTTACCGCCCAGCAGTTCACGCATGGAGCCGTTGCCCTCGGAGAACAGGTAGACATACTTATGAGACATTCAATTTACTCCTTTCGCAATCCGAACGACTGATATCGCCCAGATAACTTTTGAAAACTCAAGCAAAAATTGCCTGTATAGTATACCATGAGATTTCCGGAATTGCAACGTTGAAAACAAAGAAAATTCAATTTTTTGGCATATTTTTTTCGGTCTTGTCCCGAAAATGCCGGATATCCGGGAATTATCGGCGGGAGTTTGTGGTTTTTCTGCGTTATGAACAAAGGCAGCGGGAGATGGGGGTGGGGATTTGGTGTTTAGTGACAAAGGGGGTTGACAAGTGGGGGGCGGAGGTGGTAGGATAGGGGAAGTTGGGAAGTAGAACGCTGATGGTTCTTGGTATGGTATAACGACTGCCACCCCTGACTTAATAATGTCCTAGTTATAGCTCCCTGATGGTTCTTGGTATGGTATAACTGGTGGGTCAGATTGTCAAGGCTACTAAGCGTTATAGCTCCCTGATGGTTCTTGGTATGGTATAACCAGAAAGCTGGAATCGAACCAACACTCACGGTTATAGCTCCCTGATGGTTCTTGGTATGGTATAACTCTGTTAAACTCCTTTGTGAACACCTCAAAGTTATAGCTCCCTGATGGTTCTTGGTATGGTATAACTGGTGGACATTTTCGACCTGTCCGAGCTGAGTTATAGCTCCCTGATGGTTCTTGGTATGGTATAACCACCAAGGACAACTCCAAGGGCTTACTTCGGTTATAGCTCCCTGATGGTTCTTGGTATGGTATAACACGATTCTGAGGCACGACCCCCGCCTGTCCGTTATAGCTCCCTGATGGTTCTTGGTATGGTATAACCCCAACGTAAAAGTCACGGTCTGCGACAATGTTATAGCTCCCTGATGGTTCTTGGTATGGTATAACACGACAAAAGCGACGAAAACGACAGCAACAGTTATAGCTCCCTGATGGTTCTTGGTATGGTATAACCCCCCGAGATCGCTATCTCTGCGCCGGAGGTGTTATAGCTCCCTGATGGTTCTTGGTATGGTATAACCGGAGTCCGCTGTTTCCGTCCGCATCGGTTGTTATAGCTCCCTGATGGTTCTTGGTATGGTATAACCGGAGAGGTTATGGACTGGAAGGAGTTTGAGTTATAGCTCCCTGATGGTTCTTGGTATGGTATAACCAAAAACCCGGTCGAGTAGCCACAAGGCGAGTTATAGCTCCCTGATGGTTCTTGGTATGGTATAACCCGGTCGTTGTGGATTCAAGCGCAGATTTCGTTATAGCTCCCTGATGGTTCTTGGTATGGTATAACCGCAGACCTGCTGTACATAGACGACCTGTTGTTATAGCTCCCTGATGGTTCTTGGTATGGTATAACCGTGGTCTTGAGCTTGTCCGTGGGCTGGTAGTTATAGCTCCCTGATGGTTCTTGGTATGGTATAACCCCCTCCAAAGGCAAGAGTATGTCTCCCGAGTTATAGCTCCCTGATGGTTCTTGGTATGGTATAACCCGGGTTCTTTGCGCAGGCTTCCCGAACCGGTTATAGCTCCCTGATGGTTCTTGGTATGGTATAACCCCAGAGATCGCTATATCTGCGCCTGTGGTGTTATAGCTCCCTGATGGTTCTTGGTATGGTATAACCAAGGACACCGACCTCCGCTAACAGATAGCGTTATAGCTCCCTGATGGTTCTTGGTATGGTATAACCGACCGTCAGGAAAGCCCCATAATACAAGGGCTCACAAGGGATTTATACACAGAAAAAAACGTCCTGTAAAAGGGACGTTTTTTCTGTATTCCGTCAGAAAATCGTGAGCTGTTCGCACTGGAAACTCTCGTCTGCCTGCGTCAGATTTCCCAGCATGATGTCAATGGATTCATATTGTTTCTCTGTGATGACCAGCATCCGCAGAGCGCCATTGTCCGGCAGATTGTTCCGCAATCGTGCCCGATGCTTCTCCACCGCATCCATTCCGTTGCAGACCCGGGCATAGACCGAATACTGCACCATGTGGTAGCCGTCATTTAAGAGGAATTTCCGCAACCGGGTGGCTTCCCGCCGCTCTGCCTTGGTCTTTACCGGCAGGTCAAAAAATACCAGTATCCGCATAAATCTATTCATAGCTGTGCTGCCTCAGGGGAATCAGCTCCGGCAGACAGAGCTTACTCTCCACTTTGTCCAGACAGCGCCCCAGACTCTGCACCAGCCGCTCCATGGCATAGGCAACGCTGTGCCTTTGCCCGCCGGAGAGGATTTCCAGATTCAGGCAGTTGAACAGCAGACGCTTCCGTTCCGGATTCAGGGGAATATCCTCCGGGAATGCCGTAACCACCAGCAAATCCACCACCGGGCGGAATGGCTCCATCAAATCATCGGCCAAATTGAAGCTGTTGAGACTGCTGTGGTGGTGCAGCCCCATGGTTGTCAGAAAGCCATAGACCGCCAGACTTCTGGCCATGGCACCCCGCAAAATGGCATAACCATAATTCAGGGCGGCATTGATGCCATTGTCTTCGCCACGGATAAATCCCTCGCCAAAGAGGGCGGGGAAATACCGCTGGGCGGCGGTGGCTTCCACATTGCCGGTGTCTCCGGAGCGCACCTGAGGAATCATGGCCCGGAGCCACTGGGCATCATCCGCTTTCCCGGACAGCTCCAGACAGGCAGACTGGGCGGCTACCTTTGCCTTGACCACGGCTTGCCAGAGTTGCTTTTTCCGGGGCTCAGTGGCACTCAGTTGCTTCTGCAGAACCGGCAATGCCCGGCTGTGCTGGGCGAAAGGGGTCAGAACGGCGCAGGGCATATGCTTCTCATCACACAGAAAGACGCAACAGCCGCTCTGCCCCAAAAAGGAGAGAGCGGCTGTGGTGATGGTGGACTGTCTGCTTTCCAGAAGAAGGGCAGAGATATCCTCCACCGGGACAGAGAATTCCCGGTGGGTATGGATCATAAGTTGGTCATTCTTCAGAGAAATCCGGGCGGGACTCTCAATCATCAGATTCCGGAATGCCATTGTCTGCCTCCTTCTTTTTGTTGGGGTCACGCTTCATGGTGAAGAAATTTTGGCGGACCTCTCTACCAACAGGATGGTACTCACCGAGGATATCCACGGTATATTTTTGCATAGAGAGCAATCTTTTGACACCGAGAGAATGGAGCTCGTAGGCACCATGGTGGAAATCGCAATTGATTTTCGCACCATCAATATCCATGCCAACAAAGTAAGCAAAGGATCTTTTCAGTGGATATGGATCCTCCAAGGTGCTGCGGCTCTTTAGTTTCTTAGGAACGTGGAAGATTAACTGTTCTCGATGTTCTATATAAAGGAGGTCGTCTTTATAGAGCGAGAAAAGGAAATCCTCCTTCCGCATCTCCTTCCACTGCGAATAGGGCTTGCCTGAAGTACATGCTTTGTTCGGTAGTTCTGGCTTCAATGTGTCGGCAACATAGATAGGGACAAGATAGTATCCATCGTTTTTGATATAGAATACATCTACTCGAACCATGGAATCATTTTTTGCTCGACCATTGCCGTGGTTAACTGCTGTAGAAAGAGATGTCTTTTGTAGCAGTTTTACATGCTTGACCCAAGGACCATCGAGCCCATCCTTTCTGGGCTTGCGAAACCCATCGGCAAAAGCTGTTTCGCCGTTGCCATCATGGAGCATCAATTTTTGCTTGAGCGCCTCGTATAGTACGGGATCACTAAGTAAAGGGGCTTTCATTGAGGGAGATTTTGGAACGATGGCATAGGCCTTATCAGACACAATTTCTCCATCCCTCAGTTTAAGGCTGGTTAATGGGACTTTTGCAACCGTCCAATTTTCAGCCGGTTGCTTTGGGCTTAAAATGGTTGCTTCGTGAGCAGCACCTCTGACCTTCCTGGTGGGCATCCGGGAGACGAAGATGGGCTTTTGCGGCGGCATGATTTCCCCGGAGGCATACATGGGCAGTCGCTGATCCATGAGGAACTGGGTGGGATTGCTGCTTAAGTGACCATCCAGCTCCCGACGGAATTGAGGCCAGGGATAGGGGAAAGACTTCAGCACCTCTCCGGTGGCACCATCTACGGCATAGGCCATATCCTCAGTATGGGTGTACTGACATTCTTTATACCGGCTGTAGCGGCTGATTTGTTGAATCATACCATCGGTGGCACAGGCGATGACCAGTGCGTCAACGGCATGATGGATGTCGCCATTGGCTCTGACCTTGGTGATGCCCCACCGGGCACGCAGATAGGAGGTAACCGAACCACTGACTGCAGTAACCCGCTTTTTTCTGCCTTTGGAAGAATCCGCAAAGAGCAGATTGTCCCGGATATAATTCATCAGGAATACGGCCATGGTCTGGGTATCCTGAAGATTACGTTGACGGAATTTCTTGTCGTCTTCGTCGGTGAATGCTTCCTTTAACAGAAGCTGCCGCTTTCTGCGGTCGCGGATGCTGGAATTCACCCAGACGATAAAGTTATCCCGGCGTTTTCCGGTGAGATACTGCAGAGGCAGGCGGGGACCCTTATCCCGGTTCTCGGCGGCCAAAACCAGAACAACATTGGCCTTGGTATTGTCGAAGCTGATGCTGTAGGGTACGATGTGGTCAATTTCGGCATAATTGGGTTCAAAGAGCCGGGGGAGAGAGATTTGTTTCTGGGAATAGGGGCAGACACCGCCCTGCTGCTCATACAGCCAGAGCTTGAGTCGATCCTGACTGGTGGGATGCTCCACCCCGAATTCCTGCCGAAGCCGCTGGTCAATCTGCTCATTGCGCTTCTGGTTTTCAGTTATGTGCTTCTCCAATTGCTTGCGCTCGGAGAAGTCTTTTGCCATCTCCCGGGCCAATTCGATGTTGATGAAGGTGGGGCTTTGCCCCTGCTTCCGGATGATGGCGTTAATCACCTTAATGGACTGGGAGATGGCTCTGCGGGCAACGGGGCTGGTGATGTCGGCGTAAGTGTCCTCGTTGGGGCGGAGGAACATGGTCTTCTCGCCATCCTCGTGCCCGCGGAACTGGAATCCGGCGGCTTCACAGGCGTCATTGTACCGCAGACCTTGCTCCAGATAGGGGGTAATGGCATCCAATGCACGGACGGACAGATGACCGAATTTGGAGAAGCTGCCAATACCCTCTGCCACCTGAATTTCCTCCGGGCTAAGACCGGCATTGGTCAGATAGTCCGTAATCCGGGCAGAGGTTTTATAGAGGGTCAGTGCAGTGCCGATAGCATTGCGGTGGACAATGGACATACGACTAAGGTACCCTTTGCTCAGTTTGTCAAAAGCCTTGCGCATCTGGTGGTAAGCCGTGAGATGCTGGAATTTGGTTTTCTTCTCGGAATCGTCGCAGGAATCCTCGAAATAGCGCACCATATTAAACGTGTATTCCGGAGGGATAGGCAGCTTTTTGCGGATTTTGGAGAAGTCCAGATTCTCAGTTTCATGGGCCAAAGCAATGAGCCGCTTGCGCTGGTCGTCTGTGAGCGGAATGGATTCGCCACCTTGAATCAGCCGGATGTGATTCACTTTCTCCAACAGAGAGAAATACTCAAAGGAGTAGGTTGCTTTTGCGGCACGGGGTTCCCGCTCTTCCTGGAAGAATGTGCATATGCCCACCATCTTTTCAATTTGGTTTCCGCCATAGGGACTGTTTCCACCGGGACCTTCATCAAAAGAACGCTGACTCAGGAGAATGGCAACATACGCCTCCTCCAATTCTGCATTGGCAAAGACAGCGCCGAAATTCCGTTGCGCAGAGAAAATGGCGTGAGCTTCTGCCTCGACCTCATCCCGCTTGACGGTGGCCAGATAGTTTCCGCCCTTGTTCCGCTTGTGTTCGGCAAAATCGGGATGCTTCAGGAACATCTCGCCTGCGGTACGGTATCCATTTTCTTCCATGCGGCGCTTGTTTTCGTTGACTGCAGCCAGGAGTTCACCATCTTCTTTGGTACTGGCATTTTTGCGGTTAGAGCGGAAACCACGCCGCTGAGCCAAATGAATCAGAATCCGGGCAAATTCAGGTGCAGTAATCAGCTCATCCAATGCCCGGACGCGGAGAGCATAAATATCCTCCAAACACCCGGAGAACAGGTTGTCCAGTTGCTCTTGAGAAATCAGTCCAAACTGCAGAAGCAGATTCCTGATGCGCGCATTGCGGTGGCGATGACGCCGCAAACGGCGGCGGGCACTGCGGGCTTCTCTGCGGGGGGCGGCAAGAGAAGCGCCGGTCTTTGGTTGTTCGGCAGCGCTAAAGACCCTGGCACCCATCCCCAAAATTCCACAAGGCATTTCCTGCCCATCCAGTGCCACAACAGCCCAGCCTACAGAGGCAATGCCAATATCCAGACCGATACCGTATTTCATAGAAAACACCGTCCATTTCTTGCTAAATCTATATATCACTAAAGAATCAGATAAGAGATAACGCCCCTTTTGGGGGCGTTAGAGCTCTTCGGTGTACTACCTTATTATAGCAACCTAAATAGTTCTTGGTATGGTATAAGAACTATTTTCAGTATACAACATAGACAAACAGATGTCAAGGGGCTTTTTGAAAAAATCGCCAATCAAAGCTGAATACGATTAAATGCCGGCCAAATCCATTTCTCCTCCCCCCCACATCTTTCGTGGGACTTTTCACCGCCAAAGAATAGAATTAAGATAAGCGGAACAAGCACACCAAGGAGGGGAAAACTTTGCAATGTGGAAAGCTGAAGACGTACTTAGAGACCGGGCGGGTGGTCTTCCTGCCGGTGCGGTCGATTCGACCCAACCCCACCCAGCCCCGGCAAATCTTTGACCAGGAGGCACTCCATGAGCTGGCCGAGAGCATCAGCCACCATGGGGTGCTGCAACCCTTGTCCGTCCGGCGGCAGGGAAATCTCTATGAACTCATTGCCGGGGAGCGGCGACTGCGGGCGGCGAAGCTGGCGGGGCTGGAGGAGGTGCCGTGCCTCCTGATGACCATGGACGAAAACCAGTCTGCGCTGGTTGCGCTGGTGGAAAACCTGCAACGAAAGGACCTGGACTATATTGAAGAAGCCCGGGGACTGGCGCGGCTCATGCAGTTGGCGGGATTGTCTCAGGAGCAGGCAGCGGCGAAGGTCGGCAAAAGTCAGTCCGCCGTGGCTAATAAACTGCGCCTTTTGCGGCACAGCGGCCCGGTTCTGGAGGCTCTGCGGGCAGGTGGACTCACGGAGCGCCATGCCCGGGCGTTGCTGAGACTGCCGGGAGAGCCGGAGAAGCTCCTGACCATTGACCGGGTGATGAAAGAGGGTCTGACCGTAGCCCAGACCGAGGAACTCATCAAAACTCAGACCACCCAAAAACAGGAGCGCACCCGCCATCCCCGCTCGCCGGATATCCGGGCGTTTCTTGCCGGATTGACGGAAAATCTGGCCAAAATCCAGCAGGCGGGCATTCCGGCAGTCAGCCACCGGGAGGAGACGGAGCAGGAAATCACCCTGACCATCACCATCCGAAAGTGAGGAACACTGACCGGTGCGTTGCTGGAGATTTTGCGGAAAAGATCATTTTCCTGTTGACTTTACCTGAATTTTCTGGTAGACTGTCAGTGGAAGACACATACAACACTACTGAAGGAGATGATTCTGTGAAAAAGCGTATCCTTGCTCTGGTTCTGGCTGTGCTGATGATGGTTTCTCTGGTGGCTTGCGGTGGCTCCGACAATGTGGAGGGCACCTGGTCGCTGGATGTTTCCAGTCCTCTGGGCGCACAGGACTTTTCCGGTCTCACCGGCATCAAGGGGGAGGGCCTCTATATCGTGGCTTTCGTCTTTGATGACAATGGCTTCTTCCTGGCTGATGTGGGCTCTGTCCATGGCGACCACATCCACGATGCTGAGGGCGATGCTTCCGGCAAGTATGTCGTCAATACCGACACCGGCACCATTACCTTTAGCGGCGAGCACACCTATACCTATGCCCTCTCCGGCTCTACCCTGACCCTGACCGACGATGCCGGAAATACCTTCACTTATAAGAAGTAATTCAACAACGAAAGCCCCAGAGCGCCCGAAGATGGGTGGCTCTGGGGCTTTTTTGGCCTTAGATTACTCCACCAAACCATACTTCACCTTGATGCGGTCCAGCTTTTCCAGCATAGGCTCGGCGGCGATGAGGATGAAAATCACCGTTGCGGCGGCGTGAATCAAATCCATGGGAAGACCGGATACATAGTAACCCTTCAGCATATCCCAGTTGATGGTCTGAGCGCTGTACATCAGGGCGGCGGCGGGGTTCATGATGCCGCCATAGATGATCACTGCGGCAAATGCGCCGAAGGTGGCAAGACTACCACAACTGCGGCGGAGCAGACCCTTGCGGAATAAGACCCCGGCAAGGAATCCGATTATGCCCATGCTGAACATCTGCCACGGCATCCACGGACCCTGCGAAAACAGCACATTGGACACCAGCATGGTCACTGCCCCCACCAAAAATCCGGTTTCTCCCCCAAAAGCTACGCCGGAGATGATGACCAGCGCCAATACGGGCTTAAACTGGGGGAACATAAAGAAGGCAGACCGCCCGGCTACACCAATGGCACACAGCACCGCAATGGTCACCAGCTCTCTGGCCTTGGGTTTGCGACCTTCAAACACCAGGAAGAAAGGCACCATACATTCCACCAAAACCAACATGGCGGTTACATTGTAATGCCGGTTGCCCAAATACATTACACCGGTAAAGATGGTCAGCGGAATACACAGGACAATCAAAACCGTTGCCATAAGGGTGCGTTTACTGAGTTTTCTCTGTTGGACGGGAATCTGCAACATAACGGATGGGGCGCTCCTGCGACCAATGGCGGCGATGAATACGCCCAGCGAAGCAATCAGCGCCACATAGAGAAGGAGCTGTTTTTCGCCGGTGGCACTGACGCCGTCTTTCCCAATCAGGGCAGACAGGTCGGTGATGCTGGTGGCATAGAAGAACACCAACAGCGCAATCGCCAGAGATACACCGGCAAGGAGTTTCCGCCACAGGGGCAGTGGCTTTGGCTTGAAATTTACCGCGGTTTCTTTGGGTTCGGGTAAAACGGTTGCTTCCGGGATTTCCGGCTCAGCAGGCAATTTACCACCGCAACAGCCAACAACATCGGCAACGGTCACCGCCATCGGCATCAAGTGGCGAGCCATACGGTTGGCGGGGGTGGTGTAAAAACTGTTGCCGGAGAAGAATTCACGGGGCGTACCCTCTGCCACAATGCTGCCATCAAAGAACAGACCGCACTTGTGGGCATACTCCGCACAGAATGGCACATCGTGGCTGACCATTAAAATCGTCACGCCCTGGGCGACCAATCTGCGGAGAATCAGGGCAAAGGTCACCTTGAATTCTGCGTCAAAGCCTTTGGTCGGCTCGTCCAGCAGCAGAATATCCGGCTGGGTTAACAGCACTTTTGCCAAAGCGGTGCGCTGTTGCTCGCCCCCGGAAATGTCATAGGGATGACGGTCCAGAAACTCCCGCAGACCGCAGAGCTCTGTAATTCGGGCGACTTCCTTATCCTGCTGTGCTCTGGGTGTCTTCCCGCCCCGGAATACTTCGTACAAATCCTCCCGGACGGTGCGCTTGACCAATAAAGTTTGGGGGTTTTGTGGCAGATGTCCCAGCTTGCCCTGCAGGCGAACAGCACCACGATAAGCCCCGCGAAGACCGGAAATGACCTTCAGCGTGGTGGATTTTCCTGCACCGTTGCCACCCAGAATGGCATAGAATTCCCCTTTGCGCAGGTTCAAAGAAAAGCCCTTGACCACATCGGGGCTGTCCTTTTCGTAGCGAAACCACAGGTTATCACATTCCAGAGCCACATCCTCTGGGTATACAGGCGGCACTTTCTTGCTCAGGGGCAGGAGCGATTGTTCCTCCGTCCGCTGAGAAAGGAAGCGACTGCCATCCCGGACGGTCATGGGGCAGGTAAGCTTCGTGTCTATGGCCGCCCAGACCCGCATGGCTGTGGGCATAGCCAGGAACATCCCGCTACCTTTATCTTTCAGTTGCAAGCCCACATTCTCCGGCTTGTCGTCGCAGAGAATCGCGCCCTCGTCCATGACAATGACTCTCGTGGCAAAGGGGAAGGCTTCCTCCAGCCGGTGTTCCGTCAGCATAATCGTTGTACCCAGCTCCCGGTTAATTTTGCCGAGGAGCGCCAGAAAGTCAGCGGCGGCAATGGGGTCAAGCTGTGCCGTGGGCTCATCCAGCACCAGCACACCCGGTTGCATGGCCATAACCGAGGCAAGACTCAGCAGTTGCTTCTGCCCACCGGACAGTTCGGTGACGTTCTGATAAAACCAATGCTCAATGCCGAAGAAGGCGGCAATTTCCGCCACCCGGCGGCGAATGGTGGGGGTATCATAGCCCAAACTCTCCAAACCAAAGGCCAATTCATGCCATACCTTGTCGGTGACCACCTGATTCTCCGGGGATTGGAGCACATAGCCAATCTGTTGCGCCTGCTCCCGCTGAGACATTGCAGACAGTGGTATGCCCTGATAATGGATTTCCCCGGAAAACAGCCCATGAGGGGTCAGGCAGGTTTTTAAGTGCCGCAAAAGGGTGGACTTCCCGCAACCGGATGGACCGCAGAGGATGACAAACTCACCTTGCTGAACGGTGAAAGAGACATTGCGGAGTGCTTTTTTCTCTCCCTCCGGGTATGTAAAGTCTACGTGCTTGAATGAATAGCTTTCCATGTTCTCTCCTCTGCCAGGTTTAACACCACCGGCGTGATACACATCATGAAATACACAAACTGAAAAGAAAAGGTAAACAAATTCAGGCCGATATACCGGATACTGGGGAAATACCGGAAGCCAAAGGCAGAAACAATCACGCCGGCCAGCAGGTAGAATCCACAGAATCCCAGATACAGCAGAGCCAGCTTGTCCCGCTCATCCAGACGGTAGATGGAAAAGGCGGTGCGCCCTTTTAGTCCATAGCCCCGGCTTTTCATGCTGTCGGCAGTCTCAATGGCATTTTCCAGCGCCCATGTAATCATAATGGACAGCACGGTAACGGCAATCTTGGTGCGGTGCCAAAGAGAGCCGGTGGAAATGTCTCTGCCGATGCTTTTCTGGGCATCCACTACCGCATTCATCTGGGTCCTGAACTTGGGAACAAACCGCAAAGTCATGCTCAATACCAGAGACATGGCCGGGATGATGCGACCAAAGAGGTAAATAAACTTATCGGAAGTGATGACCCGGTTGAAGTTCAGAAACCACAAACATACCGTGGCAATCATCACACCGGAGGACAGACCATAGAGAATACTCTCCAGCGTCAGGGGATTCCCGGTGGGGAAATAGAGCACGATGGTGATTCCCTCATGGCTGAACGCAGGATTCATGATTGCGGTCAACAGCATCACCGGCAAGCACCATTTCAGGGTGAACAGCACAGCTTTCTTCCCCTCTGTCTGCACCGCATAAGCAATCGCACTGATTAGAGAAATCCCTTGCGCGATTGGGTGGCTCATCATCATGGAAAAGCCGATGGTCAGCGTGAAATACAGGAAATTCACCAGCGGGTGGTACTGTGCAAATCTATCCCCGCCCATCAGCTCATACCCCGACCAACATCATGCCCCAAATCACAGGTGTACCGCCACTCCACCACATCGCCGTCTTTCAGTTGATACCGGGAGCAACCATAGTTGGGATACCAGCCATTGACCCGGTACATCCAGCCGGAGAGTTCTCCGCAATCGAATTCGTACAGATTGTGGATGCCTTCAATATAGGCGCTGTTGTAGATGGGTGTCCACGAGGATTCCATGTGAATGCCCATCTCCTTGCACAGCCGCTGGAGAACATCGAATACAGACTCGCCTTCATAGAAGGTCACCGTGGTTTTGGCGAGAATCACACCGTCGGAGGGGACCATTTCCAGCTTCTCGGGATTCAGCATATCCAGATTGTTCAAAATGGTGGAGCACTCAATGGAGAAGGTGCAGGTATAGGTCCTGCCCTTGTCCACTTCCTGATCTTCCGGCTCTACGGGCTTGGGTTTGCCCTCCGGGATGGGGTCAGTCAGGTACTTGTCCTTGCCATCGGTGTAGACGGTATCGTCGCTGTCTTCCGGTCGGGAGAGGTATTCGTCATTGCCCTCTGTGGGCGGGGTCGTTTCTTCAGCAGGTGCTGTGGTTTCGGTGGGAAGACTGTCCTCCTGGGGGAGCGCATCGGGTCTGATGACAAATTCCTGCAAACTGCCGTCGAGAATGCAGTTGAGAATCGTATGGTTTTTACTGCCGGTCAACGATACGGAAGCCACAGCCTTGTCGCCCCAATAAGCGGTTGCGCTGTCTTCCTGCCACTTCTCCTCCAGATGGATGGACAGCAGGGCGGAAAAACCAAAGGGCTCTGCCTGTTGCAGAGAAACCTTCACCTCGCTGCCGGTGGTGATGCTGACGCCCAAATGGATGGCTTTCGCTTCGGCAATGTCACTGCCAAAGATGGTCCATTCGTATTTAAGACCATTGGATTCTCCGGTGAAGACACCAATGGCGTTTTCGCTTTGGATTTTCCGGACAATGCTTTCTTTGATGATACCATCTTCGGGAATCTCTATGGCATCATTCAGGTTCACACTGCCGAAGTTACCCCGGCAGGCGCACAGGGAAACCATCATCATAAAAGCCAATAACAGGCTGAGTATTCTTTTCATCTTCATTCTCCAATCACCAGTCTGCCGTTTTTGGTATTCAGGGTACCCGTGGTCATGGCAAGACTTTGGGTTTCATCCGATGCCGCAAAAACCGCATCTTCCACAATCAAATCCAGAATGTCGCCGGGACGAACACTGCCCCGCAACCGGAAACGCAACCGCAGAACCACATTGTTGTCATCGGCCAGCAGTTCTTTGGTAAAGGCATTCTTTCCGCCGGTCATATCCAGATACATGATGTTGATTATGCCGGTATCGTTGCTGTTTTTGACATTGCAACTCCAGTCGGGGAGCTGTTGACCGGTGGTATTCTCGTCGCTGAGGATAAAGATGTTCCCTTCCTCCACCCCGAGGAATTCCAGCCGGGAGGAATCAAATGCGACACACATACTCATGGCAGGATAGCGGGCATCCCCCAAATCGGAGATGGTCACATCCAGAGTGAATTCTGATGTAGCGGAGGCAGAGAGCTTCTGCGGGGTCTGCACAATCAGGGTGGGAATCCCGGGCTTGGGATGATTGCACTGCGTCAGCAGAAGCACAAGCACCACCAGCAAAATACACAGACCCAGAATCCACGGCCATTTCTTTTTCTTCTTACGGCTTGCTTCAAATTTTCCTGCCATGGGAACACTCCTTTACAAAACCCGGGGGAAAAATCCCCCGGGAGAGGTTGAATTACTGCTGGGTGGTCATGGTAGCGGCTTTGGTCACGACGCCATATTCGGCACCGCTCACAAATTTCTCCACAATGCCCAGCGCATCGAAGGTATTGATGCGGCTGTCGCCATTGACGTTCATGGTCAGAATCTGGTCATCTGTGGGCTCACCATTCTTGCGGAGCCAGGTATCCACAACAGCCAGAGCATCCTGGGCATTGAGGACACCGTCACCATTGGTATCACCGAAGGAAACGGTACCGGCCTCGCCACCGGGGATGGTGAAATGGTTCTCGTTGACGAAGTTCTCCATGGCGATGGCTTCATCTACCATGGCCACATAGGTGGATACGCCGGTCTTGGCGGTGATTTCGGCACTGTACTTGAATTCTATGGTGTTGGTGCCGTCGTTGTAGGTCAGCTTGGTGCCATTGCTGATTCCGGTAACGGCAACGGCGACGGCTTTCCTGGTGGTGGGAATCAAATCCACGCCATCACCGGTGTACAGGCATACGGCGCTGAAGGAAATGCCCACAACCACATCTACGGTACCCATGGCGTTATCGGTATTCACAATGATCATGGAAGCCTCGTCCCCGGAATCGGAGGTCAGCTTCACGGACATTCCGGACAGGGCGATGCTCAGCTTACTGCCGCTTTCCACGTTGTCCGCCTTAAAATTGACGGTAAACAGCTCTGCGGGGAATTCCTCGCCGGTAATGGTCAGGGTGCTGTTCTCTATGGCATCGAAGTAGACCACACGGAGCTTGCCGGTCTGCTCCTCCAGATGCCAGCTCAGCTCGCCACCCACCAGCCGGTCGCTGGCGGTGACATCGGAGACGGTAACGCCTTCGGGAACAGTCATGATCAGGTCAATCAGCTTGTAGCCGGCTTCGTTGTCCCACTTGTTGATGCTGATGACGCCATTGAAGCTATCGCCAGCGTTGATTTCGGCAGGCAGACCCAGCGTGGCAGTCATCTCGTCGGTTTCGGGTGCGGCATCAAAGGTAACGTCGGAGCAGTCGAACAGGGAGGTCTTGTCGTTCAACAGCCGGTCATAAGCCACCAGCGCATAGCAGGACTGGTCGGTGGCCATGGCATTGCTGCCGCCGCCGATGACGTGCTGGAATGCGGCTTCTTCTTCCAGATAGTGGGCAAGGAGACCATCCACGACAGACTTGCCGTTCTTGATGAAGCGGCTGTCGGTATCGGGGTTGATGCCCCAGGTGGTGGTGGACACAATGACCCAGGCGCAACTCTCAGCGCATTCACTGCCGCCGGAAGCAAAGGTGCCATTGTCATGCTGCAGGGCGGACAGACAGGCGAAGGCTTCTTCGGCCGCGGCGGCAACCTCGGGCTGATTCCGGTAGGGGTACAGGGCGGTCAGGGCCATGCCGGTGATATCCGGGTCAGAGGCATAGGTCTTGTTGGCCATCAAAGACCAGCCGCCATCGTCATGCTGCAAAGACAAAATGGAGTCCACGCACTGCTGGCGAATGGTGGTATCGGTTGTGGCATAGTTGGCAGAATCCAGAGCAATCAGCGCCCAGATGGTGCCGTTGATGCCCTGCTTTTTGATCCAGCTAAAGCCGTTGGCACTGTAAGCCTCCACCAGATTCCAGTTGCCCACGGCAGTGGACGTCTTGCCGATGGCGGACAGGGCAACAATCAGACGGGAATTCTCGGTGGATTTGTTCTTGTGCAGCGCGCCGCTTAAGTTGACAGAGGCGGCGGTGGTGTTGACGGTCTCCACAATGCGGTCATAGTAGCCGGTGAAGTAGGCATTGTCCTTGGCATAGTAATCGCCACGGGCAAGGCTCAGAACAGTCCATTCGCCTGCGGTGGTGCCGAATACGGGCTCAGTCACCGTGGCGGCCAGTTTCGCCATGGTTGCGTTGAGAACGGCACGGACGGACTGAGGCTCACGGGGCTGTTCGGGAGCGGGGGCTTCCTTGGCGGTAACGGTGACGGTTGCACTGGCGGGGGAGGAAACAATTGCGCCTGCGGCATTGTCGATGCCCTCGCCGCCGTCACACCAGAGGTAATAAGTACCGGCTTCAGCGAAGGTCACGGTTGCGCAGCCGCTGTCATCGGTGGTCACGGAGCCCATTTTCTTGCCGATACTGCTGCCATAGTAAACGGTGTAGCCAGACTCGGCAGTGGTGGTATCACCGCCGCCCATGCCGCCGCCAACCAGAACCAGCTTTGCGCTTACGGCTTCACCGGCTTCTGCGGCGAAGTTGAGGGTAATTTTGTCTTCGCTGTCGGTGAAATAGTGGAATCCATAGGCGGAATCGGTAAAGAACATCCAGTCCGTATAGTGGGCAACATCAAAGTAGTCCCCGGCAGACAGAACGATGCGGTCAGCGGTGAAGCCCCAGCCGTTTTCGTCGGCGGGATAGGCACCATTGTAGTTGTAGCGCAGATTCTCATCGGAGAAGCCGAACAGACCGCCTGCAAAATAGATGCTGGCGGGACTGCCGGAAACGCTGACATCGTCCCAGTCGAGGCCACAGAGAACCTCATGGGTATAGATGTACAGGTGCAGGGCGGTGATTTCGGGGTTGCCGTCACTGTCTGCATCATAGGCATATTCGCCAAGATTATAATCCTCCAGATGGATGGAGGCCAGTTCGTCCAAAGACACGGCGGCATAAGCCAGCGCATCGCCATTCTTGTCCTTGAGGAACTGACCGTCATGGCTGGCGGAGATGTACACCTGCTGGGGTTCGGTGGCGAAGGTGGTTGCGGGGAGCAGACCCAGCACCATCACAAAGGCGAGAATCATGCTCAGGATTTTCTTGTTGTTTCGCATAATCAAATCATCCTTTCTTATGCTTGTCGGTTACTTTTCCTTGGGTGTTTTCAACCCGGCAGACTCCAATGCACGGGGCCAGGGGCCAAGGTAGGCCTTAATCTGGGCACAAGCTGCACTGTCGAAGTCTTTTTTTGTTGGGAGTCTTCCCAATTCCTGGCACTTCCGGCGCAGAAGGTCCTCCGCCCAGGCCTTCTTTTCTTCGGGTGTCACTTGTATCCCTCCTTTTTTTCCGTGTGGTCTTCCCGCAATATAAAAAGTGCAACCCATTTACCCGCAAGTACGGATAAATTAGGCTGCACTCTCCTGTCAAAGCGTGATAAACCCAATCGATGCGGCTGGCTCTCTGACTTATGGCAGTTGGGGCACCAAATACAGCAATGGACGGTTGTTCCGGGTTCTCACCGGATCACCATGCCACATCGATAAGCAATATTCAGTTGGTTTGCGGATTATGACTGCCGGGAAATCCATAGAGCAGGGGGGATTCACACGGGCGGTCACAACAAAAAAGCCACAGCGACCCAACAAAGGACCACTGCAGCCGTTTTCCGCAACAAAAATCACTTGCGCCCGTACTTGCAGGCACCAGTGCTTTACCACATTTGAGCAGTTCTCCTGACTTGCGCATCTTAAGCTGTGCAATGCCTTCTCAGGTTTCCCCAATGACCGACTTTCGTCAAATGCACAGTCTCCACGCTTACAGTGGCGGTACCGTCCGGGATTCTCACCCGGTTATCTATTCTCCTGCGGTGCTGTTACCACATCCGCAGACACTCAAACGGAATATTAACTTGCATGGTCAGTATACACGATGGACTGGCTAAAGTCAAGTGAAAATCAGCAAAACCATAAAAATTTGGTGCATCGGCGGTTACACGTTCGTCTTGAAAAGAAAGCGGTCATGGGTTATAATAAATCCACCATGAAAGTGCCGAAAAGCCGCAACCGGCACACCGGAAATGACGCTATCATAACTGAGGAAGGAAAACATTATGGAGAAGTTGACTCTGGGCATCCTCGCCCATGTGGACGCAGGCAAGACCACGTTGTCTGAGGCCATGCTTTATACCACCGGACGGCTGAAGAAGCTGGGGCGGGTGGACCATCAGGATGCCTTTTTGGATACCCACAGCTTAGAGCGGGAGCGGGGCATCACTATCTTCTCCAAGCAGGCGGTGATGACGCTGGACGGGCGGGAAGTGACCCTTCTCGATACCCCGGGACACGTGGACTTTGCCGCCGAGACGGAGCGGGCGCTGGCGGCGCTGGACTGCGCCATTTTGGTCATCAGCGGCACCGACGGGATTCAGGCCCATACCCAGACCCTGTGGAGTCTTCTGCGGCGGTGTCATGTACCCACCTTCATCTTTGTGAACAAAATGGATTTGCCTGGAAAGGGGCAGGAGACCATTATGGCTTCCTGCGGGGAAACGTTGTCTTCGGGTTGCATCAACTTCTCCGGAAATGCTGAGGAGGCCATGGAATCTGCAGCCATGTGTGACGAAGGGGCGCTGGAAGAATACCTGTCCACCGGGGAACTCACCGGGGAGAGACTGCGGGCTTTGGTGGCGCAGGAGAAGATTTTCCCCTGTTTCTTCGGCTCTGCCCTTCGCCTGGAGGGTGTGCAGGAATTCCTGGCGGGTCTGCGTGAACTGTCTCCCCGCCCTAAATGGCCGGAGGATTTTGCTGCCCGGGTCTACAAGATTGCCCGGGATGGTCAGGGCAACCGGCTGACCTACCTGAAAATTACTGGCGGCAGGCTGAAGGTGCGCTCCACCGTCGGTTACGAAGTTGGAGGCGAGGAATATCTGGAAAAGGTCAAGGAAATCCGGCTCTATTCCGGCGCAAAGTATACCCAGACGGAGGAGTTGACCACCGGTGCAGTGGCTGCTGTGGTGGGACTCAGCCGGACATACCCCGGTCAGGGACTCGGCCGGGAGGAGACTGCCATAGCTCCGATCTTGGAACCGGTGATGACCTATGCCCTGGAATTGCCTGTGGGAACTGACCCCATGCAGGTCATGCCAAAACTGCTGGAATTGTCTGAGGAAGATCCTCAGCTTCAAATTCAGTGGGATGCCCGGCTGGGGCAGATTCAGGCCAGGCTCATGGGGCAGGTACAGATTGAAATCTTAAAACGACTGATTCAGGAGCGGTTTGACCTGGAAGTCACCTTTGGGGCGGGCCGCATCCTGTACAAAGAGACCATTGCCGAGCCGGTGGAGGGCGTGGGACACTATGAGCCATTGCGCCACTATGCCGAGGTCCATTTACTGCTGGAGCCCCTGCCGGTGGGGAGCGGCATTGTCATTGCTTCCGACTGCTCCGAAGATGAGCTGGACCGGAATTGGCAACGGCTGATTCACTGCCACCTGACGGAGAAGACCCATTTGGGTGTACTCACCGGCTCACCCATCACCGATATGCGGCTGACCCTCACTGCGGGGCGGGCGCACCTGAAGCACACCGAAGGCGGCGACTTCCGTCAGGCCACCTACCGGGCAGTGCGGCAGGGCTTGATGATGGCAAAGAGCATCCTTTTAGAGCCCTATTATCGCTACCGCCTGACTGTACCCCAGAGCAATATGGGAAGGGCACTCATGGATTTGCAGGCGGACGCTCTGGATTTGGAGCAGTCCTCCGCCGGTGCGTTGGCGGTGCTGACCGGCAGAGCCCCGGTATCGTTACTGCGGGACTATGCTGCTCAGGTGGCGGCCTATACCAGAGGGCAGGGACGGCTCACTTTGGAGCCCGGCGGCTATGCAGTCTGCAAGAGTCAGTCTCAGGTGGTGGAGGCTATGGGCTATGACCCGGAGGCCGATTTGGACAACAGCCCGGACTCTGTCTTCTGCGCCCACGGTGCAGGCTATACGGTGAAGTGGAATCAGGTACCGGAGCAGATGCACCTGCCCGCCAGACTGAAGCAAAAGCCGGTATATACTGCCCCCGCAGCCACCAGACCGGCCCCCGCAGACGACCGGGAGCTGGAGAGAATCATGGAGCGGGAGTTTGGCCCCATCCGCAGACCCCAGTATCAACCCCCCAGAGTCACCGCCAAGCCTCTTGAGGGCGGCACGGTGACCACTGCGCCCAACCGGAAAGAATATTTGTTCATTGACGGCTACAACATCCTCTTTGCCTGGGATGAGCTGAAAGCCCTGGCCCGGGAGGATTTGGAGACCGCCCGGGAGAAGCTGATGGACATTCTCAGCAACTATGCCGGCTATAAAAACCGGGATGTGGTGCTGGTTTTTGACGGTTACCGGGTCAAGGGCAGCCGGGGCAGCAGAGCCATGCGGCACAATCTGCTGGTGGTCTACACCAAAGAAAACGAAACCTGCGATATGTACATCGAGGCACTGATTCACGCCGTGGGCAAGCATGACCGGGTGTGGGTGGCCACCTCGGACAGTCTGATTCAGCTCTCCGTCTTCCGCTCCGGCGTCCTGCGGCTCTCTGCCCGGGAACTCAAGGAGGAAGTGACCGCCGTCAGCCGGGAAATGGAACAGCTCATGAAGAAAATGGACACCGACCTTCGCCGCAGAGAGCGGGACGACCACAAGAAACGGTGGGAGAGACTGCTGAGCGCTTTGGAGCGGGTGGAGGGGGGAGAGGACTCCCCATAAAGTCAATACGGAAACGCCAAAAATCAATACAAAAGGGAGAGATACAGATGAAAAACAAATGGTTATGGGCTGTCTTGTCCTTGTTGCTGATTCCTGCGCTGCTCCTTTCTGGTTGCAGACGGAATCCCACCGGAGAAGACCAAGCAACTACCCCCTCCGGCTCGGTTGCCCCTACGGAAACTGGCACACTTGCGGAGAACGAAGAACCGGAAGAAACAAAAAAAACCACCCTGCCGGAGACACGGCCGACAGAAAATCCTTCCGGGATGCAGAACATTCAGGAAGGACAGCCCTATGAAGTTTTGTCTCTGGACAGTGCGGGTGTGGTGTTGCTGTACGATGGAAATTGCAATTATGATGTCTACCATGACGGCACTTCAAGCGGCGTATTCCTCTATGAACTGACCTTGCTGTCCAGAAACCCTCTGGATCAAAATGTTGTGATGATGTCTGCCGCGGAAATTTCTGCCTACCAGTGCGCACTGGAGGACATGACCGATTTGCTCTATGATGAGCTGGAAGAACATCCATACCTCCATGCAACGGCTCTGGGACTGGATGCGCAGAGAGCGGTGTCGCTGTATCATGCTTGGTTGCAGGCCCATGAGCAGTATATGCAAACCCGCTCTGCGGAGGACTTTGAAGCCAGAAAAGCCGCCCGGGATGCTTATGACGATTATCTGGGCACTGACGATATACCGGAGCTTCCATATTATGCTTATCGCCTCACCTTGACGGCTTCTCAGTTTTGGGGGCAGGCTGAGGCGGTTATCCGGAATCTGGAGATCCGGCTGGGGCAGGAATGGCATACGCTGGCCATCGGCGAAATACGTGCCCATGATATCCGCTCGGGCGAGCTGTCTCAGGAACAAGCGGTTAGCATCAACAGACCGGAGTATGCAAGATATGGTGTGCCCTTGTCTGACACATTGATTGCTTATTCCGGTCAGATTGCCTTTACCAACCGGCAGACAGGACAGCTTGAAGCTTCGATTGTGCTCTATGCGCTGGAAAAGAGCACGCTGAACAAACTGGAGATTCTGGGCAACAACCCAGCCACCATTACAGATATTCGGGTTGAGCATGAAGCAGGAGCGGACGGTCATATGCAGCCCTGGACAGGTGATGCGCCCATTACCTTAGAAGCGGATACCATTGTAACCATTACGGCACAACTTGAGTTGGGCGATGTGCGACTCTTGAACAATCCGGTGTATCATGGAGCGGTGAACTGCGCCCTGCATTATGAGGCAGAAACAGGATTGGCGATGACCATATTTGGAATGGCAATCCGTCCTGAGCCGGATTATCTGGCCCTGTGTGCCTTGCATCTTGACGGAATCAATCTGAATGTGGCAGAGGGACGAGGCGGCGCAATGTAAGGCGCATTTCCTTTGTTGCGAGAAACTGGATAACGCAGAACGGAAAGACCCCTCACGGTTGGCAGAGAAGCTCAATCGTGAGGGGTCAAGTGATTTTGTTGTTGCGTTAAATCAGGGCTGCTGAGGCTCCACATGCCAAATCTCGCTGGCATACTGCCGGATTGTCCGGTCAGAGGAGAATTTACCGGCGGAGGCCACATTCATCAGGCACTTGCGACCGAAGGCGAGCCGGCCGGCATAGTCCCGGTTGGCCCGCAGTTTGGTCTCCAGATAGGACTGATAGTCCTTCAGAATGAAATAGTGGTCAGGCCGATGCCAGGATGCGCCATCCAGCAGGGAGGAGAACAGTTCTCTTTGCTGGTCATCGGTGGGGACAGTGCCGTCCACCAGCGTGTTGATGGCTCTGCGGAGGAAGGGGTCTGCATCATAGATGTTCCGGGCCCAGTAGGTATCCCGGATGGATGCCAACTCGGGAACGGAGGCGCCGAAGATATAGTTGTTCTCCAGCCCAGCCTCCCGGACGATTTCCACGTTTGCGCCGTCCATGGTGCCCAGAGTCACGGCACCATTGAGCATCAGCTTCATGTTGCCTGTGCCGGAGGCCTCTGTGCCGGCGGGGGAAATCTGCTCGGAGATGTCGGCGGCGGGGATGATATGCTCGGCATAGGAGCAGTTGTAGTTCTGCACGAAGACCACCTTCAGCTTATCCCGGACGCTGGCATCGTTGTTGATCATTCGGGCAATGCGGTTGATGTAGCGG
Organism: Oscillospiraceae bacterium; assembly: GCA_015067725.1. GTDB lineage: Bacteria > Bacillota > Clostridia > Oscillospirales > Oscillospiraceae > Faecousia. Next base: position 61,647 of record SVLX01000001.1, on the reverse strand, counting down.
ATGATGGTCTTGGCCCGGTCATAGCCGGGGGCGGACTTTGCGCCGAAGATGAAGACTGTGGGATGGAAGTCGGGGAGCTGACCATCCTTAATCCGGAAGTAGATGTCCACTACAGACAGGGCATTCATGAGCTGCCGCTTGTATTCATGGAGACGCTTGACCTGAACATCAAAGATGAAGTCGGGGTTGATGGAGATGCCCTCACACCGCTCAATGACGGCGGCCAGAGCCACCTTCTTGCTGTGCTTGATGGCATTGAACTGGCGCACCATATCGTCATCGATCTGGGACTTCAACAGCTCCAGCTTCTCCAGATGGGTCAGGAAGTCACCACCTACCCGATATTTGATCATCCGGGTCAGTTCGGGGTTGCACAGACCCAGCCAACGACGGGGGGTAATGCCGTTGGTCTTGTTCTGGAATCGCTCGGGGAAAACCTGGTACCACTGGTGGAACAGGTCATCTTTCAGAATCTGGGAGTGAATCTCCGCCACACCATTGACATAGCTGGCCACATATACGGACATATAAGCCATGTGGGCAGTATTGTCCTTCAGGATATACAGACCGGGATGCTCGCTCTTGAGCTTGTTGTCAATGCGGGTGATGATGTCGCAGATTTCCGGCACCACGGAGCGGAGCAAATCCATGTTCCATTTCTCCAGTGCCTCGGTCATGATGGTATGATTGGTGTAAGAGAAGGTGCGCTGGGCAATGTCAAAGCCCTGCTCAAAGGTCATGCCCTCAGCCATCAGCAGACGAATCAGCTCGGGGATGGACATGGCGGGGTGGGTGTCATTGAGCTGAATGGCCACAAAGTCGGCAAAGCGGCTCATGTCTGTGCCGTGGTTCACCTTGTAGACCCGGAGGATATCCTGCAAAGAGGCGGAGGACAGCACATACTGCTGCTTCACTCTCAGCCGCTTACCTTCCCAGGTGGAGTCATTGGGGTACAGGACACGGGTGATGTCTTCGGCCTCGTTCTTGGCGGCCAGCGCTCTCTGGTAGTCCTGGGCGTTGAAGGCATCAAAGTCCAGCTCTTCCTCGGCCTCGCACTGCCACAGACGGAGCGTGCCGATATTCTTGGTGCCATAACCAATGATGGGGACGTCATAGGGCACAGCCAGAACGGTGTGGTCAGGGAACTGGATTTTTACGGTGTGGTTATACCGGCGGTAGGACCAGGGATCGCCATACTTGCTCCAGTCGTCGGCAGCCTCCTTCTGGTTGCCATTTTCATCGAACCGCTGCTTGAACAGGCCGAACCGATACCGCAAACCATAACCGGATAGCGGCAGGTTGCAGGAGGCGGCGGAGTCCAGGAAACAGGCAGCCAGACGACCCAGGCCACCATTGCCCAGAGCGGCGTCCTCAATCTCCTCCAGACAGGACAGGTCAGCACCGGCGGCCAGGAAAGTCTGCTTCAGCTCATCGAGAATGCCCAAATTATAGAGGTTACTGTAGACCAGACGACCAATCAGGTACTCGGCAGAGAAGTAGCAGGCCTTGCGGCGGTGCATACGGTTGCGCTTGCTCTCGCCCCAAGCCTCGCTGATGGACATCATCACGGCCTTGGACAGTGCCTCGTGGAGGGCCTGCGGGCTGGCCTCACGAAGGGTCACGTCATGCTCATAGCGGAGCTGAGCTTCGGTAATTTGCAGGATGTGTTGACAGTTGATATGCATAGAAAATGATTCTCCTCGCTTGAAAGGGTAACGGACGGATTCCGTCCGGGATTGTTGCGTTACAGTCGGTCAAAGCACCGGGTCATGGCGTAAATCTTCCGGGCCAGTTCTTCGGTAAATACGCCGTGTTCTGCCCGCCAGGTCCAGTTTCCGCCGGCCAGAGAGCCGGGGGCATTCATTCTGCCCCGTGCGCCCAGTTCCAGATAGTCCTGCATCTGTGCCACAAAGAGCTGAGAGACAGAAGCCATGCCACAGCGGATTGTGCCCCAGATATAGCCCTCCTCGTCACTCAGGCCCATGTACTCTTTGGCATAGGCGACCACGTCTTCCCCGGCCTCATCAAACCACTGGCGCAGGGTCTGGTTGTCATGGGTGCCGGTGTAGCAGACGGAGTGGGGAGTATAGCAGTGGGGCAGATAGTTGCTGGGCTCACGGCTGTCAAAGGCAAACTCCAGCACCTTCATGCCGGGATAGCCGGATTCGGCCAGAAGCTGGCGCACTTCATCGGTCAGGTAGCCCAAATCTTCGGCGATGAAGGCCATTTCGGGGAAACGGGCCTTGACTGCGCCGATAAAGGCCATCCCGGGACCTTTGACCCACTGACCGTCTCTGGCGGTGGGCTCACCGGCTTTTACTGCCCAGTAGCTTTCAAAGCCCCGGAAGTGGTCAAAGCGGATGACGTCATACATCTTTGCGGCGGCACCCAGACGGCGGAGCCACCAGTCATAGTCTGTCTCCTCCAGACGCTGCCAGTTGTACAGGGGGTTCCCCCAGAGCTGACCGTCGGCGGTGAAGGCATCGGGGGGGACACCGGCCACCATCTCCGGGCGGCGGTGTTCATCCAACTGGAACAAAGAATGGTTGGCCCAGACATCGGCAGAATCCAGCGGGACATAAATGGGCACATCGCCAATGATTCGGATTCCCGCACCGTTGGCATAGGCACGGAGACGGTCCCACTGCTGGCGGAACTTAAACTGCAGGAAATACTGGAAGACAATCTTATACTTCAGTTTCTCCCGGTATTCCTGCATAGTCTCAGCCTGACGCAGGCGCAGGCCATCGGGCCAATTCTGCCAGCTTGTGCCGGGGAAGTGATCTTTCAGGGCCATATACAGGCCGTAGTCCGGCAACCAGTCCTGATTCTGCTGAATGAACTGCTGGAAAGCTTTGTTGGGCATACCCAGGAAACGTTCATAAGCCTGATACAGAACTTTTGTTCGGTGCTGGAACATGGCGCCGAAATCCACCCGGTCGGTTTCCTCGCCCCAGGGGAGGGAGTCAATCTCCTCTTTCCGCAGGAGGGCCTCTTCCACCAGCAAATCCAGATCAATCAGATAGTGGTTTCCGGCAAAGGTGGAGAAGGACTGATAGGGGGAGTCGCCATAACCGGTGGGGTTTAAGGGCAGAACCTGCCAGTATTTCTGGCCGGACTGCTTCAAAAAGTCTACGAAAGCATAAGCCTGCTTGCCCATGGTTCCAATACCATAAGGGCTGGGCAGGGAAGAAATGTGCATCAGAATACCGCTTGCGCGCATAATCATTCACTCCTTACTGTTGGGGGCTGTGCGCTTTCCGCAGCGCGTATGGTGACCGGTACAGTCTCATGCTGAGGCGCACCGGAATGATCAACTTGGGATAAAAGCAGGTCAACGGAACGGTCTGCCAGAAGTTCCACGTTCTGGCAAATGGTGGCCAGCTTGGGGACAAAGTATTCCCCCAGAACAAGTCCGTCATAACCCACCACGGAAACATCCTCTGGCACCCGGAGTCCGGCATCCCGAATGGCCCGGATTGCGCCAATGGCCATCACATCTGCCATGGCGAAGATGGCAGTTGGAGGGTTTGGCTGGCGCAAAAGTTCCGCTGCCGCCTGGTAGCCGTCGGCGTAGGAGAATCTGCCCCAGCGGTAGTCTGCGGCCTCGTCAAAATGTAGACCACTGTCCCGAAAAGCATCCAGACAGCCCAGATAACGCAGGCGGCTGGTGTCGGAAGTTGCCTGCGAACCGCCAATGACGCCAATGTGGCGGTGACCTAAATCCAGCAGATGTCGGATAGCCAGATTCGCACCGAGCCGGTCATCGGAGACCACACTGGAGAGATTGGAATGGGGCAGACCGGAGGCATCACTGGTGACCATGACGCATGGGACGGTGATTTGGCTGAAGCCATGGGTGAAGTTGTCTTTGTTGCCACCCAGAAACAGGATTCCTCTGGGCTTCTTCTCCCGGAAGAGTTGCAGTGCCCGCTGTACCTCGTTGCGGTCTTCGTCCATGTAGTCCACCACCAATGGGTAGCGGGTGGCCATGATTCGGCGCTGAATGGTTTCCAGCAGGGAGCCGAACAGCTCATTGCCGCTGCCCTTGACCAGCACCAGAATGGTATCGGTCTGCTGTTGCTTTAACTGTTTGGCGTTGATGTTCAGTTGAAACCCGGAGGCTTCTACAGCAGCCAGAATGGCTTCTCTGGCTTTGCTGCTGACATTGGGCCGGTCATTGAGTACCCGGGAGATGGTCCCCACGGAGTACCCGGTCTGTGCGGCCAGGTCCTTGATGGTCAAAACAAGTCCCTCCTCACTGTTGCGCGGGCCATTAAAGAGGCTGCGCCAGTATTCAGGGTATACGATTTTGGGTTAAATGTCAAGATTATTGTTGGATTTCTCCATTATAGCCCAATAAAACCGGGAAAACGCCGCCATTTTGTGCGTTTTTTCGGTACGGGCTGGGCTTAGGGAAAAGATTCCCGGCGGGAAGTCCTTGCGGGTACTTCCCACCGGGCACGGGGATACACCATCAGCCCTTGACCGCGCCGGCAGCCACGCCCTTGATGATGTACTTCTGACAGAACATATAGGCAATGATCACAGGGAGAATGGCCAGGAGAATAATGGCCATGGTTGCGCCCAAATCCACATGACCCCGGTCGCCCTGGAGCATCTGGATATAGATGGGGATTGTTGCATAAGAGGTCCGGTCCAGAACCAGATAGGGCAGCAGATAGTCATTCCAGACCCACATCAGCTCCAGAATGCCCACGGAAATCATGGTGGGCTTCAGCATGGGCAGAACCACACTGAAATAGGTGCGCACGGGACCGCAGCCGTCAATGGCGGCTGCTTCCTCCACCTCCAGCGGCAGACCCTTGATGAAACCGACGAACATGAAGATGGCCAGACCTGCGCCGAAGCCCAGATAGACCACGGGAATGGTCCAGGGGGTATTGAGGCGGGTGGTATCGGTGATGCTGACCAGAGGATACATGACCATCTGGAAGGGGACAATCATGGAGAATACACACAGCATATAGAAGAACCGGGCAAAGGGAGAGTCCACCCGGGCAATATACCATGCGGTCATGGCGGTGAACAGGAGAATCAGGAAGGTGGACAGCACCGTAATGATGACACTATAGAGCACCGCAGACAGGAAGGGATAGTTACCAACGGTTGCGCCGTTGATGTAGTTCTTAAGCCCCATGAAGGTCTCGGCGGTGGGCATACCGAAGACATCGGTATTGATTGCGCCATTGGTCCGGAAAGAGTTAATGAGCACCAGCACCACAGGGTACAGCCAAGCAATACTGAAGACCACGAAGAAAATGGTCAGCACCATGCTCCAGGGGGAATACTTCCGGGGGGCGGACAGGTTGAGGGACTTCTTCATTACTGCTGTACCTCCTTCTTCCGGGTGGCGGAGAGCTGAGCCAGAGCAAGGACGGCCACCAGAATAAAGAAGATGACAGCCTTAGCCTGGGCAACACCATGGAAATTGGCATTGCGCTCATAGGTGGACTTGATATTCAGGGCCAGAAGCTCCGTGGTGCCCATGGACTGACCTGTGGCCAGAGTGACCGTGGGTGCGCCACCGGTCAGGGCCATATTCTGGTCGAAGAGTTTGAAGGAGTTGGTCAGGGTCAGGAACATACAAATGGTGATGGAGGGCATCACATTGGGGATAATGACCTTAAAGAGGGTCTGCCAGCCATTTGCGCCGTCAATCCGGGCGGCCTCCAGCATATCCTCGGGGACAGCCTGCAGACCGGCAATATAGATGATCATCATATAGCCAATCTGTTGCCATGCCACCAGAATCACCAGCGCCCAGAAGCCATAAGTGGAATTGAGCACCAGAGACTGCATCCCGGCGGACTTGAGGATGCCCTCAAAAATCATGCTCCAGATATAACCCAGCACCAGACCGCCGATGAGGTTGGGCATGAAGAAGACGGTGCGGAAGATATTGGCACCGGCAAACTTCCGGGTCAGGGCATAGGCGATGGCAAAAGCGATGACATTGATGAGGACGATCGAGACGATGGCAAAGAGGGTAGTATTGACGAAAGCGTTGGTGAAGTCATTGCCCCGGACGGTGGCGGTGATGGTACCCCACAGGCCGCTTTCTTCCCAAATCTGGGCATAATCCAGTGCTTTCAGGCTCTCAAAAATCTTCTGATAGTTGCTTATCCCCACCCAGTGGGCATCTTTTGCCAGGTTGAATTTGCAGAAGGACAGGTAAATGCCTTCCAGGAAGGGCCAGATGAAGCCGACAAAGAAGCAGGCGAGGGTCGGCAGGACGAACAGTGGGAACCACTTCCGGATGGGTCTGCGGACGAGGTTACTGTTGACGGTGGAACTGTCGCTGGACTTTCTCTTTTTTGCCAAGGGGCATCCCTCTCTTTCAAATGGATTTGCAGGGCATAGGGCTTGCTCCCGGAAAGGGGGAGAAGCGACTTCGGGGGGAAGCCATATGCCCTGTAGCGTGAACAAAAACCGGGGCGGGCATTGGCCCACCCCGGAGGCTTAAAGCAGGTGATTCGGTTTTAGGGAGTATTAGCCCTGGTTGGCATACTGATAAGCCCAGCCATTGACGAAGGCTTCCTCAACAGCGGTCCACTCACCGGTACCGGCGGAGTAGGCGGCCAGAGCGGAGACGACACCGGCTCTCCAGTCGTCCACGTTGGGCGTCCAGTTGAAGGCCCAGGTCACAACATAGTTACCGGCAGTGGTATACTCGTTGGCGGCGGCGAAGAAGGAGTTCTCGGGGGTCTTGGCGCTCTTGAAGGGGATGGGGCCCAGGTTATCGGCCATCATCTGGGTGCCCTCGTCGGAGGTGACGACCCAGTACATGAAGTCCAGGGTAGCCTGAATGTCTTCCTTGGAAGCCTTGCTGTTAACGGCCCAGCAGTTCTCGGTACCGGAGCACAGACCGGCATCTTCTTCACCCTCAACACCGCAGTAGATGGGGATCATGGTCAGGTCTTCGGCATTGAGCATATAGCCCTTGGTCTCGTCGGTGCAGAGGTTGGCGAATTCCCAGGAGCCGTTCTGATAGAAGACAGCCTTGCCCTTGCCGAACTCTTCCAGAGCCTGGTCGCCGGTGGCGCTGGTCAGGTCAGCGGGAGCGGTGGCGGAGTTGTTGATGTACAGATCCCAGATATTCTTGAAGTTCTCCAGGTAAGCGCCGGTCAGCTCAGCGGGCTGCTCGGTGACACCATTGTCGCGGCACTCATAGAACAGAGGCATATTGGCCAGGTGACCGGAGAATCTCCAGGAGGAAGAACTGTCCAGACCGGAGGAGGTGAAAGCGTCAAAGCCCAGAGTCTCAGCGTTGGCGTGGATGTCCTCAGCGATGGCCTTCAGGGAAGCGAAGTCCTTGATGTCCTCGATGCTGTAGCCGGCTTCAGCCAGCAGAGCCTTGTTGACGATGATGCCGAAGCACTCATAGCAGTAGCCGATGGCCTTCAGCTCGCCAGCCTCATTGTAGAGGTTGAAGTCGTCGGTGGTCATTTCCTTGACGACCTTGGTATCGGTCAGGTCCAGGCAGTACTCATCCCAGTCGATGAGACCCTGCTGGTTGCCGCACTGGAACAGGGTGGGGGCATCAGCCTTGCCCATCTCAGCGGTCAGGGTGTCGGAGTAGGAGCCGGAAGCGGCGGTGACGATCTTGACCTCAACACCGGTCTGCTCGGTGTAGGTGGCAGCCAGATCCAGCCAAGCCTGCTCAGCTTCGGGCTTGAAGTTCAGGTAGTAAACGGAGCCGCCTTCGGCGCTGGGGGTGTTGTTGTTGCAGCCGGCAAACAGGCACATGACCATGAGGCAGGCCAGCAACAGAGCGATGATCTTCTTCATTGAATTTTTCCTCCTAAAAGATGTTTCCCCAGAGGGGTAAGATTATTGGAAACGTTTCCATCTCCACTTACCTATAAAGTATAACCCAGACGGGAAGATTTTTCAATCCTATTTTGGGCGCGTACGCATTTTTCTCCGGTTTTTACAATTTCCAGGGGTGATTTTTGTGGGTTTTAACGATAATCAAGCCGCAGAGAGTCCTGCACGGCTTTTTCTGCCGGTATTGTACCGCAATTTGCTGTTCTTTTCGAGGATAATCCCTGATGCGATATGATATACCGCATTGCCATATGATATATTCGCGTTGCAAATAGGATATAATATCCGCTCTTCCATGACTAATGCATAGAAGATTTATTAAACCAAATGGTACAGTCGTTGGTGGAGCATGGAGAAATATCCTTTGAGGAATCTGCGGTATTCATTGGCGGAACAAAGATAGAGCAGAAAATCTGAAACAGGTTACGTGCAGGAAGTAACGATATACGGATGCTCTGACTGCAAAGGATGTCCGGATAAGGGAAGGTGTATCCGCCAAAAGAAACCGGACAAAATCTTGCTGGAGGACAGAGTAAGGCGGCTGAACGTATCGCAGTATTTCGCAAAGCAACACCAGACCATGAAGGAGAAGACTTCCACAGAGGAAAAAATTCTGCTCCGGATCAATCGCTCAATTCAGGCTGAGGGCGTATTTGCAGTTGTCAAAGAGGACATGAATTTCAGACGATTCATGCTACAGAGCAAAGCAAATGTTACTGCGGAATGGAATCTGGTTAGCATGGCCTACAACATAATGAAACTGCATCATAAAATCCAAACCGGTCGGTTGGGAAATCACTTGATTATTCCAAAGACAGCATAGCGACCCTGAAGAAGATAAAAGCGCACCTTTTCGAGGGGCAAATTCTGCCCCTCTGAATAAGCGCACTGTTTTTGCGTCTTTTTGCACAACTTTTTCACAAAACCGCTGATAAAAAGGGTGCTGCCCCTCATGATTTCATAAAATCATTTTGAGACAGCACCTTGTTTTCCGTTTTTTACCATCCTTCACTCAGCCCAGCTCCGTCAGGTATTCTTCCGCATAATGGACTGCCACTGCGCCGTCCGCCACTGCCGTCACCACCTGCCGCAGAGCCTTGGTGCGCACATCGCCCACGGCAAAGACGCCGGGGATGCTGGTCCGGGTGGACTCGTCTGCCACCACATAGCCCGAATCATCCAGATTGAGCTGACCCTGCACCAGTTCCGTGGCGGGCTTGCGACCCACACTGACGAAGACTCCGTCACAGGGTACCACCGTCTCCTGCCCGGTCTGCACATTCTTCAGCTTAACCCCGGTGACCTTGCCGTCAGAGAGCAGTTCCGTCACCACCGAGTTCCAGCAAAATTCCAGATTCTCCGCCTTCATCAGCGGTTCATGGTAGATTTTCGTGGCGCGCAGGGTGTCTCTGCGGTGAACCAGAATGACCTTCTTCGCAATGCGGCTCAGCACCATGGCCTCAGCCGCCGCCGTGTTGCCGCCACCCACAATGACCACCGTCTTGCCCCGGTAGAACATTCCGTCACAGGCGGCGCAGTAGTTGACGCCCCGACCAATCAGCTCCCGCTCCCCGGGAACGCCCAGGGTTCTGGGACTTGCTCCGGTGGCCAGAAGCACCGTCTTGCCATAGAATGTGCCTTCGCTGGTCTGTACCACCTTGGGCTGGGCATTCAGGTCGAGGGAGAGTACCTCCACCAGCTCGGTCTTTGCCCCGAACCGCTCAGCGCCACTTTGCATCTGCTCACCCAGAGTGAAGCCGTCAATGCCCTCCGGGAAACCGGGATAGTTGTCAATCTGATGGGTCAGCGCCATCTGACCGCCTGCGGAGAGCTTCTCCAGCACCACCGCATCCAGACCCGCCCGGGCGGCGTACATGGCGGCGGTATATCCACCGGGGCCGCCGCCCACAATCACCATATCATAGACGTGTGCCATGGTCTTCCCTCCTTACAGATTCAGGGTTTGACGGATGAAACCGTCGATGGCGGCTTTGGATTCCGGGGCAACCACAGAGCCCAGCGCCTGCCCGGACTGGTAGATCACCAGGGTGGGGATGACCTCAATTTGCTCCGCCTGCGCCAGTTGGGGTTCTTCGTCAATGTTTACCTTCACCACATCCAGCGTCTCGCCATACTGCTCGGCAATCTTCTCATAAGCGGGACCAATCCGGCGGCAGTAACTGCACCAGGGTGCCCAAAAATCCACCAGAACGGGCTTGCCACCCTCCTGCAGTGCATAAAATTCTTCCTTGTTGATGTTCTTCGTGGCCATAGTCTTGGCTCCTTTCGTTTTTTCTATAGTATAGCCAGTTTATGACCCGGATTCTGTGACAATGTCACCAAAGGGGGTGACTGGGGCAAAAAAAGAGCGCCTGCCAAACACAGACGCTCTTTTGGATTTTGTTACTTCAGAAGCCTTAGCCCTGCTTTCTGGAGAAGAAGATGTTGATGGCGGTGGTCACCAGAATGATGACGCAAATCAGGACGAAAATCACCAGCATACCAATGCCCATATATCTGAGCATCTCCACAAAATTGCCGGGCTCCAAGAACAGCTTAGGCGCTTCCTGGGGTGCACCGGTGGTCAGAACGGCGTTAAGATAGTTGAACATAGCATTCCCTCCTGTTTCGGACGATTAAGAGAAGAAGTTCAGGATGATGCCGCCGGCGATTACGGAGGCAATCTGACCCGAAACGTTGACACCGATAGAGTGCATCAGCAGATGGTTCTGGGGATCTTCCTTCAGGGCCATCTTATGGACAATACGGCCGGACATGGGGAAGGCAGAGATACCGGCTGCGCCAATCATGGGATTGATCTTGGTCTTGGAGAACAGATTCAGCAGCTTGGCGAACAGCACGCCACCGGCGGTATCCACCATGAACGCGACCAGACCCAGACCCAGAATCAGCAAAGTATCCAGCTTCAGGAACTGCGCGGCGGTCATGTTGAAGGCCACGGAGATGCCCAGGAAGATGGTGACCAGATTGGCCAGAACCTTCTGCGCAGTCTCAGACAGGGATTCCAGAACGCCACATTCCCGAATCAGGTTGCCGAACATCAGGAAGCCAATCAGCGCAGTGGCCTGAGGCACAACGGCAGAAACCACGATGGTAATGATGATGGGGAACATGATGCGGGTAGTCTTGGAGACGGACTTCTGCTCATAAGGCATACGAATCATCCGCTCTTTCTTGCTGGTCAGTGCTTTAATGACCGGGGGCTGGATGATGGGCACAAGGGCCATGTAGGAATACGCCGCAACGGTGATGGCGCCAACATACTGAGAGCCCAGCGTATTGGCCACGGCGATAGAGGTAGGACCGTCAGCGGCGCCGATGATGGCGATGGAGGCGGCATCAATTTCCGGGAAGAACATACTGGCCATGCAGAGGGTAAAGAAGATACCGAACTGCGCGGCGGCACCGAAGAGCATCAGCTTTGGGTTGGTCAGCAGCGGGCCAAAGTCAATCATGGCACCGATGCCGATGAACAGCAGCAGGGGGAAGAGCTCATTGGCAATACCGGCATGATACAGCTCATTGATGGGGCCAATCAGAGCGTCAGAGAAGGGGATATTGACCAGGATTGTGCCAAAACCCATGGGCAGGAGCAGAGAGGGCTCCATTTCTTTCTTGATGGCGAGATAAATCAGCAGACAGCCGATGGCAATCATAACCAGTTCCGACGCGCCGATTTCCCACAAGTTCTTGTACAGAATATCCATGTTTTACATAACCTCCATTGTTATTCGTTTGCGGGCACATTCGGATTTATTTTACCACGTCTTGGCAGAAAAAGCAATGGAGAGTTTCCGGCATTTTCAGAAAAGTGGGGTATTTTTTGAAAAAAGTTGAGTCACAGGCTACCAAACCAGCGCAAAACCGGCATCAACTGCTCCCCGGAAACGAAGTCGCCGCCGGTCCGCAGAAGCCGGAGCATCTTCTCCTCGTCTGCTGTCCGGTTTTTCTTCGCCGCCATCACCCGGGTCAGTGTTCCAATCATGGAGGCATACACCCCGGAGAGTTTACTGTGGTCCATGCCGCCTTGCAGAGTGAAGACGGGAATTTCCTCCATGATGCGGTTGCTTTTTCTCGCCTGTGCGTCCTGCCCTCCGGCGTCGCCCAGACCCACCCCGCAGACGCACCGGATATCCAGCCGTCTTTTGGCTTTCCGGTAATCCTTGACCGTACCCGCCATCAGCCAGCCCAGATAGATGACCGGCGTACCTTTGGGCAAAGTCTTCGCCGCCGGGAGCGTATGGCAGGGCAGTCCGGTCATTTGGCTCAGAAGCCGGGCATAACGGGCGGTATAACCGGTATGGGAGACATAGACAATGGCGGTGGGTTTCATGGTGTATCCTCCTTTGTAATGCATGGATAACGGGTTTTGGTTTACGGTAAATGCTTTCCGGTTTTTAGGTGGGCGCATTATGTTGCATGGGGCAGAGAAAACGGCTCACCGGAACAGCATGGACAGCCGGTAGCCCACATAGAAGAATACCTCCCTGCACAAAAAGGGCAGTTTGGTCTTCAGACTCTGGTATCGGCTGGTGGTGGTGGGAGAAGACCAGGCATCAAGCCCATAGTCCTCTGCCATGGTCATGGCCCGCTTCATGTGCAGGGGGTCACTGACGATTAAGGCCGTCTTAAATCCCTGCTCATCCATAATGGCTTTGGCGTTCACCAGATTTTCCTCTGTGATGGTAGAAGTTTCCTCCAGAAGAACCGCCGACTCTGCCACCCCCTGTGCCAGAACATAGTCCCTTGCGGCGGCGGCATCGGAGATGGTATTGCCCTCCCCCATTCCACCGGTGAGAATCAGCATATCCACATAGTCCTCCTGATACAGCCAGACGGCATGATCCAGCCGGGCGGCATAGACCGGGGACACCTGTCCCTGAGCCGTACCTGCACCCAGCACAATGGCAACATCCGCCGGACGTGTCTCGTCAGTCTCGGCGTAGGTCCAAATGCTGGCCCCAATAATCAGCAGTGTCCCCAGCACCACCGTCAGAAGTCCCCGCAACAGCCGGGAACCCATGGTTTTTCTCCGTTTTGCCATAAGCTCAGCCCTTTCCTGATATCCATGGTTTACAGGCGTATCCCCCTGACTGTGGGCAACCTATTCCGGCTTTCCCTTGCGGTATTCCAGAAAATCTCCCGGTTGGCAGTCCAGTGCCTCGCAGAGCTTCACCAATGTGGAGACTTTCAGTGCCTTTGCCTTGCCATTTTTGAGAATGGACACATTGCTCAGGGTAATGCCCAGCCGCTCTGCCAGCTCGCTTACGCTCATTTTCCGCTTGGCCAGCATCACATCGATGTTAAATATCAGTTCGCCTTCCATGGTGCCCTCCTTAGATTATCCAGTCGCTTTGTTCCTGCAAGTCTTTGGTTGCCGGTTGGGATATGGTGAGTGACCATTAAATGTTGTTGTGGAAATAGTACAGCGTGTTTGTGTCCACATCAAAGAAGTACAACGTATAGTTGTGGAACTTGTCGAGGCCCTCTTTGGTTTTGATATAGATATAGTCGCGGCTATCGATGATGGTCGGGTCAAAGGCATACGCAGCAACCAGTTCCGGATGACTGTTGTTTTCCCGGTGTACCTCTACCCATTTCTCAAAATCCTCGATGTAAGTGCGGATATCCTCCACATCGGTAACTGGCTCCAAGTAAATATTCTCCCTGAGCACAGCCTTATCCAGCGGGTCATAGGTATAAATCCCATAGTCGGTATAGTCCTGAAAACCATCATCCAGATACAGAACCTTCTCCTGATATTCCGGCAGAGATGCAATAACCGGGTCTGTGTAAGAACACCCCCAGAGCAACAGCATGAGCATACCGAGCAACATACCTGTTATCCTCTTTCGCATATTCTCACCCCTCCTAAATCGTCCAGTCGCTTTGTTCCTGCAAGTCTTTGGTTGCCGGTTGGGATATGGTGACCAAAGCCCTTAACACCCATCAGGCATCGCCGGAGGTCAGCAACTCCGGCGTATCCATGCCGCCATTGCGCATTTTGATGATTCTGTCGCATCTTTCCGCGACTGCCATATCGTGGGTGACAATTACCGCCGTCTTCCCGCTCTCCCGGCAAAGGCTGGTCAGGATATCCATCACGTTTTCTTTATTGGCGGCATCCAGAGAACCGGTGGGCTCATCTGCCAGAATAATCGGTTGATCGCAGACAATCGCTCTGGCAATGGCCACCCTCTGCCGTTCTCCCCCGGAGAGTCGGGTCACTTTCCGCTTCAGTTTGTCCCCAATGCCCAGTCGTTCGGCGGCTTCGTGAATCCTTTGCCTGTGTTCCCTTTTGGGGATGTCCTTGTTGTAGAGCAAGGGAAGCATGATGTTCCGGTATACGGTCTCATCCTCCAGCAAAGCAAAGTCCTGCATAATATAGCCAAACATCCTGTTCCGCAGGGCACTGGTGTCCGTGGTTCTTAACTGGAATGGGTCTTCTCCCCGAAGCAGAACATTGCCCGCATCCGGACGGAGAATCAGCCCCAGAATGCCAATCAACGTGGATTTCCCGGAGCCGGAGGGGCCAACAATGGCAACCATTTCCTTCTCCCCTACCGCCAGCGAGACATGATCCACCGCCTTTACGGTATACTGGTTTGTGTGATACGATTTGCATACATTCCGGACAGACAGTATCGGTGTCATCTTTATTCCCTCCTTAATCCCTGACGGAAACGAGCAAGCAGCCGCCGGTATGCCGCCAATACGATCAGCATCACCGCAACCACAACTGCCGTCATCAGCAGTCCAATATTGGTTTTCGTTGCCATTCGGTTGACCGACAGAATATAGACCGCCCAAACCACCGGAATGGCATGATAGCTTAGGCCAAAACCAACCATGCGAGCCAGAATGAACCCTTTGGACGCGCCAAACAAATGGTGAGTAGCATAGTCCGGAATCTTTCTGCTCAAAATCCGATAGAGGTTGGTCAGCATTGCTCCAAATAGAACCACAATCGCCGTCAGATAAAACAGCAGATAGGTTTGGTGGGTTCTCACGCCGCTGATTGTGGTGCTGTTGATGTATGCTTTGGTGGTCTGGAGATTGACAAATTGTCCGGTATTTTTACTGACCACACTTCTCAGCCGAATCAAATCCCCCTCCCCGGGTGACCGGAGAATGAACCGCCCCAGCAGGTCACTTTCCCGCATTTCCCAGAATTCTGAAGGAGGAAACAGCGCCCGAATCAGCCCATAGTCCTTGGAGAAGACAAACAGCGTATCATTCAGGAATCCACTTTCTGCGGTGATATGGAGCAGGGGATGATACAAATCCATGTCCGCCGGGACTTGGTGAAGGGGGTAATCCGTGCCACCAACGGAGATTGTGTCCTCTGCCTGCCCGGATAAATCACCGGAGACGGCAAAAGTCACGCCCTCAGCAGGAGTAACGCCATAGGGAGTCAGGTCCGCATAGACCCCCAGGAGTACAATCACCTGGGTATATCCCAACCGCCCCGGCATCATCACATATGTCCCTGCGTTACCGGCAGGAGAAAACACTTCCTCATAATAATCAGAAAGCGAGTCTGCCTCCAGCACACTGTCAGGGGCTTGAGCCGGTATCGGGGGCAGGCCATAGTGGGTGTCCTGAAGCCGGGTTATGGTGATTTCCTGGTCAACAAAGCGGGTAATGGCTTCGTTTTGTTGGGCGACATGGCTATAGCTTTGGCCAATCAGCAGGAAGGCCATGACCACCGCAGAAGTCAGAATCCCATAAAACAGAACCCAGCCCACTTCTTTTCTCAAGTCCCGCAGAATTTGTCCAATCAGGTTCACACCGATCCCCTCCCCCCAAAGCGAAGCTCCCGGAGCAGTGTCCTGCAACCGATGGCATGAATCAGCACGGACAAGAGAACCGACAATACGCATACCCCGGCAAGCACATTGCCCAGGTCCTCTCGACTCAAATAAGTGAGTCCCCGGCTAAGCAAAATACCGAAGATGAGCACCGCCACCAGGGTCACCGCCACGGAAATCATCGCAATACGCACCAATATCCGCTTGACGGACAGCCCAAACAGGCAGTGAATCTTCAGGGGTTTGGCAATGTCCCGATACAGAATCAGGGTCACATAAAACAGGCAGAACACCAGTCCCACCATGGCCACGAATACCGTCATGGCCAGCGGGCCGTCAGAAAGCAACTTCTGCACCACCGTCCGCAGAGAGGGTGCGCCGCTTTCTCTCTGGGTCAGCAGAACATAGCCATGGGACTCAAACAGGTCTGCCAGCTCGTTTAGATTTTTTGCATCCGTAAAATACATCCCGCTCGCCGTTGTGGCCGCAGACAGCGGGTAAAGAAAATCCACGCCGCTCAGGGTCGCGGGCAAATGGTCTCCGGCATAATAGCCCGCTATGCGCAGACCTGCCCGACCCGGGAGAAACACATCCCCCTGAACATAGGGTTCAACCACAGTGGGGCTGTCCTGAACATACACGCCATTCGTATTCTCACCGACGCTTGTGATTCTCAGGTTCTTCTTTCCCCAGTCTGAATAGCCGCAGTAAGCACAGCCTGCGGTAAAGCCATCTTTATAAATTATCGTAGCCTGCTGATTTTTTGCCCATTGATCGAGTTCCGCCAAAAACTGTCTGTCCATGGCGGAGAGACCTGGGTCAACATATCCGGAATCATCCGCTTTTCCAATCTGCAGGGTGCTCAATGTGCCGTTGGGATTATAGATATAGTCTGAGTAAAGGATGGACACGCCAAAGCCCAGAGCAACCAGCAGAAGCACCACAATGCACGAAGCGGCAGTAATTTTGTACTTCACGGCCGCCCTCCTAAATCGTCCAGTCGCTTTGTTCCTGCAACCGGGCGGCCTTGGTCACCAGCCGGGACAGCGCGGCAGAGGCGACAGCAACCGCAATCGCCACAAACACCACCAGCAGAGAAAACAGCAGAATCCCGGGATGATTCATGCCCATAAACAGATAGACCACATTCCCCAGAAGGAAGAACGCCCCATCTCCGGCGGCAAGGGCAGAAATCCACTTCAGATACCTACCATTGTCCAGAGAGAAAGACTTGTCCGCGCCAATGTTCCCGGCAATTCTCCAGGCCAGCACCAGCGCCGCCACAATGGGCAGACCGGTAGCCCAAATCAGCACCAGCCAGGGCCAGAAGCAGTGGTCATACAGTCCGTCTTCCGCAACCGCCACCGCCTGCCCCAAAGCAGGCACAGCCACGGCATAAATCAGAAGCCCGCACAGCCCCACGCCCAGAATCATCAGTTTCAGCCAGTTGGCCAGGGTGGATTGTTTCATGGTAAAATACCTCCCAATTGTTGTGATGGGAGAAGTATACCACGGGATAGGGTGAATGTCAAGTAATTTTTATTGAGTTACGATAAATTTATACCTTACAGCGAGCTATCTGCGACCGTCAACCCTTTGACCTTCTGCCTTTCACAGCACCGTCAGCCGTCCGGATTCCACCAGCTCCTGCCGGAAGGCCTCCGGGTTTTTCCGGTCATAGTCCTGATGCTCCTCCTCTGCCCGGTAGAAGGTCTTGAAGGGCTCTACACTGACATACACCGGGCGACCGGAGTCCGCCGCCAGCTTTTGCAGTCTGCGTTCCGTCATTTCTTTCTGCCGGTCGTTCAGATAATAGACCGCCAGCGTGTAAGAATGTCCCCGGTCAATGAATTGTCCATCGGGGTCAAAGGGGTCGACACCAGACAGAAAAATCTCCAACAGGGCTTCAAAACTGACTGTTTCCGGGTCATAGTCGATGCAAATGGTCTCCCGGTGACCGGTTTTCTGGCTCTTGACCGCACTGTAATCCGGATTTTCTTCCTCACCGCCGGAATAGCCACTGACTACGCCCAGCACCCCGGCTTTCTCCCGGAACGTAGGGGTGATGCACCAGAAGCAACCACCGGCAAAATACGCGCTTTCCGCTGTACCCATTGGGTCACCGCCTTTATCTTTGGTATGGGATGATGATAGCAGATTTTACCCTAAAAAGCAAGAAGCATTGTGCTTTGGCAGGAATCCGGGCAAGGAAAATCCCCCATGCCGGTTTGACATGGGGGAGGATTTAGGCAAAATCAGAGGGTTTCCGCCGCATACAGGGGATGAATCTTCTTCCGGTAGATGCGGACGAAGAGCAGTACTGTCACCAGCAGACTCACCACCTCAGCAATGGGGAACGCCCACCAAATCAGCTCCAGTCTGCCGCTGAGGGACAGCAGGAACGCCACAGGCAGAAGCACCACAAGCTGACGGCACAGGGAGGTAAAGGTGGCATACAGACCATTGCCCAATGCCTGGAAGACCGCATTGAGGACGATACAGAAGCCAGCCAGCAAATAATGCCAGCCGATAATCCGCAGAGCCGTCCGACCGATTTCCAGGAAGTGATCCGTGGGCTTGAACATCGACAGCAGCAAATCCGGGGTCAGCTCAAAGGAGAAGAAACCCAGCATGGCAAAGCACAACGCCACAGCACAGCTCAGCTTGATGGTTTTCTTGATCCGGTCAGGCTTTCTTGCGCCATAGTTGAAGGCGACAATGGAGACCATGGCATTGTTCAGCCCCAGAATGGGCATGAAGATGAAGCTCTGGAGCTTGAAGTATGCGCCGAAGACGGCCACGGCAGTGGGGGTAAAGCCATTGAGAATCATGTTCATGGTGAAGGTCATCACAGAGCCCACCGCCACCATGATCACAGAAGGGATACCCACACCCAAAATGGGGCGCATAATCTGCCAGACGGGGCGCAGACCAGAGAACTTCAACTGGACTTCCTTATTCTTGGTGAAGTGGAACACCAGACCCACGATGCAGGAGACAATCTGACCAATGACCGTTGCCACAGCCGCACCGGCCACGCCCATTGCCGGGATGCCCAGACCGCCGAAGATAAACAGCGGGTCCAGCAGGATGTTCAGCACAGCGCCCACACTCTGGGTAATCATGGACCAGACCGTCTTGCCCGTAGCCTGAAGCAGTCTCTCACAGAGAATAGAGCCGAAGATGCCGAAGGAGAACACGGTGCAAATCATCAGATAATCGGTGCCGCCCTCCACGATTTCGGGGATATCGGACTGAATCCGGAAAAAGTCATCGGAGAACAGCAAGCCTCCCACCGTGAAGAGCAGACAGCAGATAATAGACAGCAGCGTGCCATTACCGGCGGCCCGGTTTGCCCGGTCATAATCCCGGCTTCCCAGACATTTTGACAGCAGAGAATTCATACCCACACCCACGCCGGTAGAGAAACCAATCATCAGATTTTGGATAGGGAAAGCCATGGAGACAGCAGTCAGGGCATTTTCGCTGAGCTGGGAGACATAGATACTGTCTACAATATTATAAAACGCCTGAATCAGCATAGAGATCATAATTGGGGTTGCCATATTGAACAGCAGCTTACCCACGGGCATCACACCCATTTTGTTTTCACCGAGTGACTGACGCATCACATCAACCTCACATTCTTTTGTATTTTTGGTTTGGAGAAGGTCGCCTGCCGCGCCATTTCCCGGGGGCAGGCGGCAATACCGGCGATTTGGCAAACTCAGGAGGTTCTCAAACATCTAAAAAAGCAACCTTCCTCGTTGGAGAAAGGTTGCTCTTTTTGGTGACCCGTACGGGACTCGAACCCATGTTACCGCCGTGAAAGGGCGGTGTCTTAACCACTTGACCAACGGGCCTGGTAGCGGCAATCTGATTCGAACAGATGACATACCGGGTATGAACCGGCTACTCTACCAACTGAGTTATGCCGCCATTTGCTTGAGCCCGGCGAACTCACCGAGACAGCTTTGATATTATACGCAATATACTCCGATTTGTCAAGACCTTTTTTCGATTTTTTTGAAAATTTTTTGCGCCGTCTCCGGCGGGGTTTTGGGGCTGTTTTTGGGCGTTCCCGGCGAAGGGAGGCGAACCCGAGCCCGGTCCCGATTGCGGGGGGCAGTCTCCCGAAACCAAGAGGCCACCCCTTATCCGGTTGTCATGGCTGTGTGCCGGGCAGGTATCGTATCTGCCCGGTATCTCTCAGTGGCTCTGCCCCCGGCGGCGCAGTCCTTTGGGGTAGTGGTTCTTCAGCATCCCGCCGGAACCCTTCGCCCAGCCGATGGACAACCCGCCGACGGTCATCAATGTCCAACCCTTCTCCTGTCCCGGCAGTGTCTCACCTGCCAGATAAGCCGCAATCTCCGGACTGTCCGGTTGCAGGTCGTGGACGGATTTGGCTGTCTTCAGCCACAGAGCCAGCGCATGAGCCGGGGTGAATCGTCCGGCGGCTTCTTCGCCCAGCTCCAGTCCCGGACGCAGTACCCGCAGACCCTTCAGTTCCGGCAGTTCCTCCGGTGCCCAGAACCAGGTCCTGCCAAAGGGGATGGCTTTCCCCCCGGGCAATGTGATGTCCAGTTCCTTGGCCAGACTTTGCCAGAGTGCCGGCAGTTTCGTCCCCTTTTCCGTGGGAATCCGTTCCGTTTGTCCCTCCGTCTTTTCCAGAACAGCCACATAGTGCCCCTCGCCCAGCAGTTTGTGGGGCCACAGCCGGTAGCCCACCTGCGTCTCGGTAAACCAGGGAAGATTCAGCCGCAACTCCCGGAATTCCGGATGTCTGTCCAAAAATGCCAGCATGGTCTCCTCGTTTTCCTCCGGGGAGAAAGTACAGGTGGAGTAGACCAGCCGGCCGCCGGGGGCCAGCATTTTTGCGGCATTGTCCAGAATCTCTGCCTGCCGCCGAGCACACAGTGCCACATTCTCCATGCTCCAGTCCTCAATTGCCGCCTGCTCTTTCCGGAACATTCCCTCGCCGGAGCAGGGCGCATCCACCAATACCCGGTGAAACCAGCCGGGGAATCGCTCTGCCAGCCGGTCCGTTGTTTCGTTGATGACCAGCGCATTGGATATCCCCATGCGTTCAATATTCTGGGACAGGATCTTCGCCCGCTTCTGACTGTATTCGTTGCACACCAGGAGTCCCTGTCCCTCCATTTTCCCCGCAAGCTGGGTGGACTTACCCCCGGGAGCGGCACACAAATCCAGCACCCGCTCCCCGGGCAGCGGACAAAGGAGCTCTGCCGGTGCCATAGCGCTGGGCTCTTGCAGATAGTACAGCCCCGCCTCGTGCCATGGGTGCAAACCGGGACGCTGGCCGGCATCATAGAAATACCCGGTCTTGACCCATTGCACCGGATGCAGAGTGAAGGGCAACTCCGGCGGGCAGTGGGTCTTCAGGGGATTGAGGCGCAGACCCACCGCTCTGGGGCGGTCATAAGCCCTGAGAAAGTCGGGAAATTCCTCTCCCAGTTGGGCTTCCATCCGGGTCAAAAATTGTTCAGGGAGCATGGTCTATTCCTCCATGTCATCATCTGCCACGGTATGCTGTGGCGTGGTTGGGGTTTATTGGCCTTGGGGTGCAGACTGGTTTTGGGCGAGTACCGCCTCTTTTTCCAGTCTGCGGAAGTCCACCTTGCCAATGGGGGTATGGGGCAGTTCATCCAGGAATCGGTACTCTGCCGGAATCATATAGGTGGGTACCCGCTGTGCGCACAGGGCCGCCAGCTCTGCCCGGAGGGCATCTTCATCAGCCCCCTTGTCCCGCTTCACCAGATACGCCACCGCCTCATAGTAGGCACTGCCTGCCCGTTTTCTGCCCACCACGGAGCACTCGCCAACCCCGGGCGACTGCTTCAGGGCATCTTCCACCACCATGGGGAAGATTTTGGCGGGCTGACCTTCGTGGGCGGTCATGTAAATCCGGCGAATCCGTCCTTCGTGGAACAGAAGACCCTCCGGCGAGATGTGACCCAAATCGCCGGTATGCACCCAACGTCTGCCGGTGTCGTCGGTCTGAATCAGCTCTGCGGTTTCCTCCGGCTTGTTGTAATAGCCCAGCATAATGGTCGGGCCGCTGATCCAGATTTCACCGGTCTGGTTGTAGCCCAGCTCCTTGCCGGTATCGGGGTCAACGATTTTGATGGTATTGCAGGCCAGCGGAATACCCACACTGCCGATGGCGTTGGCCTCCGGGGTGGAGGTGGTGGCCGTGGCGGCCAATTCTGTCATGCCGTAACCCTTGGTGGCTTCATACTTGCACCCTCTGGCTTTGAGGTAGACATTGACCTCCCGCTCCAGGGTCTGATTCAGGGCATCACCACCCACCGCCGCCGTAATCAAATGGGACAGATCGGTTTTACTGGTCACCTTGTCCGAAGCAAGATACTTCAGGTGGTCAGACAGGGCGGAAAAATGGTGGGGCATATACCGGACGAACTGTCTGGGGAAGTCCTTGGAGTCAAAGAGCGGATAAAGAATCACTTCCAGACCATAGACCAGTGTGGTGTGAACGCACAGGCACAGACCATACATGATAAAGGGAGGCAGGTCGTTAAAATACCGCTGTTTCCGGGCAAAGGGAATCCGCACATAGCGATAGCCATAAGTCATGGCATTGATGTTGTCATTGGAGAGCATGACCGCCTTGGGGAATCCGGTGGTACCGCCGGTGTGAGCCATCACACAGCAGGTATCCTTCTGATACGGCACATCCACAGGTGTGGCATCCTGTCCCCGGCGCAGGAATTCTTTCCAGTTCATGGCTTCCCTGCCCAGTTGGACGGTTTTGTTCTTCAGCCGGTACAGCATTCTGACCACCCCAGGCAGAGAATCCGCCGGGGATATGGCCACCACCTGCCGGACTTCTGTCCCCCGAATGGCTTTGGCAATGGCGGGATAAGCCATATCCACCGTCACCACCAACCGGGCATCGGACTCCAGAATGTACTCCCGGATGCCATCCACATTGGTTCTGGGGTCAATCATATTGGCTACCGCACCCAGTCGGTTCAGGGCATAGAGCAGATAGACCATCTCCGGGGTATTGACGGTGCAGACCACCACAATATCCCCCTGCTTTACCCCCAGGGCAGACAGGGACTTCATGGTCCGGTCAATGCCCCGGAATAGTTCTGCATAAGTCAGGCGATTTTGATAGTAGTTGAGGGCAATATCCTCCAGGTGGTCCTTATTGCTCTCCCAGAGCAGTTCATATAGTGTACAGGCAGGCAGGCTAGCATGGGCCGCCTCTGCGTCATAATAATTCAGCCAAGGTTTGTCCACGGAGGGAAGGCCGGTCAGACGATTTTCTTCCATAGTTGGTGTATCCTCTTTTCTTAATTCGTGTCTTTTCATTATAGCACATCCCCATCGGTTTGTGGAGTGTCAAAAAGCAGGATTCCGCACCGATAACCGGACAAAATGGTTGCATTTCCCCACGATTTATCCTATAATCCCCTTAAGACAACTCATCACCGGGAGGATAAGCCCATGAATACCCTGTTGCACATCTGCTGTGCCCCCTGCGCCAACCAGTGCATTACCGCTTTGGAAGCTGACGGCATTGCCACCACCGGCTTCTGGTATAATCCCAACATCCATCCCTTCACCGAGTACCGTGCCCGGCGAAACTGCCTGCGGGAGTACGCCGAAACCATCGGCTTAACCCTGATTGAGCGCAATGACTATGCCCTGCGCCCCTTTGTCCGGGCGGTGGCGGAGGATATCTCCGGCCGGTGCGTCAAGTGCTATGAAATGCGCCTGATGGAAACTGCCCGGCAAGCCAAAGAAGGAGGCTTTGACAGCTTCACCTCCTCCCTCTTCATCAGCCCCTATCAGAATCACGAGCTGATGGCTGAGGTGGCACAGCGGGCGGCGGATACCTATGGCGTTACCTTCCTGTACCGGGATTTCCGTCCCTATTTCCGGGATGGGCAGACCTTCGCCCGGGAACATGGCTTCTATATGCAGAAATACTGCGGCTGCATTTTCTCCGAGGAGGAGCGATACCTGAAGCGGAATAAGATTATCCCCTGACGAAATCAGGGAGCATTCAGGGGAAAATGATACAAAAATGCGCCCTAAGAAAAATACCCCCACAAAAACCACCGGGATTCTTCGCCCTTTCCGCAAAGAATCCCGGCTTCTTTATTTCACCCGCAGCAGTGCCCGTTGCATTTGGGCACATTCTCTCCGGAATTGGGCAAATACCGCACCATAGACCGGATGCTCCGGGTCATATTCTGCCGCCGCCAAGCCCAGTTGCCGCACCAGTTCCCCGGGGTCGGCTTTGCAAGTCGGCTTTCCCCAGCGGCAATCCGGCTCACCGGCAAAGCGGGACATGGTCAGCAATTCCCGCTTCCGGGCTTGTGCCTGACGGTGCAGCGGGCCGGTGATGTGCCGTGCCGCCCCCAGACGGTACAGCTCCCGGCTGATGGTGGCAATCTCCTCCTCTCTGCGCGCCATGTGGCAGAAGGAGATGGGCAGTGTTCCCCGCACCCGTTGCCAGACGCCGTCGATTTGTGCTTGCTGCAGTTGTTCCATAATGACCTCCCAGATGCCAAAAGCGGCAGATTCAGTTGGGTTTGTGCGTTATTTCCCTTAAGGTAGCGGTTTCCCGTGGTTTTTTGCGGGATTCCGCTTTTGCTAAGCTCAGCTTTCCTGATTGGTATTCCCGTTGGCCTGGGTTCGTCCGCTGAGTCCCAACCGGTCCAGCATCACCAGCATCCGGGCCAAATCCTCGCTGAGTTCCAATCCTGCCCCTGTTCCCCGCAGAATCCCCTGCTCCACCAAATGCGCCACCGTATCTCTTGCCCAGACCGGGACATCCTCCAGCGTCATGGAGACTTTCCGGTATGCTTCAATCCGCCGGTCAATCAGGGCAATCAGCGCATCCTCCTGCCCACCCGGCACCTCCGGGGCAGTTTGCGCCATAATCTGTGCCACCTCCTGCCGAAAATCATCCATGGTCTTTCCAAATTTCTCCAGCCAGTGACCTACATCCCCATGGTTGGAGGCGATACCTAAGGCATAGCCCTCGGCATGATCCACCACCACACCCGGGGTCAATGGGTCGAGCCCATAGCGCCTGCACACTTCTGCCGTCAGCTCTGCCGCCAAATGAAAGCATCTGCTTTTGTACGCTTCGTCCAAAAGACCGTCCTCGCAGAGTTCAATGGAGATATGGGTATCGTTCCCGCTTCTTCCGCAGTGCCATCCCCGGTAATTCCACGGCAGAGTCTGGTAGACACGCACCTCGCCTACTGCATCCAGACCGATAAAGGCATGGACGCAAGCGGTCGCCTCCGGTCTGTTCCAGTGGTTATCATAGCGGTTTTCGCCAATTACGCCGTCATCGGGGGCGAGATAGCGGCGCAATGTGGGGTTATTTGCCCCAGTGGAGTGGAGCATCACCCCCAGAGGTCCACGGCGCTGAAACAGGGTATAGCGGCTGTCCGCACCCTCCTGATTTCGCTTAAAGCAAGTGTTCTCCGTCAACAGACATTGACGAATTTCCATGGTCTATTCCCCCTTAAGCTGATGGATGACCTGATCGGTACCCGTTGCCGCCAGACCGGAGACAATGCCAACCGCAACAGCCGTCAGCGGTTCAGTGGCAGGGAAATCCCCCATCACATACAGTCCAACAAGACCCAGCGCGCCACCCAGTGCGCCCACGATTACGGGAATCCATTTGTTGTCCAGCTTTGTCGCCTTCACCGTCAGACCCACCAGATAGCAGACCGCAGTAATTCCGGCCACGCCGGTAATGCCAAGTTCCATTGTTTTACCTCCTGATTATCTTATGTATGGGTTTTTCTTTTGTGCCTCAGCCCAGAAGCGCCGTCAGTGCCGCACCGGCCAGACCCGCCGCCAGGGAAGTAATCAGCGCGGAAACCAGTGTATTCCAGTTTTTCCCCGGGGCTTCCAGCATGGTCTGCACATTGTCCTTGATTTCCTGCACATCGGACTGGGTGTGTTCCAAATCCTTCTGCATTCCTGCCACACAGCTCACCAGCCGGTCCAGCGCATCCTGCCGCCGCTCCAGTCTGTCCATGCGGTGCGCATTGGCTTTACTGCGGCTGTCTGCCTCGGTAATGGCCGCCGCAATCTCCTCCATGGTCATGGATTCACCTCCTTTCCCTTTGGTTTCTCCCGGTTCAAACCACCTCCACATAAAGTCCCACAAGCTGGCTCAGCGGATGGTAGACGGGAATTCCGGTATCCCGGAAGCAACGGTAAATGACCTCCTGCTGAATGTAGTACAGCCCCGCCACCAGAGCCATGTTGCCCTCGTAGGGGATGGGGTCATCCTTTGTTCCGGCGTAAGTCTCATTGATGCGCACCCACAGGCTGACCGCCATATCCGGTGTCCAGTCCTCCTGAGACCTGTGGGCCTGCAGACAACGCCACAGACCACCGTCAAACTGCACCCTATACCCCTCAGGGTAATCCAGTCCCTTTTCCCACTGGGGATAGAAACTCCGCATCCGCAGAGCCATCGAATCGTTCGTCTCAAGGGTGTTGATGGTCTGGGCAATGATGCGTTTGCCCACCTCCTCCTGGGTCAGCGGGCGGGTTTTTTCCCCCCGGATGGCTTGCAGTCTTCCCCGCTCCTTCAGCCGCTCCAGTGCCGCAAGGTATTCCTCCCGGGTAATTTCCGGCAGATTCAGCCAGCCGACTGTGGCAAGCACGCCTTCGCCTTTTCTGTAGTATCTCATTGTGTCACCCCCCGGAAATCCCAGATATAGTCCACGCTGGGAGAAGATGGGCAGTACAGCCAAACCGGAGTGTCGTCATCATAGCCCTCCAAATCCGTCAGCCGGTCAATGGAGCCGACCGACATGGTATCGTGGTAAGTCCAATGGGCGGCGCCGTCTATGGCAACCGGCTCACCGGGGTCAGCGATTCTGGCGGAGTCACCCACAAATACCGAGCGCATGGCCAGTTTGGTTCTGTCTTTGTCCCACCATTCATAGAAAATGCTGGCACCACTGCCGGTATAGCGGAAAATGGCCGTCGCCCGGGAGGGGTCCACCACATCGCCCGCCATAATATAGAAGTTCTGCAAGGTGGACGAGCCCTCATTTTTTATCCGGAACAGCCACTTCCGATAGGCCCGGAGATGTCTGATGGTCAGACCCGTATCCAGGCCGACGCTTAAATCCTCTCCGGCGATAATCGCGCCAAATGCCAGCTCCTCGTCCCGCCAGGTCTCCCCGCTGCCTTCCGAAATCGCATCCGGAACGGTATAGTAGAAACCATAGATCGCCAGATCCTCCTGGGCGGTCATGAGCAGATCCTCTCCGTTGTCCTCAAAGATAACTTCCGCACCAAGATGGTCAAACCCATAGAGCATACCGCCTTCAAAACCCAGATTTCCGGGAGGCTGAATGGGGAAGACCACCGTCTGTCCACCTGCATCCATACAGTACACCCGCAACCGGATACCGGCAGTCGTCGCCGGGAATGTGGACAGGGAGATGGTATCGGTCTGCACATGGTCACACCAAACCCAGCTTTCTGTCGTTGTCTCATTGCCGCCACTTCCGGTGCTTTCTCTCAGTTCCTGATGCAGTTCATTGATGGCTTCTACCAAATTCCCATTGTGGTCGGTTTCCAGTGCGTTGAGGTCACCGGTGTTTGCTACGACCCCGGCGGCGGTTTGGGTGGCGGTTTGCGCTTCCTCCATGGCACTCATCGCCCTCTCAGCAGCCGTTTGCGCCTCCTCCATGGCAAGCATCGCCTGCTGGTCTGCGGTTTCTGCCTGCGCTTTTGCCATATCCGCCAGAGTTTGCGCCTCCTGGGCTGCCTGAATACCCTGCTGCGCCAGCGTTTCCACCTGAGAAATGGCATCGCCGGTGGCTTTAGCTTCTGCCGCCATGCCCGGGCGGGTCAGGGTAGTATCCAGTGGCACAACCACCGACTCGCCGGTGTTGCCGCCACCACCAACCGTCGGACCCAAATCCAGAACTTCTCCGTCGGTCATGGTGAAAATCAGGTGCCCCCGCTCATCCACCCGCACCGATGCGACCCCTCTGCCCACATAACCGCAGATTTGGGCATCAATGGATTTTTCCACTTCGATTTCCATGTTTTTCCTCCATTTCTTTGTGTATTTCCGGTTGAATCCATCTTGTTTACTCCACAATAATGGTTCCGCCCCGGATCAGCGTGGTTTTCTCCTCCCCCAGAAGCCGCAGGTCATAGCTGTAGCGTCCGGCAGAGAACAGTGTGCTCAGGCTCTCGTCCACCACCAGCGTCACCTTGCCCGATGCCGCCTCCTCTCCGGAGAAGGTCACGGTCTTTACCGTATCCCGGCGCTTGTTGCGGAAGGTCAGCTCCAGCCGTTCCTCCGCTTTCACCGCCACCGGCGCGCCATCCTGATCCTGCAGGGTCAGAATCAGATTCAGCCGGAAGGTATCACCCTCAAACCAGTACAGCACACCATTCTCAATTCTGGGCGACATTTTCGCCCAAGGCAGTTTTGCCATAAAAATCACCTCCTTGCCCCTAAGTCTATCACAGTCCCCTTTTTCCTGCTAACCTCCGGAATTTAAGTTTTTTCCGTGAATGCATGAAATTCCCGGGATTAGGGATTGACGAACACCTTGTAAAAATGTATAATAAGCACCATGTGGAAATCCACAATATTCCCCCTCCGTTTTATATGGAGCGAAAGGAGAAACAGGAGAAATGATCTTCGGCAAACACATGAACCGGTATTATCTCCGCCATGCCGGTATGCTGCTCCTTGGTCTGCTGGCATTGATTCTGGTGGACTATATGCAGCTCATCATCCCCAACCTGTATCAGATGGTCATTAACGGCATGAACGATGGCTATGTGATGCACGAGGGTGTGCGGCGGGTCTTCGACATGGACTTTTTGCTGATGGAGATTTGCAAGCCCATGCTGTTCATCATTGTGGCCATGGTCACCGGTCGATTCCTGTGGCGTGTGTGCATCTTTGGTGCCGCCATTAAGGTGGAGACCGATTTGCGGGAGCGGATGTTTGACCATGCCAAGGACTTGTCCAGAGAATACTATCAGGTCAATAAAGTGGGCAACATGATGAGCCTGTTTACCAACGACCTGGAAACCGTTCAGGATTGCTATGGCAATGGCTTCCTGATGTTCTTTGATGCCCTGTTTTTGGGGATTCTGGCGGTCTATAAGATGTGGCAGATGGATGTGCTGCTCACCTGTCTGGCGCTGATTCCCATGGCCCTTTTGCTGGCAGTCAGCACTCTGATTGGCAAATACATGATGAAGAAATGGGACATCCGGCAGGAGGCCTTCTCCCAGCTTTCCGACTTCTCTCAGGAGAGTTTCTCCGGCATCGCCGTCATCAAAGCCTTCGTCAAAGAAGCCAGGGAGCTGTGGGCGTTTAAGAAGCTCAACGAAGAAAACGAGGTCGCCAACGTGGAATTCGCCAAGGCCTCTGTGCTGTTGCGGATTCTGGTGACCCTCTTTGTGGAGTCGGTCATCTGCATCATTTTGGGCTACGGCGGCTATCTGGTCTATGAAGGCACCTTTAACGCCGGTCAGCTCATCGAGTTTATCGGCTACTTCAACGCCATCGTCTGGCCCATTATGGCGGTGTCCGAACTCATTGACATGACCTCCCGGGGTAAGGCCTCCCTGAAGCGCATTACCCAGCTTCTGGAAGCCAAACAGGACGTGATCGACCGGGAAGATGTGACCGACTTGGGTCAGGTGCGGGGCGACATCGAATTCCGGAATCTGACCTTCCGCTATCCCGGGGCTGACTACGACGCGCTGGAGGATGTGTCTTTCACCATCAAAGCCGGCGAGCGGGTCGGCCTGGTGGGCAAGACCGGTGCAGGCAAGACCACCATCGTGGACCTGATTCTGCGCACCTTTAATGTCCCTGACGGCACAGTCTTCATTGACGGCCGGGATGTGAATACCGTCCCCATCCGGCAGGTTCGGGCGGCTGCGGCTTATGTCCCTCAGGATAATTTCCTCTTTAGTGACACCATCGCCCGGAATATCGGCTTCTATGTGGATGAGCCCGAGCAGGAGGCTGTTGCGGCGGCGGCTGTACTGGCCGACGTGGACGGCAATATCCGGGAATTTGCCCAGGGCTATGAGACCATACTGGGCGAGCGGGGCGTCACCGTCTCCGGCGGTCAGAAACAGCGGATTTCCATTGCCCGGGCACTGATGAAGGATGCCCCCATCCTGATTCTGGACGACTCTGTCTCCGCAGTGGACACCAAGACCGAGCAGACCATTCTGGACAATCTCCGCAAGACCCGCGCCGGGCGCACCACCATCCTCATTGCCCACCGCATCTCCACCATTGAGGAAATGGACAAGATTATCTTCATCCACCAGGGTAAAATTGTGGCTGTGGGCTCCCATGGTCAGCTCTATGAGACCTGCCCGGACTACAGGCGCATGGTGGATCTGCAGAAGCTGGAAGAAGAAGGAGGCGAGCACCATGCATGAGTTTTTCCCCTTTATCTTTGTGGGCGCAGTCATTGGTGCCTTTGCTCTGGTCTTCATTCTGGCGTATGCGGCATTGCGGCGGCAGAAGGAATCTCTGGGCTTTGACCGCCATATGCCGGACGGAGAGATTATCCGCCGCCTGCTGAAGTACGCCAAGCCCCATGGCAAGGCTTTCCTGCTGGTATTCTTCCTGATGCTTTTTTCCATTGTCTATGATTTGGCCTCTCCTTTGATTGTGGGCAACATCGAAGGCACCATCAAAGACGGCGTAGACCTCAAGTATCTGTTCACCATGGTGGCCGTCTATGCGGGCATTCTGGTGGTCTCCATGGTCTGCACCTATTTCCAGGCACTGGTCCTCCAGAAAACCGGTCAGAAAATCATCTCCCAGCTCCGCATGGATACCTTCACCCACATAGAGAGCCTGTCCCATGAACAGCTCAACAATATGCCCGTGGGCAAGCTGGTCACCAGAGTCACCAACGACTCCAATGCCATCTCCTTCATGTTCACCAACATTCTGGTGACCATGCTAAAAAACTGCATGGTCATTGTGGGCGTGCTGGGGGCTATGCTGGTCTTAAATCTGGGTCTGACGCTGATGGTGCTGTGCTTTGTGCCCTTCCTGGTGCTCTTTACGGTGATTTTCCGCAAATTCTCCCGCCGGGTACACCGGAAGGTCAACGATGCCAATACCGACATCAATACCTACCTGTCTGAGAATCTCTCCGGTATCAAAATCACCCAGATTTTCAACCGGGAACAGCGAAAAATGACCGAATTCCGGGAAAAGAGCCGGAAACTGCAGAAAGCCAAGCAGAATCGTATCTTCGTCTTCGGCATTTTCCGGCCCATGGTCTATATGCTCTATATCTCCTCGGTGCTGTGCCTGTTGTACTTAGGTGGACGGGGCTACATTAAGGATACGGTCTTCCTGGGTCAGGTCATTGACAGCAGTATCTGCGTCTCCTTCTATATGTACATCTCCAAATTCTTTAACCCCATCCAGACTCTGGCCGAGCAGTTCGATATGCTCCAGCGCTCCTTTGCCGCCGCCGAGAAGATTTTCACCATCATGGACATGGAGCCTCTGGTGGTGGACGAGCCCGATGCTGTGGAAATGCCGGAAATCAAGGGCGAGATTGAGTTTAAGAACGTCTGGTTTGCCTACAAGCCCGGTGAATGGGTATTGCGGGATGTGTCCTTCAAGGTCTCTGCCAAGCAGACCGTCGCCTTTGTGGGCGCAACCGGCTCCGGCAAGACCACCATTCTCTCCCTCATCTGCCGGAATTATGACATCCAGAAGGGTCAGATTCTCATTGACGGCACAGACATCCGGAAGATTAAGATTTCCTCCCTCCGCCGCCATTTCGGTCAGATGCTGCAGGATGTGTTCCTGTTCTCCGGCACGGTCCGGGGTAACATCACCCTCCGGGAAGAAGATTTCACCGAGGAAGAAATCTGGCAGGCCTGCCGCTATGTCAATGCCGACTCCTTCATCACCCGGTTGGAAGGTGGGCTGGATGAAGTGGTCAGAGAGCGTGGCAACAACTTCTCCGCCGGTCAGCGGCAGCTTCTGTCCTTCGCCCGGACCATTCTCCACAAGCCCTCGGTGATGATTCTCGACGAGGCCACCGCCAACATCGACACCGAGACGGAGCTACTGATTCAGGACTCTCTGGAGCGGATGAAGTCCATCGGCACCATGCTGATTGTGGCACACCGTCTGTCCACCATCCAGCACGCCGACAACATCATCGTCCTGTCCCATGGTCAGATTCTGGAGCAAGGCACCCATCAGGAGCTGCTGCGCAATAAGGGGCACTATCACCGGCTCTATACGCTCCAGTTCAGCCATCAGGAGGATGCGCTTAAGAGCAAGTAAGTCAATATGGTTTAAGGGCAGCGGCCGGGTTGGCCGCTGCCCTTCTTGATTTATAGAAAAAAGGGATTGGCTTTTGACCAACCCCCTACAATGTATGGTATTATGCTTTCTCTTTATTGTTCACCGGGTACATATCCGGGTAGTCCGTTCGACCAATTAAATAGTCAACAGAAACCCGAAAATAATCTGCTATGCGAATAAGCTCGTCTATTCCCGGCTCTCGCTCGCCATTTTCATAGCGGCTGATGGTGTTTTGCCCTGTGTTTAGGTCCATGGCCAGCTTGACTTGGGATATGCCCCTGGCTTTTCTTAGTTGTTTCAGGCGCAAAATCATCACCCCCAGCGAGACTGTCCGAAATTCCTCTTGACATTATTATACCGTGTTGGTATAATCAAAATATCCCGATTTGGGATTTCAGAAACATTCTAATAGCTTGAAAGGGGTGTTCAAACACATGTGGGCACGTATTGTATTTGTGATAGGTGTACCAACGCTACTATATTTTTGCAGTGGATTACTTAAAAGAAAAAACGAAGATGCTTCAAAAGGAAAGCGGCTTGCTGTCGTGCTTGCCTTAGCACTGGTTAGCACAGGTCTTCTTTTGATTGAACCGATTGTTGACCGAATGATGGGTTCTCCTGTAGAGGAATTCCTGGACTCTAACGCAACTCAATTCACCGAATTGTCAATAGAAACGGTAGCACATTCCGCTATAGAGCCAACTGCACCTGCGACTACTGAGACAACTTCTTCTAACAGCACTATACCGAGTACCGAAGCTAAGTTAGATGAAACCTTGCTACCCACGACTGATGTGATTGAATCAATCATGCCTGTCAGTCTATCCACTATGGCATTGATCGACAGCAGTGGATGGTCCGTCAACGAGGGCGATCCAATGGATAATTTTGGAAACACTCATTATTCCAGTTATACCAGTGTCATCTATAATAGCAGTTCAATGTTCAGTGCAAATGGATATTACGCAGAGTACCGAGTATACAGCCAATACTCCACCCTGACCGGTACTGTATCTAATTACCAGGAAATCGAGAGCGGCACACTTAGAATCTACGCCGATGATATTTTGCTTCGCACCTATACAATCGGCAAAAAGACCGATCCTATCAACTTCTCTCTGGATATTACTGGTGCAGACTACATAAAATTTGAGGTCGACTTGTCATGTCGCAGTGGTATCATTCTTTCTGACGTAGAACTGAGTTAATGTTCCCTCTTCCTTGCCCACTATAGGTGTCGCAAATGGTAGCTTTTGTTATGGCGTGGTTACATAGTATCTGCCACTGTCTTCTGTTCATCGCTGAGTTATTCGTAATTAATTATTGCCATCACGCCAACGAAGCGGTGTAGTTGCTGGTATCTCTAATTCAACCTGCTATACGACAACTTATCCTGAGAACTTCATGCAAGGGCAGCGGCCGGGTTGGTCGCTGCCCGCAATTTATCCTCCATTTAACTGCATCTATTGAAAACTTCAGACTAGACAAACTTCCCTTTTTCGGGTAGAATAAAGAAAACCGTTGCTAAATATGATACAGGGGTACGCTATGATTGACCTACAATTCATTCCAATCCGCTCTCCGGATGATTTGCTTAACTTCGATTGCGGCAACGCATCCATCAATATCCTGGTTAAACAGTCATACCTGCCACAACTGACCAAGCAATCCAAAACATTCCAGATTTCTGTTGGCGGTCATCGAGTGGGAGCTTATAGTCTTTCCATGGCCACAATCAATGCTGAAGATGGACCGCCTTCCCTGGCAAACTATTACGAGGGCGCGCCTCATTTCTGCGCCGTGGTTTTACACTTTATTGCAATTGAGAAGAGCTTTCAGGATCTCGGCCTTGGCACAAAACTCTTGGGACTCATTGCCAATCAAGTGCGGAAATTGTCCGACAGCTGGCCTGTCCGTATCCTCTATCTGGATGCCCTTTCGGATAAAATTGGCTGGTACAAAGCCAACGGTTTTCAATTGTTTGCCGAATCCCAAAACCGGGCAGAATCCACCGTACCCATGTACCTCGACTTATTATCTGTAGCTGAGGAACATGCACTTCAACTGCTCGCAGAAAGTATATGAATCGCAGAATGGAGATGAGCATATGCAGTTTCGGTATCAAATCAGCCTCCCCCGCCCCGTATGGAGTAGTTTTTGCAATAAGCTTTCCCGCATTGATTCTGATGTACGGCAACGTATAGACCAGTTTTTTTCCACCACCAGCCGGGATATCTGCATTCAGCACGGCAATGGCGAGATGACTGTCTCTGTCCACGATGGAATTGACGAGACCAAACTTATCGCAATCCTTAACTCTGCTTTATCACCTGTCCCCACATCCGAATCCTCCCCCAGTGCTGAGCAGTGGTTCTCCGGTCAGGCTACTTTCTCATTTCAAGCTGAACAGATTTGGATTCCATTTTCCAAAATGAATAACGCCACCTCCGTCATGCTCACCCCCTCTCACCAAGAGGCAGGCAAAGAATTTCAGGCTATGTCATCCGCCCCATCTGCCGATGCAGCATAATATAGGGAGAATTATCATGAAGAATAGCAACTTTCAGTTCACAAATCCCCAGTTGGTTCGTCTTCAGTTTGCGCAGAACGAGCAGTTCTCAGCAAATAAAGATGTTAATGTCAACATCCAATGCTCCGTGGATATCCAGAGATTGCCTTCTGTCTCCACTGCTCCCCACGAAGAAGCTCGGGTTGCAGTTTTCGTACGCATCGGCGATACGGATGACGCTTCCCCGTTCTGTCTTGAAGTCGAGGAGGCAGCCAATTTCCGCTGGGCAACTGGTGCATATACAGGCGACGATATCGATGTGTTCTTGAACCAGAATGCCGTTGCCTTGTTGATTTCTTACTTGCGTCCCATCATCGCCAACGTTACCGCAGCATCGAGGTTTGGCGCTTTCCATCTTCCCTTCTTGGACTTAACCAATACCTCCAGCAACTAATAAACACACACCGTCAACAACGCATATTTTCTTTATCCACACATCGTTCCTGCATCGGGAATCACTCCTTCCGGGCAGCGGCCGTATTGGTCGCTGCCCTTTTTTCTCCTTATGCACCCGACTTCCACGCCCATTCCCCCCCCCAATTTTCAAGAAAAAGCTGGAAAATCCGACCAATCTGTGCTATGATATATGTTGAGCATTTATTCCCATTATCCGCACCAAAGCGGAACAACAAAAGGAGGATAAACATGAAAACCACCATCCGAAGCAGACTTCTGGCATGGCTTCTGGTCTTCACCATGGTCTTTGGCCTGGTGCCCACCGTCGCCTTTGCCGCAGAAGAATCTGCAACCTACACCAAGATTGGCGCCATGGACGAGCTTGTCTCCGGCAAGTACGTCATGGTCGTCAGTTCCAACTATGCCCCCACCGTGCTCGATGGCACCTGGGTGCTGGCTGAGGCCGTCACCGCCACTGACGGCACCATCACAGACCCCGCCGCCAATCTGGTCTGGACACTCACCGTCAGCGCCGACGGCGTCATCCTGACCGACAGCAACGGCGCATCCATTGCCCCCAAGGGTGGCAACAACAACGGTATTTCTTCCGGCAGCTACAACTGGGCCGTCACCTGCACCGATGGCACTTTCCGCTTTGCCGGCACCGGATCGGATACCGTCATTCTGGCCAGCAACAAGGGCTCTGCCAACAAATTCCGTGGCTATAAGTCCGCCACCGTTACCGCCAATGCCGCAGGCTACCCCAGCGACTTCACCCTCTATAAGCTGGTCGAAGCCGCCCCTCAGCGGGAAAGCGGCCTCATCACTGACCTGACCCAGCTTCAGGACGGCGACAAGCTGGTCATCTTCAACCCCGCCAACATGAAGGCCCTGTCCTCCACTTATACCGGTTTTTATAACTGCGGCGTGGATGTGACCATGACCGAAGGCAAGCTCTCCGGCTATACCAATGCCGAGCTGTGGACCCTGGGCGTAAACGAAAACGGCAGTTATACCTTCTCCACCGCCGAGGGCAAGAAGCTGTCTCTGGGCGCAAGTTACTCCTCCATGCCCTTGGACGATGTGAACGTGGATTGGGAGATTTCCGCCGCCGCCACCGCAGACTGCTTCTACATCAAGAATGTCGTCCGTGGCAATTACATCGAGTGGTATGCCGACAAGAACAACTGGTCTTCCTACTATAATATTGGAAGCAACGAGTCCCTCTTTGCCCAGCAGTTCTATCTGGTCATTGAAGAAGATACCGAAGACCCCTCCGAACCCGCCGACCCCGAAGAATTCGTCCCCATTTCCACCGCTCTGGCCGGAAACAGCGGAGAAACCTTCACCGTCAAGGGCGTAATCACCCTGCTGGACGGCAAGAATGTCTATCTGCAGGATGCCACCGGCGGTATCTGCGTCCGGATGAACAACAACTTCACCGACCTCAATCTGGGTGATACCATTCTGGGTACCGGCAGTAAGACCGTCTATAACGGTCTGCCCCAGTTGGGCTCCGGCACTTACACCAAGTCTCAGGGTCTGACCCTGGAGGCCAGGAATACCACCATTGATGCCCTGACCACCGCCGACATCTGCACCTATGTGCGGCTGACCGGTCTGGAAATCACCGAGGTCTATGACAATAATGGTGCTTACTCCACCCCCAACATCACCATGAAGGACGATGCCGGCAACACCATCCAGCTCTACAAGGCCATAATCGGCAAGGATGACTCCGGCGCATGGGCTTATGCCGTGGGCGACAAGGTGGATGTGTGCGCCGCCGTGGGTTGCTACAACACCACCCTGCAGCTCCGCAACACCAACGCCTCCGAAGTGACCCCTGCCCGGCAGGATGGTCCCATCACCGCCCTGTCTGACCTGCAAGACGGCGACACCGTGGTCATTTATAACCCCGCCCACATGATGGCCCTGTCCTCCACCTATACCGGCTTCTACAACAACGGTACTGCTGTCGCCCTCACCAACGGCAAGCTCTCCGGCTACACCGCCGCCGACATCTGGACCGTGGGCATCAACGCCGACGGCAGCTATACCCTCTCCACCGCCGAGGGCAAGAAGCTGTCTCTGGGCGCCAGCTACTCCTCCATGCCCCTCGATGACGTGAATGTGGATTGGACGATTTCCCCCGCCGCCACTTCCGGCTGCTTCTACATCAAGAATGTCGCCCGGGGCAATTATATCGAGTGGTATGCCGACAAGAATAACTGGTCTTCCTACTATAATATCGGAAGCAACGAATCTCTCTTTGCCCAGACCATCTATCTGGTCACCGCCCCCGCCACTACCCCCGAAACCGGTCTGCCCAATGAGGGCGACATGGTCATGCTCTATAACCTGAGCGCCCAGGGTGTTCTGGCTCTGCAGGATGGCGACGGCACCGACCCCACCGCCTGCGCCATCAACAATGCTCCCGCTACTGTGGAAAACGGTGCCGCTGTGGCTGAAAATGGCGGTCTGGTCTTCAAGGTGGAGAAAAACGGCGATTACTACCGGTTCTTCAACGAGACCTTCGGCTATCTCTGCTCCACCGGCACAGGCAACAATGCCTTCTATAGCCTGCAGGCCAGCGAGGATGCCGACTGGGCCCTGACCTCCGGCAAGTCCGGCGGCTACAATCTGGAAAGCCGCACCGCCAAGTTCAACGGTCAGTACAGCCAGTATCTGGAGTATTACGCCGACAGCTACAAGACTTACTCCATGTACAATGTCACCGACTATGACATTTATGAGTTCTTCTTCTACCCCTGCGGCAACCAGAAGCTCACTTCCGGCGTGGTCAATGAGCCCAAGGTGACCATGGTCTCCGAGCCCACCGCCTTTGTGGGCGCAGACTATGTCTTTAAGTTCACCGTGGATACCGTCTTCGGTATGGCCGGAAAGATGCCCACCGTTACCGCCGGCAACAATGCCCTCACCGATGTCACCATGGATTTGGGTATCTATGCCGTCACCGTCCCCGCCCAACTGATTGGCGAGGCCGGGGAAAAACTGACCCTGAGTGTCTCCGGCGAGGACACTATGGGTGTCTCCATTTATGGCAGTTTTGACCTCGCCATCAAAGATGAGCCGGTCATCGGGGAAGTCACCCCCGCTCCCGGCAGTCAGACCGGCGAGAATCTCCGCCCCACCGTCTCCGCCGTCATTACCAACTGCGGCGAGAATGCCACCTTCACCATGACCATCAATGACCAGACCGTGAATGCCGTCTTCGCAGATGGTCGGCTGAGCTATACCCCCGCTGAGGATTTGGCGCAGGGTCGCACCACCGTGGTGGTCACCGTTACCCGTGCCGACGGCAAGCAGGCAGAAAAGACATGGAGCTTCACCGCAGGCAAGGCCCAGTACAGCCTCTATTTCGGTCAGCTCCATTCCCACACCACCTACTCCGACGGCTCCGGCTCTCTGGAGACTGCCCTCGGCTATATCGAGAACCTGCCGGAGAGTGCCAACGTGGACTTTGTGGCCTTCACCGACCACTCCAACTACTTTGACACCTCCTCCGCCGCCAACCCCGAAGGCGCGCTCTATGATATGTCTCTGGCCAGCACCAACAGCCAGGCGCTGTGGAGCACCTACACCGGCGCAATCAGCGACTTCAATGCCAAAAATACCGGCAGAATCGCTTTGGCCGGCTTTGAAATGACCTGGTCCGGCGGTCCCGGTCACATGAATACCTTCAATACCCCCGGCATTGTCTCCCGGAACAACTCCACCCTCAACAGCAAGACCCAGGATGCCGGCATGAAGGCTTACTACGCCCTGCTGAGTCAGTCCGAGGGCGCAGAGTCCATCAGCCAGTTCAACCACCCCGGCTCTACCTTCGGCACATTCACCGACTTCAGCTACTGGGACGCCCTGATTGACACCCGGATTCAGTTGGTGGAAGTGGGCAATGGCGAAGGTCAGATTGGCGCAGGCGGCTACTATCCCAGCTATGAGTATTATACCATGGCGCTGGACAAGGGCTGGCATGTCGCCCCCACCAACAATCAGGACAACCACAAGGGCAAATGGGGCAATGCCAACGATGCCCGTGATGTGGTCCTGACCGATGATTTCTCCCCCGCCGGCATTTATGAGGCCATCCGCAACTACCGGGTCTATGCCACCGAAGACAAGAATCTGGAAATCAACTATACCGTCAATGGTCTGGTTCTGGGTTCTGTCCTTGCGGAGGCTCCCGAAAGCCTGAACCTCAATGTGCAGCTCTTTGACCCTGATGTCTCCGACTCCATCTCCAAGGTTGAGGTCATTGTCAACTCCGGCAAGGTGGCCTATACCTGGGACAATGCCGCTGAGCTGGCTCTGGGTGAGCTGAACTGCACCCTGAGCCCCGATTACAGCTACTATTATATCCGGGTCACCCAGGGCGACGGCGATTTGGCCGTGACCGCTCCCGTCTGGGTAGGCGAAACCCTGAAGCTGGGTATCTCCAGCGTGGAATGTGGCACGGCCACCCCCGTCACCGGCGAGGAGTTGACCATCACCACCACCCTCTTCAACAGCGAGACCACCCCCGCCACCGTCAAGTCCGTGACCTATATGACAAATGGCTCTCAGGTTCTGGGCACTGATACCACCGGCTATACCGTCCCCGCCAGCGGCACACTGCCCCTGAGCTGGAACTATACCCCCGATACCGCCAGAGTCATGACCATTACGGTCTATGTGGTCATGGAACTGGAGGGTATTGAATACGAGTTCTCCATGGATGTGGAGCTGGATGTTCTGGATGCCGACGCTCTGGTCTATATCGGCATTGATGCCTCCCACTTCAACGAGTACGTCAACGGCAACTATAAGGACTCCATGGGCAACTTCAGCGCTCTGGCTGCCCAGTATTCCGTCCGTACCGTGATTCTGCAGACCGGCGAGGAGCTGATTGCCGCCGCCAACAACAAAGACGGCAAGTACAAGGCCATCATCCTCACCGCTCCCTCCCGCCGCAATGGCACTGCCCTGCGCGATCCCTATGTGAACTACACCGATGCCGAGATTCAGGCTCTGGTGGACTTCAATAAGGCCGGCGGTGCAGTTGTCCTGGCCGGTTGGTCCGACTACTATGAGCATTACAGCGCCTTCCCTGAGGCTGACCACATGGCCGCCCAGCAGAATAAGGTGCTTGCCGCTCTGGGTTCTTCCCTGCGGATTGCCGATGACGGCACCAACGACGACACCTACAATGGCGGTCAGTCCCAGCGGCTGTATCTGAATACCTACAACTGGGATAACTTCCTCACCGCAGGCGTGGAATACGATGCCCAGAACCCCCATGACAATATGTATTCCCAGCAGTTCAGCCACTACGGCGGCGCATCCATCTATGCCGTGGATGCCAATGGTCAGCCCACCGCCACCCTCCCCGCCACCGTCTCTCCTGTGGTCTATGGTCATGCCACCACCTACTCCAAGGATGCCGACGCCGTTGGTGTTGACGGAGACGAAGTGCCCAAGTATGAAGTGGCTGAAAACGACAGCCGCCTGATGCTCATGGGTACGGAGCAGCTCCCCGGTCAGGGTCTGATTGTGGTCTCCGGTGCCGCCTTCATGTCTAACTTTGAGGTTCAGGCCACGGTGGAGGACTCCGGCGCAGAGAAGAACTACTCCAACTACAATATCTGCGAGAATCTGGTTGCCTTCCTGAATCCCGCCAGAATTACCCCCATTGCCGAAGTCCGCGCCCAGACTCAGGTGGGCTACAAGTACACCATCGAAGGTGTCGTCACCTCCAATGCCTCCGGCTATGACAAGGCCACCGCCTTCTTTGACTGCATCTATGTTCAGGATGCCACCGGCGGTATCTGCTGCTTCCCTGTGGCCGGGAACTACCGGATTGGCGACAAGGTTCGCATCACCGGTACCACCGAATTCTATCAGGGTGAGCCTGAGCTTCAGGTGACCACCATCGAGAAAATTGGCACCAGCGAACCCATCCAGCCCGAAACCATCACCGCCGCCCAGCTCACCGACCGCTCCGCAGAGGGCAAGCTGGTCACCCTGAAGGGTACTGTAGAATCCTTTGAACTGGCCAATGGACTGGTACAGACCATCATGGTCAAGGATGAGCAGGGCAATGTGGCCCGTGTCTTCATCGACGGCTATATCACCACCGACAAGGACGTGGAGAATCTGGCCGTGGGTCATGGTATTGCCGTCACCGGCCTGGCCTCCTATGACGATACCTTCAACGCCCCCGAGGGTCCCTTCCCCCGCATCCGTGTCCGCAACCGGGCCGATGTGATTTGCACCCCCGTCCATACCCACCAGTGGGGCAACTGGACGGAGACCACCCCCGCCACCTGCCTTACCGAGGGTCTGAAAGTTCGTGCCTGTACTTGTGGCGAGACAGAGGAAGAAGTCATCCCCGCTCTGGGTCATGATTTGGTCAAGACCGTGGTTGCCCCCACCTGCACCGCTCTGGGCTATACCGAGCACCGGTGCAGTCGCTGCGACTACAACTACATCAGCGACATGACCGCCGCCAAGGGTCACAGCTACACTTCCGCAGTCACTCAGCCCACCTGTACCGCCGCAGGATTCACCACCCACACCTGCGAAACCTGTGGCGACACCTATGTGGACAGCATCGTGGAAGCCAAGGGCCATGCCTACAGCGATGTGGTCACCGCCCCCACCCACGACAAGATGGGCTATACCACCCACACCTGTACCGCCTGCGGTCACAGCTATGTGGATACCTATACCGATGCTCTGGGTCACGAGTACACCTATGCCGTAACCAAAGCGCCCACCTGCACCACCGAAGGCGTAATGACCTTCACCTGCACCTGCGGCAAGAGCTATACCGAGACCAT
The DNA here is from genome assembly GCA_015067725.1 of Oscillospiraceae bacterium. Lineage (GTDB taxonomy): Bacteria > Bacillota > Clostridia > Oscillospirales > Oscillospiraceae > Faecousia. The sequence goes on along the minus strand of SVLX01000001.1, from coordinate 19,770 downwards.
CCCCATGGCCGAGCACAAGTATGCCGCCGCAGTCACTGAGCCCACCTGCACCACCATGGGTTACACCACCCATACCTGCGAAGACTGTGGCAACAGTTACAAAGACAGCTATGTGGATGCCAAGGGTCATGACTGCACCGTCACCGTGGTTGAGCCTTCCTGTGAAGGTGTGGGCTACAGCCTGAATCAGTGCAAGTCCTGCAACCACAGCTACATCACAAATCTCCTTGCCCCCAAGGGTCACAGCTATCAGGCCGTGGTCACCGAGCCCACCTGTACCGCTATGGGTTACACCACCTATACCTGCGAAGTCTGTAAAGACAGCTACATCGGCAACATGACCCAGCCCGCAGGACACCACTACAATGCCGTGGTCACCGCCCCCACCTGTGTCGCCGCCGGTTACACCACCCATACCTGCGCAGCCTGTAACGATACCTATGTGGATACCATTGTCGCGGCCAAGGGTCACGATTACGCGTCCGTGGTCACCGAGCCCACCCATGACAAGATGGGCTACACCACCCACACCTGTACCGCCTGCGGTCACAGCTATGTGGATACCTACACCGATGCTCTGGAGCATAATTATACCAGTGCAATCACCAATGCCCCCACCTGTACCACCGAAGGCGTAATGACCTTCACCTGCTCCTGCGGCAAGAGCTACACCGAAGTCATCCCCATGACAGAGCACAGCTATACCGCCGCAGTCACTGAGCCCACCTGCACCACCATGGGTTACACCACCCATACCTGTACCGAGTGCCGCAAGAGCTACAAGGACAGCTATGTGGATGCCAAGGGTCACAACTGCATCAAGGTCACCGTCCCCGCCGGTTGTACCGAATATGGCTACACCAGCGAGAAGTGCCAGAAGTGCGATTACGAGAACATCACCGCCATCACCCAGCCCACCGGTCACACCTGGAGCCAGTGGAGTGTGCTGAAGGCCCCCACCTGCACCGAGACCGGTCTGAACCAGAGAGTCTGCTCCGGCTGTCATGCCAACGAGTATGAGACCGTTGCCGCTCTGGGTCACCGCTACACCAGCAAGGTGGTCGAGCCTACCTGCACCGAAGTCGGCTACACCGTCCACACCTGTGAATGTGGTCACAACTACATCACCGACATTGTCAATACCGTCAGCCACAGCTACAAGTCCGTGGTCACTGCCCCCACCCATACGGAAATGGGCTATACCACCCACACCTGTACCGTCTGCGGTCACTGCTATGTGGACAGCTACACCGCCGCTCTGGACCACGAATACACCAGAGAGGTGACCAAGGCACCCACCTGCACCGAGGAGGGCGAAATGACCTTCACCTGCTCCTGCGGCGAAAGCTACACCGAGGTCATCCCCATGACCGGTCACGAGTATACCGTCACCGTGGTTGAGCCCACCTGTGAGGGCTATGGCTACACCCGGCACGCCTGTAAGCACTGCGATTACAGCTACATCAGCCAGATTGCCGATCCTCTGGGCCACAGTCTGGAGCTGATGAACGAAGAAGCCCCCACCTGTGAAGACGAAGGCTACACCGGCGACCTGATTTGTACCGTCTGTGGTCATGTGGAAGAAGAAGGCGAGGTCATCCCCGCTACCGGTCACACCTGGAGTCAGTGGGTCATCACCGAAGAACCCGACTGCTTCCACGAAGGTCAGCAGGAGCGGAGCTGTACCGTCTGTCAGAAGACGGAAACCGAAGCCATCCCCGCCAATGGAGATCACTGCCCCAGCCAGCGGTTCACCGATTTGGATGAGCAGGCTTGGTATCACGAGGGCATTGACTTCGTGCTGGACCGTGGCTATATGCGTGGCATCAGCGAAACCGAGTTTGCCCCCAACGGCACCCTCACCCGTGGTCAGTTGGTGACCATCCTCTATCGGATGGCCGACAGTCCCGAGGCAGAAGGCGGGAACGTCTTCACCGATGTGGCAGAGAACACCTGGTACACCGAGGCCGTCATCTGGGCCCAGGCCAACGGCATCACCAAGGGCATCAGCGACACCCTCTTTGCCCCCAACCAGCCCGTAACCAGAGAACAGATGGTGACCTTCATCGCCCGCTTCGCCCGTTATCAGGGTATGGACACCACCGCCACCGGTGACCTGTCCGCCTTCAGCGACAAAGACGCCGTCAGCGGTTATGCTGTGGATGCCATGATTTGGGCAACGCAGGCCGGTCTCATCAGCGGCATGGGCGACGGCACGCTCGCCCCCAGAGCCACCGCCAACCGGGCACAGGTAGCCAAGATTGTCATGGTGCTCTCCGGAATTCTGGAAGGCTGAATACCCCCCGGATACGCCTAAGGGAGCTGTTCTTAAAGTCGTAATCCCAAAATAAACCACGCGGCAAGCCGTCAACCGATGGCTTGCCGCTGTTTTTGGTTCTGTCATCCATGTTGGGGTTAGGTCCGGATGAATCCGGCATGGAAAAAGACCGGCCATACCGCAGTACAGCCGGTCTTTGATTCAGGGGTTTCTCAAGTCTTACTTGCCAGCGATCTGAGCAGCGACTTCCTCAGCGAAGTTCTCCTGCTTCTTCTCGATGCCCTCGCCACGCTCGAAGCGGACGAAAGACTTGACGGTGATCTTGCCGCCCAGAGTCTTGGCGACCTCAGCAACGTGCTTCTCGACGGAGACGCCCTTCTCCTTGACGAATTCCATCTGCATCAGGCAGTTCTCTTCGTAGTACTTGCCGATACGGCCCATAACCATCTTCTCGATGATCTGCTGGGGCTTGGGACGGTCAGACTTCTCGTTCTCGTTCATGGCGATAGCCATCTGGATTTCCTTTTCCTTGTCCAGAGTAGCCTGATCCACGTCAGCTCTGTCGCAGAAAGAGGGGTTCATGGCGGCAACCTGCATGCACAGGTCCTTGCCCAGCTCGGTAACAGCGGCGGGGTCGATGCCTTCGACTTCCATGTTCACCAGAACGCCGATACGGCCGCCCATGTGGATATAGGGAACGGTCACGCCGGTCTCATAGCGATGGAAACGGCGGATCTGCAGGTTCTCACCAATGACCAGAACCTTCTCGGGCAGCATCTCGCCCACGGTCTGGGTGGAGTTGGGATAGGTGCAATTCATCAGAGCGTCCACATCAGCGGGAGCGGCAGTCAGAACGACCTCAGCAACATCACGGACGAACTCCATGAACTTGTCGGACTGAGCGGCGAAGTCGGTCTCGCAGTTGATTTCCACAACGGCGCCCACATTGCCCTTAACAACGGCGCAGACAGCACCCTCAGCGGCGATACGGCCGGACTTCTTAGCGGCGGCGGCCAGGCCCTTCTCACGGAGCCATTCGATAGCCTTATCCATGTCACCCTCGGAAGCAGTCAGAGCCTTCTTGCAGTCCATCATGCCAACGTTGGTCATCTCGCGCAGTTTCTTAACATCAGCAGCAGTAAATGCCATAGTATTTATCCTCCTGTATTCGTCTTTCAAAAAATGCCCACTGTAACTGTGGGCATTTTTCGGATCATAATATTATTCCTCGGTAGCGGTCTCAGCAGCGGGGGCATCCTCGCTGTAGCTCTCGCCCTGGCGGCCTTCCATGACGGCATTGGCCATGGTGCCGGCGATCAGACGGATGGCGCGGATAGCGTCATCGTTGCCGGGGATGACATAGTCGATTTCATCGGGGTCGCAGTTGGTGTCAACGATGGCCACGATGGGGATGTTCAGCTTGCGGGCCTCAGCAATGGCGTTACGCTCCTTGCGGGGGTCAACGATGAACAGAGCGCCGGGGATCTTCTTCATGTCCTTGACGCCGCCCAGGTACTTCTCCAGCTTGGCGATTTCGCCCTGATGCTTGATGACTTCCTTCTTGGGGAGCATAGCGAAGGTGCCGTCTTCTTCCATCTTGCGCAGCTGAGCCAGACGGTCGATACGGGTACGCATGGTGCGGAAGTTGGTCAGCATACCGCCCAGCCAACGGGCGTTGACGAAGTACTGACCGGCGCGCAGAGCCTCTTCCTTGATGGCTTCCTGAGCCTGCTTCTTGGTGCCGACGAACAGAACGTTCTCGCCGTTGGCGGCCAGCTCACGGACGAAGGAATAGGCGTCTTCCAGCTTCTTCACGGTCTTCTGCAGATCGATGATATAGATGCCGTTACGCTCGGTGTAGATATAGGGGGCCATTTTGGGGTTCCAGCGGCGGGTCTGATGACCGAAGTGCACGCCGGCTTCCAGCAACTGCTTCATAGATACAACTGCCATTTTTGTTTACTCCTTTTGTTTTTCCTCCACCCCGATCATCCCGCCCCCGGACTGCCTGAGCAGCACAGCGGGTGCGATCCCCGGGTGTGTGGTATTTTGATGTCGCAGCCCCTATTGAGCCACGCTAGGATATTCTAGCAAATCCTGTTCCGGATTGCAAGTCCTTTTTTCATATTTTTCCCACTTTTTTTGAAAAAACTCCGGGTTTTTTCCGGCTTGTGGTGATTCTACAACCATTTTGGCTTTGGTTTTGGCACACGGCATCTGTCCGGCTCCAATTCCACCAGAATGATGTCCTCTCCCATGCGCCGGATGCAGCACCAGGGGATGACATAGTCGTCTTTTCTCCCGGCGATCCCCAGAATCCGGCAGGGTCCCGGCACCACCAGCGCCACCACCTGCCCATCGGGGATGCTGACCTCCACATCAGAGACAAATCCCAGCCGCAACCCGTCGCAGACATTGATGACCTCCTTGCACCGCAGGTCAGTGATTCGCATTCCCATGGGCATTCCTCCTTTGGGGTAAGGGTATGCGGGACTGAAGGAAGATATTCCCTTTCGGCAGGACAAGTACTCCGATTTGTCTTTTTGCATCAATTGATACATTTTTGGTTGACAAAACCCGGGGATTACTGTATGATAAGCATGGAGGTGGTGTCCCTTGAACCCATACTATCACCAGAATTACACCAGAGCAGAAATTGATGCCGTTCTCGCCCGGATTAAAGCCTGTGTACAACAGGGCAGGTACATTATCTCCCAGAATGAAAACCGGCAGGAAAACATCGACTTCATCAATACCTACCGAATTCACAGCGCCCGGCAAAAATCCATACTGATGCAAATCGAAACCCGGGACTTCTGCCACACCCTGCAAAATACCAAACTCGGCTTCGAACATGAGATACTCTATGTATTTGTCCCTCAGGTTCAGCTTTACAATGCAGACGGCGAAGAAGAAACCGTGGATGTCTATACCAAATTCAACATCATTGACCTGCCATCGGGAGACCGGGTTGTGGTCATTTCCTTTCACAAGCGAAACAAACCCGTCAGTTACCCATTCCGATAATTGACCCGGCAAAAGGAGGTCTTTCCATGAATACCAAGATTACGTTCTGCGAAGAATGCAGGGCAGAGGTAGCCTATTCCACCGTCAGCCTTCCCATGACCGGAACGATAAAAGACAAAGCATACCACTATGTTGGTCAGGAAGCCCATTGTTCCCACTGCGGCTCTGTCGTCTATGTTCCGGAAATTCTGGATGCCAATCTGCAGGAACTGTACCGCATTTTCCGGGAGGAAAACGGAATCATCTCTCTGGAAATGATTCGCGCAATCCCGGAGAAATATGCCATTGGGAAGCGTCCTCTTTCCCTGCTTCTGGGGTGGGGCGAGCAAACCTTCTCCCGGTATTGGGAGGGAGATTTGCCCACCAGACAATACTCCGATATGCTCCTGCGCCTGTACCACAATCCCCAAACCTACGCCGAGTTGCTGGAAGCCAATCAGGGAAATCTCAAATCCCCCCACACCTACCAGAAAAGCCGCCGGGCGGTGGATGCTCTGCTGACATGCAGTCAATCCGACAACAGCAAAATCGACTCCGTCATCCAATACCTGCTGAACCAGTGCGGGGACATTACGCCCCTTGCTCTACAGAAGGCTCTGTATTATATTCAGGGCTTCCACTATGCCTTCTATCGCACCTTCCTTTTTGCCGAAGACTGTCAGGCATGGGTACACGGCCCGGTTTACCGGAGCATTTACCTCCGCTACCGGGATTATCGGTTTGACCCCATCCGGAATGAGCCGGTCTTTGATGCCTCCGTCTTCTCCCCGGAAGAAAGGGCCATTTTTGACAGCATTATCCGGAACATCTGTTGCTACAGCGGAAAAATACTGGAGCAGTTCACCCATCAGGAAGACCCCTGGCGCATCACCAGAGCAGACCTGCCGCCCACAGCCCCCTCGAACAAAAGCATCGGCAAAACCCTTATCGGGGACTATTTCAGCGCCGTCAAAGAGCGCTATGCCATGGAATCCCCCGGGGACATCCGCCTTTATACCCAGGATTTGTTCCGCAAAACCGGGTTGTTGGTCTGACCGGTTACAACGATCTAAATGCAGTGCAGGAGTCCCCCTCCTGCGCTGTTTTTATTCCCCTCCCCATGTTAATAAAACCTTAATCTTTTCCCCCCTTTTCCCTTAACCAAAGAAGGTGTATAATCATAGCACGAGGTGAGGAACATGTACAACATTCTGATCTGCGACGATGAAAAGGACATCGTAAACGCCCTGAAGATTTATCTCTCCATGGGCGAATACCGGATATTTCTGGCATACAACGGTAAAGAGGCGCTGGAGATTGCCCGGCGGGAGGAACTGCATCTGGTCTTGATGGACATTATGATGCCGGTGATGGATGGCATTACCGCCCTGAAACAGCTCCGGGAATTTTCCAATGTGCCCGTAATTCTGCTGACCGCCAAAAGCGAAGACGAGGACAAAATTCTGGGGCTTAACGAGGGCGCGGACGACTATGTGACCAAGCCCTTTGTCCCCATGGAGGTGCTGGCCCGGGTGCGGTCTCAGCTCCGGCGGTATACCCGGCTGGGTGGCCACGGCGGCTTGCAGGAGAAGAAGCTGGTCATTGGTGGCATTATTCTGGACGACGAGAGCAAAACCGTCACCGTGGACGATGAGCCGGTGAATCTGACCCCCACGGAGTTTGCCATTCTGCGCCAGCTCATGTCCACCCCCAATAAGGTCTATTCTTCCAAGGCGCTCTTTACCGCCATTTATAAGGTCGCCCCCATCACCGGGGAGAGTTCCGTGGCTGTACACATCCGGCACCTCCGGGAGAAAATCGAAATTAACCCCTCTGAGCCCCGCTATCTGAAGGTGGTCTGGGGTCAGGGCTACAAACTGGAAGGAGGAAGAAAAGCATGAAACCCTGCAATGCCTGTTATCATGGTCTTCTGAAGACGGTGGCATTTTTCCTGTCGGTCATTTCCCTGGTGGTTGCCATCGTCAGCGGCCTTGGCATCATCGCCCTTGTGGATATGGACGGCTACAACCAAAGCAAAGACGATATGCTCCGGGAGAAGCTGTCTTATCTGGTATACAGTGTGGCTGATGATATTGCCAATATCCATGCTCAGGAGCTCTATGGCTCCGGTTTGGGTTACCAGTGGTCAGAATACTACTACGATTATGAGGACACCAACTACCGCTATACCCTCACCAACGGCCGGGGCAGGACACTCTCCTCCACCTATGACGGGCAGGATGTCCTCTACACCTTCACCACCGATGTCCCCGTAAGTTACCGGAAGCTCCAGCTTATGGAGTCAACGGACCAGGGCGAATACTACCACGAGGAAGAGATCTGGCTGGATGACCCCTGGACCGTCACCGGCTATATCCTGCGGGATATGCGCAGGTCCGATCAATTCTCCCTGACCTATCATTTGGATGGGCTTCTCCATGACCTGCGCTATTGGTTTATTGCCCTGTTGGCCTTTGGACTGCTGACCTGCCTGTGCTGTACCATTTATCTGCTCTTTGGCGCAGGTCACCGGCGGGGGAAGGAAGAATTGACCCTGAACCTGTTTGACCGGATTTATGGGGACATTTATCTGGCGGCGGTCATTGCGCTGGTTGTGCTGGCGGTCCATATTTTTGACATGACCACCGGTTTTGGCTACCGCTCCTCCTACTCCGTTTTGGATGTGACACTGGCGGCGCTGGCGTTCCTTGCAACCGTGGCGGGACTGTGGACGGTGGTTCTGGCTTTTGCCCTCACCGTAGCTACCCGGCTGAAGCAAAGCGGCGGCTATATCTGGCGGCATACCCTGACTTTCCGGTTGCTCCGGCTGATGTGGAAGCTGGTGAAACTCTGCTGGCGGGGCGTCAAGTGGATGGGACGCGGACTGGTACAGTTGTTCCGGTTGCTGCCGCTGGTTTGGCAGTGGTTGCTGTTGGGACTGGTGCTGCTCTTTGTCTTCTTCCTGGCGGCAGTGGCGCAGGAAGAAAGCATTCTGCTGGTCGGTTGCATCATGTGGCTGTTGCTCACTGCCCATCTGGCCCTGTCCATGGGAATTCTGCAAAAGCATATCCGGATTATGGCACAAGGTAACCTGGACCGGAAAATCCCCACCCGTGGGCTCTTTGGCAACTTCCTGCTGATGGCGCAGGATGTCAACGCCCTGAGCGCAGGAGCAGAGGCCGAAGTGGAGCGGCGTATGCGCTCCGAGCGAATGAAGACAGAGCTGATCACCAATGTCTCCCACGACATCAAGACTCCCCTGACCTCCCTGGTCACCTATGTGGATTTGCTGCAAAAGCCCCATACCGAGCCGGAGGGGCAGGAATATCTGGCGGTTTTGGCCCGGCAGTCCCAGCGGCTGAAGAAGCTGACCGAGGATTTGGTGGAGATGTCCAAAGCCAGCTCCGGAAATCTGCCCGTCACCCTGGGGAAAACCAACGTTGTGGAGCTGATTGAACAGGCTCTTGCAGAATATGAAGCCAAAATGGAGGGCGCATCCCTGCAAGTGGTGAAAAGACTGCCCGAAGTGGAGTTGAATGCCACCGCTGACGGCAGACTGTTCTGGCGGGTTATGGACAATCTGTTGAGCAACTGCGTCAAGTATGCCATGACCGGCACCCGGGTCTATGTGGATGCCGCCGCTACCACAGCAGGAATTGCCGTCTCATTGCGGAATATCTCTGCCGAAGTCCTGAATCTGACGCCGGAGGAACTGCAGGAGCGCTTTGTCCGGGGTGACCGCTCCCGGAATACCGAGGGCAGTGGTCTGGGGCTGAACATCGCCAAAAGCCTGATGGAGTTGCAACAGGGCTCGCTCCGGGTGGAGGTGGACGGCGATTTGTTCAAGGTGGTGCTGACCCTGAAGCCCTGGGTTGACCTGCTTGACTCCTGATCCCTCTCTCCGACCCCACCGCTTTGGGATTTCCCGGCGGTGGGGTCGGTTTTTTCGGTATCCTTCCGCTTGACAACCCCACCTTGCTCAACTATAATTATCGTACATCTCAAAAGCAAGGAGTCTTGTCCATGCCCGCCACACCACCCAAAAAACCTGACCGATTTATGCTTCAGCCCTACTGGATTCTGCTCGCCATCCTCACCATCCTGTTTGTCTCTGCCGTCCATGGGTTTCTCTATGTGGACAGCGGGCAGTATTTTTTCCGGTTGTTGCTGGGGTTCGTCTATCTGTCTCTGATTCCCCGGCTGGTGTGGGGTTTTCAGTTGGACAAAACCCATTTTACCATTTTTCTGCTGTTCTTCCCGGTGAAGAAAATCCCCTGGTCTGAGGTGGCGCAGGTCATGCTGGTCCAACGGAAACTCAGAACCAGACGCGCCACCATTCCCTATGAATACCTCTGCCTTACCCTGAAGCCCGCTGAGCCTCTGCCCTTCTTCTACGAGAGCGAACTGGATGCCCACAAGCGGCGGAATTTCTTTCTGGTCTGGCATCTGTGCCAGATGAAGCCGGAGCGGATTCGGCTTCGGTGTATGCAGGCCTTTGCGCAATACTGGCAACCGGTACAGACCCGGAAATATGACTACCCCGAGCCCGAATAATCCCATCGCTACCACTTCACCACACCGGTTACCTGGCCGGTGTGGTCTTTTTATTCCGATTCCATCTGCCAAATTACCCAAAATCCATAACATTTTACAAAAAAAGAATTGACTTCTATGGTATAATATGATATGTTGTTTGCATCAGACAATTCATCTTGTCCGAAAAACACAAAAGGAGTATCCACATGAAAAAGCAACTGTTCACCCGCATGCTTTCCCTGCTGTTGGTCGTTGTTATGCTGGCCGGATTTGCCGTTCCGGTGCAGGCCACCCATGACCACACCGTCACCGAAACAGCAGAAGAAGGCAACTCCCTCAGCTTTACTGAGACGGAAAACGGCAACCCTCCGGAACTCCTGCACAAAGCAGAAGAAACCGGGGAAACCCCACTGTATGACGATGCAGACATCGTCCGTGTCTCCATCGTCCTCGATAAAGAATCCACCGTTGAATCCGGATTCTCTGCCGAAGATATCGCCCTCAACGCCGAAGCCATGCGCTATCGGGACGGTCTGAAGGCCGATCAGGCAGTCATGACCACCAGCATTGCATCCGCCATCGGCCATGAGCTGGACGTGGTCCGGAATCTGACTTTGGTGGCCAATGTTATCTCCGCCAACGTACCCTATGGCCAGATCGAAGCCATCGAAGCCGTGGACGGCGTGAAAGAAGTTTTCCTGGAAACCCGGTATGAACCCGCCGTTGTGGAAACGGAAGACCCCGTCGACCCCAATATGGCCACCTCCGGCAACCAGATTGGCTCCAACATCGCCTGGGCCAATGGCTATACCGGTGCCGGCAGCCGTATTGCCGTCATCGATACCGGCATCGACTCCGACCACCAGTCCATGGATGCCGCCGCATTCGAGTATGCCCTGAAGCGCAATGCAGAAGACAGGGGCATGACTTATGATGCCTATGTGGAGAGCCTGAACCTGCTGGATGCGGAGGAAATTGCCGGCCTCCTGGATCAGCTCCATGTGGATCCCTCCTGCTCCGCCGGGAATCTGCACTTCAGCAGCAAGATCGCTTTCGGCTACAACTACATTGACGAAAACCTGGATATTATCCACGACAACGATACCCAGGGCTCTCACGGCTCTCACGTTTCCGGTATCGCCACCGCCAACAAATTTATTCCCAATGGCGACGGCACCTTCTCCAATGCTTTGGATACCGTCTTCGTGCAGGGTGTCGCCCCTGATGCCCAGCTCATCACCATGAAGGTCTTCGGTACCGGCGGCGGTGCTTATGACACCGACTATATGGTCGCCATCGAAGATGCCATCATTCTGGGCTGTGATGCCGTGAATCTGTCTCTGGGTTCTGCCTCTCATGGCTTTGTCACCAGTCCCGGGTATCAGGAGTTACTGGACGCCCTGACCAGAAACGGTACGGTTGCCGTCATGTCCGGCGGTAACAATGGATACTGGTCCACCAACTCGAACAGCCCCACCGGCCTGCCCTTTGCCGACGATACCAACTTCTGGACCGGCGGCGCGCCCGGCTCCGTGGTCAATTCTCTGGGTGTTGCCTCTGTGCAGAACGCCGGCAATACCGGCGTCTTCATTCAGGTTGACGGCAACAAGGTCGTCTATAACGACTATACCAAGGACGGCTGGACCAATTCCCGCCTGACCACCGTGGGCGGTGAGCGGGAGTATATCTTCATTGATGGCTTCGGTACTGCAGAAGATTGGGCAATGGTTGGCGAAACCCTCAAGGGTAAGATTGCCATCTGCTCCCGCGGTTCAACCTCCTTCTTCCAGAAGGGTATTGCCGCCGTCGATGCCGGTGCAATCGCCACCATCATTTACAACAATACCGACGGCACCATCAACATGGACCTGACGGACTACACCAAGACCGAACCTTGCGTCTCCATCACTCAGGCCGACGGTGCTCTGATTAAGTCCCTGTCCACCCCCGTCACCGACGATGCCGGCAATGTCCTGTACTACACCGGCAAGATGCTGGTCGATACCAACGTCGGTACCTCCACAGGCAAAGAAACCTACTATACCATGAGCTCCTTCAGCTCCTGGGGTGTGCCCACCGCGCTGATTCTGAAGCCCGAGATCACTGCCCCCGGCGGCAACATCTACTCCCTTAATGGCGTGGATACCTCCGGCAAGGCGTATGAAAACAACTCCGGTACTTCCATGTCTGCCCCCCAGGTCGCCGGTATGGTGGCCCTGATTGGGCAGTACATCCGGGAAACCGGGCTGAGCGCCAAAACCGGTCTCAGCAGTCGTCAGCTTGCCCACAGCCTGCTGATGTCCACCGCTGTCCCCATCAAGGAAAAGGCCAGCGGCGGCAACTACTATTCCGTCCTGAATCAGGGCGCAGGTCTTGCCAATGTGGGCGCGGCAGTCACCTCCGGTTCCTACATTCTGATGAATGCCGATGCCACCGCCTCTTACGCCGATGGCAAGGTCAAGGCTGAGCTGGGCGATGACCCCAACCGTGAAGGCCGCTACAGCTTCTCCTTCACCCTGAATAACTTCAGCCCGAATGTCAATACCTATACCCTGCGCTCCGACTTCTTCACCCAGGCCATTACCGAGTCTGCCGGTGCCGCCTATCTGAGCACCATGACCACCCTTCTGGCCGCCAACGTCACCTATAAGGTGGATGGCATCACCTTCACCCCCAGCTCCGGCGCTTCCTGCGACCTGGATAAAGACGGCGACACCGATGCCGAAGATGCGCAGTACCTGCTGGACTACTCCACCGGCACACTGGCGTCCATCGACCCCATCGCTGACGTAAACCGGGACGGTGCGGTCAACACCTACGATGCCCATCTGATTCTTGCAGGCGGCGGCACCAGCGAAATCACCGTCCCCGCCGGCGGCAAGGTGGAAATCGTTGTGGAAATCGTCCTGCCCCAGTCCGTCAAGGCCAGTCTGGACACTTCCTATGTCAATGGTGCCTATCTGGAAGGCTATGTCTTCGTTGAGCCCACCTCCAGTGTGGAGGGTGTTCTGTCCGATGTTGTCCACTCCATCCCTGTTCTGGGCTTCTATGGCAATTGGACCGATGCCTCCATGTTCGACAAGAGCACCTATGCCGACCGTCTGTATGGCGACACCACCCCCACCTATCTGGATGTAACCGACGCCAACGCCCTGAGCGTTAATTTTGACGGCGACACCAACACCTACTACATGGTCGGCAACCCCTTCTTCACCGAGGAATCCTATCCCGCCGACCGGATTGCCATCGGCAACTCCACCACCCTGAAGAACTGGAAAATCAGCCTTGTGCGCAATGCCGCCGCTCTGGCCGGCTATGTGCTCAACGAGGCCGGTGAAGTGATTTATGTCTCCACCCCCACCATCAACGCCTTCGGCGCTTATTACTACACTTCCGGCGCCACCTGGCGGAATACCAGCACCACCGTAACCATCAATAAGCCCGTCTCCAAACTGGACGTAAAGGAAGGTGAGCGCATCACCGTTGGTGTGGTGGCAATTCCTGAATACTATGCCATGAACGGGACCCTGACCGCCGCCGATATCCAGAAAATGCTGGAAGACGGCACGCTTGGCGGCGGCGCAACCCTGACCACCTCCATGACCGTGGACAACACCGCCCCCGAAGTGAAGCGTGTCACCGAGGATTTGGAGAACAATACGCTCGTCATCACCGCCCAGGACGAAAACTATCTGGCCGCTGTCCGGGTCACCAATCTTTCCGGCAGTAAAGTCCATGCCCTGGTCAACCCCAACCAGCAGCACAAGGGCGCGCAGACCGATGTGGTCGTGGATATGGAAGGCATCACCACCGGCAGTAAATTCCTGGTAACAGTTGCAGACTATGCCGGCAATATGACCACCTATCAGGTCAGCAGCAGCCGTGAGCCCGTGGATTACACCGGCCAGATGATTGTCTGGACCGAGGCATCCAACCGCCGCACGGCAGAAGATAAGCTCCACGCCGCAACCCGCTGGATGAAGGTCGACCCCAGCACCCTGTGGTACAACACCTCCGGCAGTCTCTTCACCGGCACGCAAACCTTTGCCTATACCACCTATCAGGATCAGATTGCCTCCAAAACAACCAATGATACCGATGTTCTGGCCGGCGATCATGTGGAGGGCTATGTCATCTTTGCCCTGAAGAATGGCGAAATCTACTACGCTCCCCTGGAAGATCTGGATATGCCGACCCATCTGACCAACTGGTCCAATGTGGTTTCTGCATACGGCGGCACTACCGTCCAGAATCTTCGGACAAACTACGCCGACGGCAAGATGTATCTGCTGGACGACGCCCAAAACTTCTATACCCTCAACCTCCACACCGGCGCGCTGGAGTATGCTTTCTCCGTCACGCTGAAGAATCCCAACTCCACAGTCGCGGACTGCATCAAGATCAATGACTTTGCCATCCACAAGAACGGCACATTCTATGCCCTGAACAAAGGCTCGGGCAATGATGAGCTGTTCCTGTATAAGTTCACGCTCAGCGACGTTCAGGATCCCGGCACCGGTGACGGCACCAGATTTGTGGGAATCAAAGATCTGAAGCCCGTGGTCAACACCACCAAGGGACATCTGGGCTTTGGCGGCATAACCCTCTCCACGCAGATGTTCTGGGATCACGACAAAGAGATCCTCTACATGGTACGGAACAAGTCCGCCACAGCCACCACCAGCACCAGCGCGATCCTCTATACAATCAACACCACCACCGGCAAAGCAACTGCGGCAAACACCTATATCCCGGATGGGGAAACCGGCGGAACTTCCGCTTTGCTTTACAACTATGTCAATGCCACATTTGTTGTCAGCAAGAGCGAAAATGTGCTTGCGCCCAGCGATACGGCGATCGGCGTTCAGGTCACAGCCAGAAAAACGAAGGTGCTGAAGAATACCTTCATGGAATGCGAAGCCATTCTCAGCCCATGGAATCTGGAAAACAAGAACGTGACCTGGTCTACCTCCGACCCCGAAATGGCCACCATCAATGCCAAGGGCGTAGCCACCTTCCACAAGACCGGCAAGGTGAGCATTATTGCCACTTCCGTGGAGAAGCCCCATGTGGTCGGTTCTATGGAGGTTGAGGTTGTGGACTACCCCTCCACCACCCTGTCCGCAGCCGTCACTGACGCGGATGGCAATACCTGGATGAGCGAATTCAGCACCGACGATATCTGCGCCATTGACCGCATCACCAAAGCCCCCGGTAATTTCCTGGCCGGCGGTCTGCACAACGACAAGGTCTATTACCACGACGGCGCGCAGATGTACGCCGTGAATGCGGAGACCCACGAGATACAGAATCTGGGCGCTCTGGCATCCTCCTGGCAGTGGTCCGATGTAGCCTCCGCACCCCGGATTGGTCCCGGCGAGGCCTACCTCTTTGACTATCTGGTGGGCTTAAGCAATGGCGGTATGTACATCGAACTGATTACCCCGGAAACCGGTACGCTGACTTACTTCAATCTGACCGGGAACGCTTCCTTTACCGACGACCCCATGGCCACCTTGTGTTATGTGGGATCCCACAGCAACCCCGAGTATTATGGCTACACCTACTATGCCATCCGGGAATCCGGTCTCATTATGGAGTTAAACATCTATACCGAAGATGAGCGCCAGAACGAAGTTGCCAGCTTCACCCGGGAACCCCTTGCTTACATGACCGGTCTGGATTTAAGCGGTATGGCCACCATGGGTACCGGTGCTTATATCTCCTCCGTTTATGACAAAGACAATGGTTATGTTCTGGTCACCAAAACCGCCCCCGGCGAGCAAACTGAGCTCTACGCCATCGACCCCACCTGCGGTGTGACCGCAAAGCTGGGAACTTTCCCGGAAAATGTGAAACTGGTCAACGGCCTGTATCTGTGGGATCGGGCCAAAGCGCTGACCGTTCGCACCGATGTCACCGAGCTGGAACTGTATACCGATGAGACCCATGAGATCGAAACGACCGTTCTGCCCATCACCAACACGCAGGATGTGCAGTGGAGCACCAACAATGACCGGATCGCCACCGTGACCGATGAAGGTATCGTCCGTGTAACCGGTGTCGGCTCTGCCGAATTGGAGGTCAATACCGTCGCCGTCAACGAACAGGGCGAACCTGCCTCCGCCACCGTCAAGGTCAATACCCTCCCCCTGAAGGAAGCCGAGATGAAGTTCAGCGCGCAGGTCACTGATGCTGAGGGCAACTCCTACTGGGCGGAAGTCAACACCGCCAATATGTCCGTCACCAGGCAAGGCGAATCTACGGTGACGCTCATTGGTGGCAGTTACCACGAAGGCAAGATCTATGGCCTGGCGGGTGACTACCTCAATGGCGGATATATGTATGAAATCGACCCTGCCAACGGCTATGCCGCAAGTCAGGGCGCCAGGTATACCGCCAACTATGCCTGTCTGGATGGTGCATCCGCGCCGCCCCTGCTGACCGACGGCACCAACAGCGACAACAACCCCAAGCACTATATGAAGGGCGATTTCTTTGTGAGCCTGACGCCCAGCGGGAATATCCTGCTGATGACCGATTACACCGACAGCAATGTCACCGCATTTGACCTGACTGCGAAGATGCGTGGTGCTATGGCCATTGCCATGACCGAAGAATCCTGCTACAACAGGTACAATGGTTATGAATATTTCGTTCTGGAAAATGATGGCGACCTGCACCGGATCATCATCTATCCCAAGCTGAATAATACCAACGGAGAGTGGCGCAATACACACTACTTCTACAAGAAGGTAGGCAATATCGGCAAGGTTCTTGACAATACGCAGCGGGCTACCATGACCTACATTGACGACGGCGTCAATAAGGGTCTGCTGGTGGCTTACTCCGGCAGAGCAAATACCGAGCTGTATTTTATTGAGCTGGTTTCCGGTAATTTCGGACTGAGCAAACTGGGTACACTTGCCGGCATCACCAATCTGGTCAGTGCTTACACCATCAACCAGAAGGAAGAAGAACCCTTCGATCCCTATGGCAAGATGTTTACCTGGATTCGCAACAAGGAATATCGTATGACCCCGCTGGAGATGGCTCTTGGTTACAGAGACCGCTGGCTGGTGGTCGACCCCGATACCCTGTGGTTCAATGTGGACAGTGAGGCCGGTTACCCCTACACCGGTACCACGACTTTGGCCATGACCCGCTATAACAACAACGTTGGCGCAGTGGATGCGGCCGAATTGGTCAGAGGACAGGTGATTTTTGCCTGCAACGACGGCTATCTGTACTCTGCTCCTGTGGATGACATCAACAACGCCACCGCTCTGGTCTGTTGGAAGGACTATATGAGCATCGTCAATGACATGGCGCTGAACTATGCCGATGGCTATCTGTATCTCCTCGCGCCCAATGGCGTCTTCTTCAAGTACAAGGTTGGCATGGACTTTATGGTGCTGGACTTCTCGGTGTCCTCCGTCTGCCCCAACTCCACCGGCGGCGCGTATGAGTACCCCACCACTTTCGCCATTGACGATGCGGGTAACTTCTATGCGGTCAACTACGGCGGTGCCGACAAAACCGGCAAATATTGCTATCTGTATACCTGGAAGCGGGAAGATGTTCCCGAAAACGGCAAGCTCACCGACCTCAATCCCATCAACACGGACAAGGCCGGCTATACCGGTGTCATCGGCAAGGCAACCTGCCATATGACCTGGGATCATGACAAGGATGTGCTCTACATCATGGGCAACTCCACCGCCACCAGCAACGGAAGCAACGGTCAGGCAGAGACAGCTATTCTCTACACGCTGGATACTACCACCGGTAAGGCTTCTGTCTGCACCGACTATGTCCCTGAGGGCTATGAGAATGTGCAGACCGGTGTCTCCGGACTGATGTATACCTACACCAGAGGTCTGTTTGTGATTCCCCGTGACGGTGGCATGACCGCACCCATTCCCGCGGACCTGGTCAGACCCGCTGACGAGAATCCGGACCCTGCCGGAAAGCTCATCGGCTTCACCAATGCATCTTCCCGCAGAACGCCTGCGGATATGGCATTCAGTACGGCTTACCGCTGGATGACCATTGACCCCGATACCATTTGGTACAACAGCGCAACCGGTGATTATACCGGTACGCAGACCTATAAGATGACCACCTATGGTGTCAATACCTCCAGCAGAGTTTTGGCGGCGGCCTATGCCGATGGCATGGTCTATATGGCTAACTATGACGGCTGGATATACCGCGCGCCGCTCAACGACCTGGAGAGCAGAAAGCAGATGTTCAAGTGGACCAACCTGGTGGCCAAGAACACCGGCAATGACCGGGGCATTACAGACATGGCCTATAATCCCAAGGATGGCTATATCTATCTGCTCAGCGGTACGGTATCCCCCTCCATCATCCTGAAGTATGACATTCAGAATAATACCATGGTTTTGGACCATACCGTCACCATTACCAACCCCACGGCCAGTGGTGCGGACTACGAAAAGCTGAGAGGACTGGCCATTGACGAAGAAGGCAACTTCTGGGCAGTCGGCTCAGGCACAGGAACGAAGTCCTGTCAGCATATCTATAAATGGAGCTTGAGCGAGGTGAAGGAGAGTACCGGCGAAGATGGCAGCACCAGCCGGACAGTGGAAAATCTTGCCCCCATCAACAATGAAGCGGGCGCTACCATTGGTATTTCTCCCATGGCTGAACCCATGCAGATGGTCTGGAATCACGACACGGATACGCTGTATCTGTTCGGCGGCTCTGCCTGGAGCGGAACGCAGGGTCTCAATGCCATCCTCTATACCGTGAACACCCAGACCGGTGCAGTCAGCCCCGTGAATGACTACTACCCCGAGGGTCAGTCCGGTACAGGTGTACCTTCCCTGCTGTATAATGTGGTCAAGGGAATGTTCTTTGTGCCTGCAGACTACGTTGCTCCTGAGCACGAAGACATTGACCCTGAAGTTGTGGAAGAAATCGTCACCGATGAAGTGGATGATGGGTCTGCGCAGACTGTAATGGTAGATGTATCCAAAGATGAGGAACAGATTTTTGTTCCCGGTACTCCTACCACCAAGTCCAGCCAAATCGCCGTTTCCACCGATATCAGCGAGGCAGTTGAAACCGGGTCCGTCGAGGTTGTTGGCAGCACCAATGCCGCTGTCCCGGAGCTGACCGATGGCAAGGGCGACGAATTTACACCCAACGCACTGCCTGGTTCCCTGCTTTATACCGTAAAGCTGGAGGAGGCTGTGACCAACGGCAAGTTTGTCTTCACCTGGGATACCTCCAAACTTAGATTTGGCGAGAATTTCGTGCTTGTCAACAAAAACTTGACCTATGCCCAAAGCATTGACCAGGAAAATGGTGTTGCCATTTTCGCCTTTGCAACAGGGGAAGCGCTTCCTGCGAATACCAGTTTGTTTGGCATTACCATCTCGATTCTCGACAAAGAGCAGCCCTGTATTTATACAGCGGTAACTATGGAATTTGCCGAGTTCAACGACAAGCTGGACTATGGCGCTCAGGACATCGTTCTCGACCGTGGCGCGCACAACTATGTGTCCATCGAGGATAACGATCCCACCGTCATCACCTACCAGTGTTCCAACTGTGGTCATACCTACACTGAGCCCATCTCCGGTGCGTGCGATCACGATTGGGGCGAGTGGAAGGAAACCAAAGCACCTACCTGCGAAGACAAGGGCGAGGAAACCCGCACCTGTAAGAATGGTTGCGGCGAGACTGAGACCCGTGAGATTCCCGCTCTGGGCCATGACTGGGGCGAGTGGAAGGAAACCAAGGCTCCTACCTGCGATGAAAAGGGCGAGGAAACCCGCACCTGTAACAGAGGTTGCGGCGCAACCGAGACCCGTGAAGTCGAACCTCTCGGCCACAAGTATGAGAAGACCACTGTAGAGCCCACCTGTACCGAGACCGGTTATGACCTGCATACCTGCTCTGTCTGTGGCGCAAGCTAC